>NZ_BAABBE010000019.1:0-159565 GCF_039537795.1 Lentzea roselyniae
CGGGAACGCACGGCTGGAAGGTGGCATTGAACACACTGATCAACCTCTTCCCCGGTCGCATACTTTTCTGATAACCTACAAATGTAAGCAAATCACCTCTGGCTTACACAAAAATCGTGACAGGCTCGTGGAATGGCATTCGAACACGTGTTCCTGCCACAATGGACGCATGCCACCCCTCGGACTCGCCTCCCCGCTTGAGCTCCTCGACGAGCTCAAGCGGAAAGTCCGTGCGCTGCAACAGCTTCAGTTCCAGGTGGTGGAGATCGTCGGCGCGCTGCAGCAGCAGGGCGCAGCAGAAAGCTTGGGATACAAGGATCTCGTCGAAGTCTTCAAGCACACCCTGCACTGGGACCCCAAGGTCACTCGCCGCAAGCTCAAGCAGGCAGCCGCCTTGTACCCCACGATGACCCCGACCGGCTCCCTGATGGAGCCGGTACTGCCCGGGGGTCGCGGCCGCGATGGCCGAGGGCGCGCTGTCAGAAGACCACGTCGATGTTCTGGCCGAGGCGATGACGGAACTGCCCGCCGTGGCCGAAGAACACATCGTGCGGTACGCGCTCGAACACGAACCCCGCTCAGCCAAAGCCTTCTGCAAGAACCTCGCCTACCACCTCGACCAGGACGGGCCCGAACCCAAAGACCCCGAACCGGCCCCGCCGCGCAACACCGTGCGCCGCCGCAGACAGGGCGGCCGGTACCAGCTGTTCGCCGACCTCGACCTGGACACCGGCGCCAAGCTCGACGCGCTACTCGACCCACTGGCCAAACCCGCCCCCGAGGACCTCCGGTTCGCGCCCGAACGGGAAGGGGACGCGTTCTGCGAGATCGTCGACCTCGCGCTGCGCGCCGACCACCACCGCATCCACGGCGGCGAACGCGTCCAGCTCACCGTCACCGTCGACTACGACAAACTCCGCGCCGCCATCGGCACCGCACGGCTCGACAACGGCGACCACCTCCCGATGAACCAGGTCCGCAAGATCGCCTGCGACTCCGGCGTGATCCCGATGCTGCTCGGCAGCCGCTCCCAAATCCACGACGTCGGCCGCAAAACCCGAGCCCTCAACTCCGGACTACGCCGCATGCTCGTCACACGAGACCAAGGCTGCGCCTTCCCCGGCTGCACCAGACCACCCAGCCACTGCGAAGCCCACCACATCCACCACTGGGCAAACGGCGGCCCAACCAACCTCAACAACCTCGTACCGCTCTGCCGCCGCCACCACGACCTCATCCACCACTCCGACTGGCAGATCCACATGATCAGCGGCCTACCGCACTTCCGGCCGCCCGCGTTCATCGACCCGCAACGAAAACCCCGGCAAAACCGAATACACACCGCCGCGTAACCACGACCCGGCGCCAACCACCACGCCTCCGCCCGGCGCCCCGCTACCGCCCACAGCCGGCGCGCCCACCGCCCGCGCGCCCACCGCTCACAGCCCTACCGCCCACAGCCCACAGCCCCACCGCTCACAGCCCACCACCCACAGCCCGAACCCCTTGACGCGGACAGGCACCCAACCGCGCTGGCCAACCTCCAGCACCACCCAGCTCAGCCACCCGAACGCGTCAGGCCACCCAACAGCAGTGCACCCGCGGGGCACGTCACCTGGCCGCGCCCACGCCGTCGGCGAAAATCGCTGTCGCGCCGCCGCTCGCGATGGTAGACAGCCGCGGTGCAACTGATGTTTCCCGACTTCCTGCGGCTGATCGACGAGCGAACCGCCGCCTTCTGCGCCGCGGTCGCCGCGTCCGACCTCGACGCGCAGGTGCCCAGCTGTCCTGAGTGGACGCTTTACGACCTCGTGCAGCACCTGGGTGACGGACGCCGCAAGTGGGCCGCGATCGTCGGCGCGGGGCCCGCCTCTGCTCCCCCGGACAGGACTCCCTCGGTCGCCCCGCGGGAGCGCGATGCCGCTGTGGCGTGGATGACCGAGCCCACGCGGGAGCTGCTGAACGCGCTGGAGGAGGCCGGTCCGGAGCGCGGTTGCTGGACTCCCTGGGGCGACTCGCAGTCACCGCAGACCAGCGGTGCCGCCGCCAGGCGCCAGCTCCAGGAGATCTCGATGCACACCTACGACGCGCAGCTCACCGCGGGCGATCCGCAGCCGCTGCCGGCCGGGATCGCGCTCGACGGTGTCGACGAGTTCCTGAGCACCTGCGTCGCCACCACGAGCGCCTGGCCGCACGAACCCGCTGTCATCGACTACCACGTCACCGAGGGGCGTTCGTGGCGGCTCTGGCTCGATGCCGACGGTGCACGGGCGGGCGACGTGACCGAGGCCGAGCCCGATGCCACCGGGCGCGGCGCGGCCGCCGATTTTCTGATGTGGTTCTACGGCCGCACGCAGGGGGAGTCGTTGAAGCTGGACGGGGACCTGCGGGTGCTGGACCGGCTCGTTGAGTGGGAACCCGCCTAGTGGAAGGCCGCCGGAGCCTACGGCTTCGGCGGCCTCACCCGCGCGCTAGACGGCTTTGAGGCCGTCGGGGGTCCGCTCGTGCCTCGTACCGCATTCCGGGCACGACAGGTCGTCTGAGAGCCGCGCACCGCACGCGCAGACCCAGCCCTTCACCACCGCCGGGTTGCCCGCCACGAACGCGTGTGCGGGCACCGAGCGGGTGATCACCGAGCCGGCGGCGGCGAACGCGTACGAGCCGATCTCCGTGCCGCACACGACTACCGTGCCAGCGCCGAGCGTCGCGCCGCGGCGGACCAGGGTGGTCTCGAGGGCGTCGCCGGCCTTCTTGATGTGTGCGCGAGGGCGCAGGTCGTTGGTGAACAGCACGTTCGGGCCGAGGAACACGTCGTCCTCGCACGTCACGCCGTCGAACACCAGCGTGCCGTTCTTGACGGTCACGTTGTTGCCCAGCACCGCGCGCGACTCGACGAACGCGCCGTCGCAGATGTTGCAGTCACGACCGATGCGCGCGCCTGGCAGCACGTGCGCGAAGGCCCACACGCGCGTGCCGTCGCCGACGTCGGTGGACTCGCACAGCCCGTGGGGGTGCACGCGCACACCGGTCATCGCGGCCTCTGTCACTTCAGGGCCTCCGTCAGCGCCTCCACCACGCGAGCCTGCTGCGACTCGGTGATCTCCGGGAACAACGGCAGCGACAGGATCTCCGCCGCGGACTGCTCGGCGACCGGGAACGAACCGCCCAGGCCGCTGAACGCACCGGTCTTGTGCAGCGGCGTCGGGTAGTGGATGCCCGCGCCGATTCCCGCGGCGTGCAAGGAAGACAGCACGCGGTCGCGGTCCGGCACGCGCACGACGTAGAGGTGCCACACCGGCAGGTTGCCGTCGAGCACCACGGGGACGCGCACCCGCTCCACGTCGGCCAGCATCTCGGTGTAGCGCAGGGCAGCCGCGCGGCGGGCCTGGTTCCAGCCCTCCAGCCGGCGCAGCTTCGCGGACAGCACGACGGCCTGCAGCGTGTCGAGGCGGCTGTTGAAGCCCAGCACCGGGTGCTCGTACTTGCGCGGCGAACCGTGCTCGCGCAGCAACCGCACGGACTCCGCCACCGCGTCCGACGTCGTCAGCACCGCGCCGCCGTCGCCGTACGCGCCGAGGTTCTTGCCGGGGTAGAACGAGGTCGCGGCCGCGACACCGAGACCGCCGACGGACACACCGTTGCGGCGCGCGCCCTGCGCCTGGGCGGCGTCCTCGACGACGGGCAGACCCTGCAGCTGCTCGACCGGCGCGGCCTGGCCGTAGAGGTGGACGGGCACAACGGCCTTGGTGCGTGAAGTGACCACAGAGGACACCTGGGACACGTCGATCAGCAGCGTGTCGTCGACGCAGTCCACCAGCACCGGCGTGGCGCCGCAGCGGGCCACCGCCTCGGCCGTGGCGATGAACGTGTTGGCGGGCAGCACGACCTCGTCGCCGTGACCCACGCCGAGCGCACGCAGCGCGAGCTCGATCGCGTCGGTGCCGTTGCCGACGCCGATGGCGTGCGGAACTTCCTGGTAGGCGGCGAACTCCGACTCGAACCGGGCGACCTGGGGGCCGTTGATGAAGGCTGTCGTCTTGAGCACCTCTGCCCAGCCGTCGGCCACCTCGTCGGCCACCTGCTCGTGCTGGGCACGCAGGTCCACCAGCGGAATCTCGATCACGCGCTCTCCCCACGCAACGGGCGGGCCGGCACCCCGGCCCACGTCTGGCCTGCCGGAACGTCCTGCAGGACAACGGCTCCCATGCCCACCACGGCACCGGCGCCGATCTTCACTCCCTCGCGCACCAAGGCTCCCTGTCCCAGGTACGCGGACTCCCCCACGAACACACCCCCGCCGAGCGAGGCGCGGCCGGCGAACGTGACGCCGTCCGACACCTCGTCGTCGTGGGTGATCAGCACGTGCGGCATCGCCACCACGTGCCGGCCGACCGAAAGCGGGGTCGTGATCACGACACCCGCGAGCAGGACCGTGCCGGCGCCCAGAGAGGCACCGGACGTGACGGCCGCCGGATGCACGACGGTCGCCCACCGCTCGTCCGGCAGCCCGAGCCGGGACACCAGGTTCAACCGGGACAACGGCCGCCGCGCGTTCGCAACGCAACATACGACGGCCGCGTCCGGATGTTCGTTCTCGAGAAGAGCAGGCAACTGTGCGAGCCCGCCCAGCACGGGCACCCCGTCGATCAGGGTGCCGTGCAGGGCAGCGGTGTCGTCCAGCGCCCCGACGGGGTTCCAGACGTCCGGGAGGAGGCGGACCGCCGCGAGCACCTCGCGGGCGAGTCCGCCTGCTCCGACGAGCAGCAGTGGCCGTGGAATCACTGGAACACCACGTCGACCCAGTAGTTGCCACCGTTGTAGGTCGTCGTCGGGAACCCGGACCCGGCCGTGAACACACCGGCCGACGCCGTGGCACTCAGCGGCGGCGAGGTCACCGTGCCGAAGTAGCCGGCGTTCACCGCGTAGTGACCCGTGGTGGTCGTGTACGAGGCCACGTAGGTGGTCCCGGCCGTGATCGGCACCGGCGACGAGAACGTCAGCGTCTGCCAGCCCGACTCCGTTTCACCGGAGAACGTGCCGGTCGCCAGGCGGGTGCCGTCCGCGGACCAGAGCGACCCGGTGTGGGTGCCGGTGTTGCCAGCGCCCTTGTAGAACTTCACGCCGGTGATCTGGCCGTTGGCCGTGGACGTGAACTTCACGCCGAGCTCGTACGCGCCGCCGTCGTCAGCCGAGGTCACCGTCGGCACGGTCGCCGCGCTGAACAGCGAACACGGACAGGTCTGCGTCATCGCCGAGGTGAACGACCACGTGACGGGGCCGGCCATCATGTTGCCGAACGTGTCCGCGACCCGGACGCTCACCGAGTACACGGTGGACGCCGCGAGCCTGGCAGCGGGCGTGAACGTGATCATCCTGCTGTCCTGCGACAACGCCAGCGTGCCCGCGATGCGCGCGCCACCGGGGTCGGTGACCGTGAACTGCGCACCACCCAGGTCGACCGGCTCGTTGAACGACGCGGTGACTGCCGACGTCAGGTCCACTTCGGTCGCTCCGGACAGCGGCGTGTGCGACTGCAGCACCGGGGCGTCGTTGTCCGCGTTCGGCTGGTAGACGACGTCGACCCAGTAGTTGCCGGAGCCGTACGTCATCGTCGGGAACCCGGATCCCGGCACGAACACGCCGTTCTGCTCCTGCGGTGCCGTCAGCGGCCCCGAGTTCACCGGACCGGTCGAGAAGTACCCGCCGTTCACCGCGTAGTGGCCGGTGGTGGTCGTGTACGACGCGGTGTAGGTCTGCCCGGCGCTCACGACCACCGGCTGCGAGAACGTCAGCGTCTGCCAGCCGGTCGCTGTCTCGTTCGAGAACGTGCCGGTGGCGAGGCGCTGGCCGGACGCGCTCCACAGCGAACCCGTGTGCGTGCCGGTGTTGCCCGCGCCCTTGTAGAAGCGGACACCGGTGATCTGGCCGGACTGGGTCGGGCTGAACCGCACGCCCAGTTCGTAGGCACCGGAGTCGTCGGCCGACGTCACGGAAGGCACCGTCGCCGTGCTGAACAGCGAGCACGGGCAGGTCGGCGTGGTCGTGGTGGTGAAGCCCCACTCCGCGGGCGTCGGCATCGCGATGCCGTTGACGTCCGCGATGCCCACGCGCGCCTGGTACCGCGTGCCGGGCACGAGCTTGCCGGCCGGCGTCCACGTCACCGTCTTCTGGTCCGCGGACAGCGACACCGAGCCGGTGAGCTTCCCGCCCTTGGGGTCGGTCAGCCAGATCTGCGCCGACGCCGGGTCGATCGGCTCGCTGAACGTCGCCGTCAGCGGGGTCTGCAGGCCCACGTTCGTCGCGTCGACGCCCGGCGTGCGGTTCGTCAGCGTCGGTGGCGTCGTGTCGCCGTTGAGACCGTTGCGGTAGATGACGTCGACCCAGTAGTTCGTCGCGTTGTAGGACGCCGTCGGGAATCCCCCGCCAGTGCCGTAGCGGTAGACGCCGTTGCCGCCGTCCACGCCGTTCTGCAACGCGTGCAGCGACTGGTAGTCCGCGCCCTGGCCGTTGAAGTAGCCGGAGCTGACCGAGTACCGGCCGTTCGGGGCGTAGTACGACACGATGTAGGTCGTGTTCGCGTCCACCGCGACCGGCGAGTTGAACATCAGCTTCTGCCAGCCGGACGTGGTCTCGTCCGTGAAGGTGCCCTGGGCCTTCAGCTGGCCCGACGCGGTCCAGAGCGAGCCGATGTGCGTGCCGGTGTTGCCGGTGCCCTTGTAGAAGCGGACGCCGAGCACCTCGCCCTTGCCGTCGAAGCGGACCTTGGTGCCGACCTCGACGGGGGTGGTGTCACCGGCGTCGACCACGGCGGGTGCCGCGAAGTCGTCCCAGATCGTGCACGGGCAGGCCGCCGGTCGTGGCGAGCCGGTCGTGAACGTCCAGTTCGCCTGCGAGGACATGTTGTTCGACGCGTCCGCGGCCCTCATCGTGACCGTGTAGGACGTGGCGGCCGCCAGCGGAGCGGACGGTGTGAACGTCACCGTGCGGGCGTTCTCGGACAGCGACGTCGTGCCGGACACCGCACCCGACGGGCCGGTCACCGTCACCTGCGCCGAGTTGAGCGTCACGTTCTCGTCGAACGTGCCGGACACCGTGGTGTTCAGCGCGACCGAGCCGGCGTTGGACACCGGGGACATCGCGGTCTGGATCGGCGCGCGGGTGTCGGGACCGGGGTCCGGCGCCCACACCACGTCGACCCAGTAGTTGGTGTGGTCGAACGAGTTGTTCGGGAAGCCCGCGCCGAAGCGGAACACACCGTTCGGCCCGTCAACACCTGACTTCAGGCCGGTGATCGGTTCCATGTAGGCCTGCTGCTGGTAGAAGCCACCGGAGTCGTACGCGAAGTGCCCGGTCGGCGTGAAGTACGAGACCACGTAGGTCGTGTTGGCGTTCACCGCGATCGGCGACGGGAAGAGCAGCGTCTGCCAGCCCGTCGGCGACTCGTTGGCGAACGTGCCGGTGGCGAGCAGGTCACCGGTGGCGGACCACAGCGAGCCGGTGTGCGTGCCGGTGTTGCCGGTGCCCTTGTAGAACTTCACGCCGCGGACGTAGCCGTCGCTCGCGGCGCGGAACTTCACGCCGAGCTCGAGCTGGGAGTTGTCGTTGGCGGAGGTGACCTTCGGTACCTCCTGGCCGGAGAACATGCCGCACGGGCAGGTGCGGGCGGCCACGTTCGGCGAGGCCTGCGCCGGCGTGGACAGGTTCAGCGAGTCGTCGACCGCGCGCACCCGCAGGGCGGCGGTGCCGGACTGCGACGGCGTGTAGGTGTAGCTCCACGTCGTCTGGCCGGCCTGCCAGTCGGCGTAGTGCCAGCGGTTGCCGCCGTCGGTCGAGACCTCGACGCCCGCCACGCGGCCGGACGCGTCGATCACCGTGCCGCTGAACGTGTACGGCTGGCCGACCGTCGCCTGCGAGGGCACGCTCGTGACCAGCACGGCTGGCGCCGCGTTGTCGTTGATGGCGCCCGAGATCACCAGCTCGTCAGGTGCCCACAGCTGGTAGGGCTGCACGCCCATGTCCGCGAGGAAGTTGACGGTCGCCTGCTTGATCCGCTTGTCCGACGTCGGCGTGTTCGTGAGGAAGGCGTGTTCGTCGTCCACACCCCACGCCCACTGGACGGTGCCCGCGCCGAACACCAGCGCACCGGAAGGCGCGCGGTAATAGGTGATCGCGTGCGTCTCGGTGCTCGAGCCGTACTCGTCGCCGTAGTTCTTCAGCGCGTAGTAACCGTCGAGGTTCACCGTGGTGCGCGACATCTGCGCGACACCGGCGGGCTGGTGACCGTTGTCGTAAACGGTGTTCCACTCGTAGCCCAGCGTGCCCGGCTGGAACGTGTACGTGGTGCCGGACGCCATGTTCTGCAGGTCGGTGTTGCGCCAGAGCCGCATCTTGCCGTACTCGGCGGGCACCTGCAGCGAGTCGTCCCGGCGGCCGTTGACGGTGAACATGTTGCCCAGCAACGCGTTCTCCGGCCTGCCGCCGTCCTGCGGCGGGCTGTAGCGCGGGTCGCGCCACGTGCCGGTCCAGTCGTTCAGGCCGTCGTTCTGGGTGCCCTTGGTCTCCTTGAAGCAGGCGAGCGTGCGCCAGTCCGTCTGGGACGAGTCGATGCTCTTCTCCCAGCGGGTCTTCCAGAAGATCTCGTTGCCGGTCAGGAACGCCATGTGCACGCCCGCGTCACGGGCCGCCATCACGTTCGCCATCTGCTCGTTCGACCAGTACTCGTCGTGACCGACGGCCATGAACACCTTGTGGTTCTTGATCAGGTGCCCGCGCCGCGCGGAGTCCATGTCGGTCGTGTAGCTGACGTCGTACCCGTTGCGCTCCAGGAACCGCAGCATCGGGTACTCGGCGTTGAAGATGAAGTTCTCGTCACCGTCACCGCCGGTGTACGGACGGTTGTAGCTGACCTTGTACGACGAGCCGCCCTGGCCGGGGCCGTCACCGAAGTAGAGGCTGTTGCCGCCGTAGCGGTTGTAGGCGACCCAGGTGGCGTCGGAGGTCTGGAAGAGGATCTTCGAGGTCGACGAGTCGTCGCGGACGACGAACACGATCTCGTTCTCGGCGCCGGTGTCGTTGCGCGTCAGACGGGCGTAGTACAAACCGGACACCGCGGTGGACGGGATGTTCCAGCTGACAGACACGGCCCAGTTGCCGCAGTCGATGAGCGCGGTCGGCCCGTCCCGCAGACACGGTGGCTGGTTCTGCGGGGTGTTGCGGCTGACCGTGCCCATGTGGCGCGCGCCCTTGCCCGCGTACCAGCCGAGCCGGTAGATGTCGAGCTTGTAGGACGACGCCGACGTCAGCATCTTGAAGCTGACGGTCTGGCCGGGCGTGTAGCTGATGTCCGTGGTGTAGCCGAGGATCGCGTCGTCGCGGTACTGGGCCTGCCAGTTGTCGGCACCGGGCCGGGTGTTCTCGCACGCGACCTTGTTGGTGACCGGGAAGTCACACGGAGCAGCGTGTGCGTTGGGGGCGTTGAACACCCCGAGCACGAACATCGTGGATGCGATTAGTGCCGTGATCACAAGCACCCGCACGAGACGCGACTGCTGAGCCACCATTTGGTTTCACCTCTCGGACAGAGTTACCGTGTGTGATCCGCGCACTACGCTGGACAGCACAGGGCTGCTACTCCGAACGTCGGCGATCTCATTGGAACCGTTACGTGGCAACACAAAAATGTTCCGGAACAACCTGAATCTTTATCTTTCAACCACGGACGGTCAGACGGGATGTGTGAAGAGTTTCCGACAACGCTGACACGACGGTGTCCTGCTCGTCGTTTGTCATGTCGTGGAACAGCGGGAGAATCAGCGTCCTGGCGGTGAAGGCCTCCGTCACCGGCAGCGGCGCGCTGGGGTGACCCTCGTAGGCGGGTTCGAGGTGTGACGCCATGATTCCGCGCCGTGCCGACACTCCGCGTTCGGCAAGGCCCGCGAGGATGTCCTGACGGTCCGGCGCCTCTTCCGGCAACCAGACCCAGAACGACTGGTAGTTCGTGGTGCCGTACTCGGGGTCACCGACGGCGGTGACTCCGGGAACATCGGCCAGCAACTCGTGGTAGCGAGCGGCCAGCTCGCGGCGGCGGGCGATGATCGCGTCCAGTTTGGACAGCTGCACCAGGCCGACGGCGGCCTGGATGTCGGTCATCCGGTAGTTGAACGCGGTCTCCAGGTACTGCTCGATGACCGCGGAGCCGCCGTTGTGGCGATCCGCCGCGGACACGCTCATCCCGTGCTCGCGCAACCGCCTGAGCCGAACGGCCCAGTCCGGGTCGTCCGTTGTGACCATTCCGCCCTCACCGGTGGTGAGGAGCTTGCGCGGGTGGAACGACCAGGCCGCCAGCAGCGCACCGGTGCCTACCGGCTTGCCCTGGTAGGTGGAGCCCGCGGCGCACGCCGCGTCCTCGATCACCGGGATGCCGCGGGGCTCGCACAACGCCTTGAGCGCGTCGACGTCCGCGGGCACACCGGCCTGGTGCACGACCATCACCGCACGCGTGCGGGCGGTGATGACCGGTTCCACTGTGGACGCGGTGAGGTTGCCGGTCGCGGCGTCGACGTCGGCGAAGACCGGGGTCGCGCCGGTGTAGCGCACCGCGTTGGCGGTCGCGATGAACGACAGCGACGGCACCACGACCTCGTCACCGGGGCCGACGCCGAGCAGGTGCACGGCGAGGTGCAGGCCGGTGGTGCAGGACGAGACGGCGACGCCGTGCCGGGCGCCCACGGAGCCGGCGAAGGCTTCTTCGAACTCCCGGACCCTGGGCCCCTGCGCGACCCACCCGGACCGCACCGCCTCGGCGGCGGCGAGCGCCTCTTCCTCACCGAGCAACGGCCGCATAACCGGAATCACAGCTCTACTGCCTTTCAGTGGCGTGCGCCGGGGCGCACGTCGACCTGGCGGTCGGCGGTTCTGGCGTCCGCAGGTACCACCAACCGCGAGGCGGTGGTACTTGCAGACGCTCCAACTGGGGTGCGGCGCGGCGCCACGCGGACCTGGGGGTGTCAGCGGGCGCCGGCGCCGCGGCTCGGCGAACGCTCAGGCGTTCTGCTTCTCGGCGCGCCACCACGCGACGAGGTCGCGCAGCCCGCCGTCCATCTCGATCTCGGGCTTCCACCCGAGGTCGGTGGCCGCGGCGCTGATGTCGGCGAGCCGGCGGGTCACGCCGTTCACCTTGCGCTCGGGGCCGTGCTCCAGCGGCAGGTCGGAGTCCATCGCGGCAAGCAACGCGAGGGCGAGCTCCTTGAGCGAGGTCTCCTTGCTGGACGCGATGTTGTACACCGTGTCGGTCACCGGCGCCTTGGCGGCGAGGATGTTCGCGCGGGCGATGTCGTGCACGTGCACGAAGTCCATCGTCTGCGCCCCGTCACCGAAGATCAGCGGCGACTTGCCGTCGGCGATGCGCTCCATCCACCGGATGAGCACCTCCGTGTACAGACCGTGGACGTCCATCCGCGGGCCGTACACGTTGAAGTAGCGCAGCGCCACGTAGTCGAGGTCGTACATGGCCTTGAAGCTGCGCAGCATGCCCTCGTTGAACGCCTTCGCGGCGCCGTAGAAGGTGTCGTTGTTGTACGGGTGGTGCCGCTCGTTGGTGGGGAACTGCTCCGCGAGCCCGTACACCGACGCGGACGACGACGCGATGACCTTCTTCACGCCGGCGGCCGCAGCGGCCTCGATGACCGTGAACGTGCCGTCGACCAGGCACTCCAGCGCGAGGCGCGGTTCCTCCGCGCACTGGGTGATCCGGATGGCGGCGAGGTGGAAGACGAGGTCCTGGCCCTCGGTCAGCTCGCGGACGAGCGCCTTGTCGTTGATGTCGCCGTCGACGATCTTGACGACACCGGACTCCAGCGCACCTGCCAGGTTCTCCCGGCGGCCGCGCACGAAGTTGTCCAGCACGACGACCTCGGCGGCGCCCGCCTCGACCAGCTGGTCGACCACCGACGACCCGATCGTGCCCGCGCCACCCGTGACGAGTGCGCGCTGCCCCGAAATGGGCTGTGCCGTCATGCCGAAACCCTGCCTTCAACTTGTTGAACGGGAACGAAGACTCCGCCGGAGCGCAGCGACTCCGACGCCGCCTCCAGCACCGCCAGCACGCGCAGGCCCGCGCGGCCGTCGGTCAGGGGCGGGCGCTGCTCGGTGATGGACGCCGCGAACTCCGCCATCATCGTGCGCAGCGCCTCACGCTCCACCAGCGCCGGCGCCACCATGTCGCCGGTGCGGTAGGAGATCTTCTGCTGCTCGACCGAACGATCGACACCGCGGTCGTAAATGGACAGTCGCTGCGCTGGATTGTTGTCGTCCCAGACGACCGTGCGCTGCGAACCGCCGATGACCATCGTGCGAATTTTCGTCGGCGACAGCCAGTTGACGTGCACGTGCGTGATCGCCCCGTTGGACAGCCGGACCGTCAGGTGGCCGACGCACGCGACGCCCGCGCCGATCGGGTCGGAGCCGTGCGCCGCGACCTCCACCGGGGTGACGTCGTCGGGCAGGATCGCCTCGAAGATCGACAGGTCGTGCGGGGCGAGGTCCCACAGGACGTCCACGTCCGGCTGCACCAGGCCGAGGTTGATGCGCACCGAGTCGATGTACTGGATGTCACCGATCTCACCAGCGCGGATGATCTTGCGCAGGTGCTGCACGGCCGAGGTGTACGCGAACGTGTGGTCCAGCATCAGCGTGAGGCCGCGCTGTTCCGCGGTCTCGACGAGCTTCAGGCCGTCCTCGAAGGTGGCGGCGAGCGGCTTCTCCACCAGGACGTGCTTGCCGGCCTCCAGCGCCGCCAGTGCGACGGGCAGGTGCGTGGCGGCGGGTGTCGCGATCGCGACGGCCTGGACCTCCGGGTCGGCGAGCACCTCGTCCAGCGACGCCGTGGCGCGCACGGTCGAGTACTCCCCGAGAACGCGCCGGGCCTTCTCCACGTCGAGGTCGCACAGGTAGCGCAGGCGCAGCGTGGGCGTGGCCTGCGCGTTGCGCACGAGGTTCGGCCCCCAGTACCCGGCGCCGATGACGGCGATGCCAATCACAGGAGTGTTCTCCATCAGTAGGCCCCCTGGCCGCCGAAGACGGCGCGGAAGGTCTTCCACAAGATCACGGCGTCGAGGGCGAGCGACCAGTCCTCGACGTAGCGCAGGTCGAGGCGCACCGACTCCTCCCACGAGAGATCGCTGCGTCCGCTCACCTGCCACAAACCGGTCAAACCGGGCTTCACGAGCAAACGGCGCCGGACGTCCGAGGAGTACTTCGCGGTCTCCTCCGGCAGCGGCGGGCGGGGACCCACGAGCGACATGCTGCCCGCGAGGACGTTGAACAGCTGGGGCAGCTCGTCGATCGAGTACCTGCGGAGGAACGAGCCGACCTTGGTGATGCGCGGGTCCTTCTTCATCTTGAACAGCAGACCGTGGCCCTCGTTGGCGGCTGCGAGCCTGGTGCGCAACGCGTCGGCGTTCGTGACCATGGTGCGGAACTTGATGATCGTGAACGGCTGACCGCCCTTGCCGACCCGCTTCTGGCGGTAGAAGACGGGACCGCGGCTGTCGATCATCACGAACGCGGCGACGGCGAACATCAGCGGTGCCAGCGCGACCAGGAGCACGAAGGCGCCCACGCGGTCGACGACTTCCTTGACCAGACGGCGGAAGCCGCTCAGTGCCGGTTCGCTCACCCGCAGCAACGGCATGCCGAGCACGGCGCTCATGTGCAGGCGGGGTCCCGCGACCTCCATCAGACCGGGAGACACGACCATCTCCGCGCCGGAACCCTCGAGGGCCCAGGCGAGCTGCTGCAGCCGGCGAGGTGTCCAGTAGGCGTCGGGTGTCACGGCGACGATGCGGTAACCGCCGCGGCGGACGTGCTCGGCGAGCTCGCGCAGCTGGCCGACGACGGGCACGCCGTCGACATCGGTGCCGGAGCGGCCGCGGCCGTCGATGGTGCAGATGGCGTCCACGCGCCAGCCCAGGTGAGCGACGCGCTTGGTGCGGTGGATGAGGTCCTCGACCGTGTCGAGGTTGCCGGCGGCGAGGACCGGGAGCAGGAAACGTCCTTCACTGCGGCCGCGGTGCAGGGGGCGGCGCAGGAGGTATCGCATGGGGAACGCGACCAGGGCGATCGCGGGTACCACGACGAAGACCCACAGGCGGGCGCCGGGGATGTCGACGGCGAGCGCTCCGAGGCCGAGCGCCACGACGGCACCGAACAAACCCCGGCCGAGTCTTCGGAACTCCTCGGCCCCCTGACCGAGAACCGTCGACGTCCACACACGGTTGATCGCGAGCGAGCCGACGACCACGACCACTGTGAGTAGATCCAGCAGGACAAGGGAAAGCGGGCCGAAAGCGGCGTGGCGGATGCTCATGACGGCACCGACGGCGATGACGACCAGGGCGACGGTCAGCACATCGGCGGTGATCACGGCATAGCGGTAGCGGCTCTCCCAACGGGCAACAGGTGGGTGCGTCTGTCTGTGTTCCGACAGAGGATTGAGCGTGGAGCGCTTCCCATCGACGTCACGGGCAGCGCGGACCTGCTCACTCATCGTTCTGTTCTCCCCGGCTCAGCGGCGATTCCGGACGTGCTGGTACGCAGGTCACCCCGAGGACCTCAAGTCTTCGATCTCCGGCAACGCCTCATTCGGGCTCGGCGGCCGAAGCTCGCAACCGGTGATTCGCCCGTCCCGGCATCCGCGTTACAGGCCACGGAAAAAACCTTCCCGTTCGGCCGAACATCGGACGTGACGCGCGTCTCACCGTCTGGAAACCACAGTCCTGCAAGACGATTCCGCATGTCCACAAGGGACATGGTGGTTACGTATGCCGGGCGAGAATCGTTCAGAACAGGTCTTCAGACCCTAGTCGGATCGTCTGCACATGTGCATGCACTTACCGCTGAACGGAGTAATGCTCTACCTTCGCACAGAAATGCGCACTTCGTCACCCTCGACGACCACTACGTCACCGTCGCGCAGCTGGGCGCCGCGGCGCAGCTCCACAGCGCCGTTGACGTGGACTTCCCCGTCCTCGATCAGCTCCTTGGCGTGGCCGCCGTCCTCGGCCAGCGCGGCCAGCTTGAGGAACTGCCCTAGCCTGATCGGCTCTTCGGAGATCTCCACCGTCCGCATGAGCCACATCATCCCAGTAGGGCGCACCCCACCGCTTGCTCGGGGGCGCGCACCAGCGCATCCGGGTGAAGTCGTTGGCAGCCTTGCCGCATGAAAACTTCTTGGGGGTATGTCGCCTGGTTGGCGGTGTCCGGAGTGGTCTGCGTCGCGATAACGATCTTCGCCGCGAGCGCGTACGTGACGCTGGACATGGGCATGGCACGGCCGGATCTGCACGGACCGGTCCACTACGGCCTGCTGGTCGCGCACATCTTCACCGGAACGGTGGCGATCCTGGCGGGTGTCTCGCAGTTCTGGCCCGGCCCGCGCGCGCGGCATCCACGGGTGCACCGAGTGCTCGGGCGCGTCTACTTCGGGGGTGTGCTGCCGTCGTCACTGCTCGGCGTCGTGTGCGCCCAGCTCTCATTGAACGGGCTGGCCGCGTCGGCGCCGCTGACGGTGCTGTCGGCGCTGTGGTTCGTGAGCGCCGTGTACGGGCTGCGGACCGCACGGCAGCGCAAGTTCGGCGAACACCGCATCTGGATGATCCGCGGGTTCGCCCTCACCAGCGCCGCCGTGACCGGCCGGCTGTGGGGCCTGCTGCTCGGCGGCCTGCTGCCCGACGAGAAGGGGATCGTCGTCTTCGCCACCGCGAACTGGCTGTCGTTCGTGGTGAACCTGCTGGTGGCCGAGTGGTGGATCCAGTCGCGGGGCTACGCCCGGACCTTGCCCTCCGCAGCGCTGAGGCCCAGCATCTCGAGCAGGTCAGCGCAGTCGAGCGCGTCCGTGGCGTGACAGGCCACGGTCCGTGCCGCCTTGCTGTTCTGAATCGTGCTGTGCTCCTTTTCCAGAGCCTTTGCCTCGGCGAAGGTGCCGGTTTCGGGCTCGGCGATCGCGGGACGCGCCCAAGTCATGTCGTGCCTGCTTCCGCATCGGGGGATGAGGTCATCATGACAACGGGGTGGCCGAAACACCAGCGCAGGTGCTTTCCGTAATCGGCCACCCACAGCGCGTCAACAGGGCGGACAAACTCGAAAAGCGTTCTTCCGGCCTCGAACTTTGATCGATCGCCGGGAATAGCTTCACCGTCCGTACCGCAGCACCGACTCCACTTCGGTCACAAATGCGACGAGCCTTTCGTCGTCCACGTCGTCCGGTGTGGGACCGTCCACCGCGAGCCGTTGCAGTGCAACGGAAGTGGTGGCGTTCTCCCGCGCCAGACGGCGGAAGCCGAACGTGGCCTCGTAGAGCGACACCGCGGTGGCCAGTGCGGCGAGCGCCGTGGCGGCGAAGCCCCACAACGCCCTGCGCGGCCCGTCCGCCATCCCCACCGCCGCCGCGGCGGCCGCGGCGATGAAGAGCGCGGCCGAGATCGCGACCGTCCACGTGCGAGCGCTGGAGTACCGCTTGCGGCCGCGTTCGAAGTGGTCGAGACGGTCGGAGAAGCGGTGCCGCAGGTAGGCATCGACGAACTGCGCCTGCCGCTGCTTGACGGTCGCCGCCGTCGGGCCCGCGGGAGCGACGGCGACGGTCTCCTGGCGCTCGACCTCGGTCGGCGTTGTCATGTCCTGACCACCTCGTGCTTGCGGTCGCTGACCGCGGCTTCCAGATCGGCCACCTTGTCCTGCCGCTCCTCCTCCGTCGCCGGCGCGGGGGCGGCGAGGTGGGCGAAGTACAGGGCCCTCAGGCGTTCCGCACGCGACCGCGCGGTGAGGTACTTGTCGAGCGACTCCCGCTTGCGCGCCACGATCGTGATGGCGGCGGCGAACGCACCGCCCGCCACGACGAGAACTCCTGGCCACGGCGTGTCCTTGAGCCACGTCTGCAGCGCGCCGAAGACCGTTGTCGTCAGTCCACCGGCGATCGCCAGCACCGCCATGAGCCGGTAGCGGTTCTGCTCGACGTCGGCCTGCGCGTCGAGCTCGTGGAACGCCGGCGCGACCACCGCGTTGGCGTCGTGGATGGCGTCGGCGAGCAACGGGTACGCGACCACGAAACCGGGATCGATCAGCGGCCGCGGTTCCGGTGCCCGGTAGCGGACCTTGGGCCAGATCCTCGGCGGCTTGGCGGGCTTCTCCTTGCCCAGCAACCGTTCCAGCGCGGTGACGACCTTGCCGGGCCCCTCGTCCACGTGGACGATGAAGATCTTGCCGCTGCGCACCAGCACCGCGAGGTCGCCGGTGAGGTCACCGGTCGCGATGCGGTCCGCGAGACCACCCGTGCCGGCGAGCACCAGGAGTGCGTTGTCGCCGCTGAGGTGGTCGACGACTTCCTTCTCGTTCTCGCCTCCGACGACGAGAGCGACCACGGGCTTCTTGTGGCGGATGGCGTCGGCCGCGCGGAACAGCACGGGGGTCGCGTCCGTCCACTCCGAACCGGGCACGATGACGGCGACGCTGTGGTTGGGTTCCAGCGCGACCTGACCGTTGGTGGAGGTTTCGGTGAGGTCGTGCACCTTGCTGCTGGGCGCGACGCCGACCACGAAGGGCCAGCGCTGCTCGCACGCCTGCAAAGCCAGGCCCAGCAAGTGGACAACGCCTCTGTCGGTGCCTTCGGTGACGAACACCGCGCCGTTGCGGGCCGCGGTCACCACGACGGATCTGAGCACCGGCAACAACTTCGCGGCGAGATCCGTCTCGATGTCTTCTGTGGAGCCGAAGACCGAGATCACCGTCCGCCCCCTGGGCAAACCGAGGGCCTTGGGTTTGATGTCGGCGTCCGGCTGGGACAGCCGTTTGACTGTCGGGCCGCCTGCTGTGGGCATGCCGCGCACGATAACGCCGTGATCCACGCCAGACCAGAGCCCGTTAGACCTCAACAGCGCCCGTCAAAACTCGTCCTCTTCGTCCATGGGGACTTCCTGCAGCTGTTCGTAGGCGTCCGCCTCGTTCGCCTCGAGCGGTGCGTCCGGCGTCTCAGGTGGTTCGTGCGGGACGACTTCGCGCTGCTGCTCCTGCACGTCCGCGTCGGGTGCTTCGGGGTTCATGCGGTGCGGTTTCCCTGCGGGGCGTTCCTCCACACCTGCCTGGTCAGCTCGTCGAGGTCACTGAGGTCTGGGAGGACCACGGTCGCGCCGGCCATGCGGAGGTCGTCCGCGCTGCTGCGCCCGGTGGCGACGGCCACCAGCCGCACGCCGGAGGTCACCGCTGCGTGGACGTCGTGCGGGGTGTCGCCGATGAGCACCACTTCGTCATCTGTGAAAGGGCGGAGGTGCCGCGCGCGGCTGCGGGCGAAGGTCACCAGCTCCGCGCGGTCCGCGTGGTCGTCGCCGAACGCGCTCACGTCCCAGTCGACGAGGTGCGCGAGCCCGAACGCCTCCAGCTTGATCCGCGCGACGCTCGCCAGGTTCGCGGTCAGCACGCCCTGGTGCACGCGGGGGTCGTCCGCGAAGTGCCGCAACGCGCGCAGTGCGCCCGGCAGGACCTCGGCGTGACCGGGCAGGTCGCCGCGCCGGCTCTCGAACGAGTTGGCGAGCGCGGTCGCCAGGAGCTGCGAGGCCTCCTCCGTGTGCTCGATGTCGTGCTGACGCAGGATCTCGCCGATGACGTCCAGCTCCGTGCGTCCGCCGAGGTCCAGCGAGCCCGTCAGCTCCCTGCCGAACGCGTCCAGGAACGCCTGGCGGTACATCAGCTTGCCGAAGCCGCGCGCCGAGATCAGCGTGTTGTCGATGTCCCACAGCACCAGCAGTTCGGGCCCCGTCACCGGACCACCACCCCTCAACCCGTAAAATGCCTGCTCATGACCTCGATCGACCCCGCAGAGCTGGAAGTCTGCCTGCGCGTGCTTGCCCAGGTCGAGGACCTGCCCGCGGAGCACGAGGACGCGGTGCGCGTCCGCCGGGCCACCGCGAAGATCTTCAAGGCCGCGAAGAAGTTCCGGAAGTCCGAGCGCAAGGCCGCCATCACGGCCAACGACCGGGCCGTCACCGCGCTGACCGCCACCGGGTCACCCGACCGCATCGACGACGAGACGCAGGGCCTCCCCCTCGTGTCGAACGCCCAGGGCGCCACGGCGGGCACGCTGATGCGCGCGCGGTCCTGCTACACGTGCCGGCAGCGGTTCGTCGAGGTGGACGCCTTCTACCACAACCTCTGCCCCTCCTGCGCCGCGTTCAACCACGGCAAGCGGGACGCGCGCACGGACCTGACCGGCCGAAACGCGCTGCTGACCGGTGGCCGCGCGAAGATCGGCATGTACATCGCGCTGCGCCTGCTGCGTGACGGCGCGCACACCACGATCACCACCCGGTTCCCGAAGGACGCCGCGCGCCGGTTCGCCTCCATGCCCGACGCGGCGGACTGGATCGACCGGCTCAAGATCGTGGGCATCGACCTGCGCGACCCGGCCCAGGTGCTGGCACTCGCGGACGAGGTGGCCGCGCACGGCCCGCTGGACGTCCTCATCAACAACGCCGCGCAGACCGTGCGCCGCTCCCCCGGCGCCTACGCGCCCCTCGCCGCCGCCGAGCACGAGGCGCTGACCGGGGACGCGCGCAGGCCGGAGCTGATCTCGTTCGGCGGCCACGGCCAGCTCGCCCTGCCCGGCACCGCGGTGCCCGAGGCGCACTCGGTGACGACGCTCGCGCTGATGGCGGGCTCGAAGGACATCGACGCGGGCGGCCTGGTGCCGGACACCGCCGCGACCAACTCGTGGGTGCAGAACGTCGACGAGGTCGACCCGGTGGAGCTGCTGGAAGTGCAGCTGTGCAACTCGACGGCGCCGTTCCTGCTCATCTCGCGGCTGCGCCCGTCGATGGCGAAGTCCCAGCACCGCCGCAAGTACGTGGTGAACGTGTCCGCGATGGAAGGTCAGTTCTCCCGCGCCTACAAGGGTTCCGGGCACCCGCACACGAACATGGCCAAGGCGGCGCTCAACATGCTGACGCGCACCAGCGCCGAGGAGATGCTGACCAGCGACGGCATCCTGATGACCGCCGTCGACACCGGCTGGATCACCGACGAGCGCCCGCACCCGCTGAAGATGCGGCTCGCCGACGAGGGGTTCCACGCGCCGCTCGACCTGGTCGACGGGGCCGCGCGGGTGTACGACCCGATCGTGCGCGGTGAGGCGGGCGAGGACCTGTACGGCTGTTTCCTCAAGGACTACGCTCCGGCCGCCTGGTAGCTCCCCCACAGGCGGCGCATCCGCCCCACCACCAACGCCGCCCTGGCGGCGCACGTGTCCGAGGTACCCGTCGGACGCATCCGAACGAGCCCTTTCGTCACCATGCGCGCCTATTCGACCACGCGTTCGAGTACCCATTTGTCATGAGAACTGTGTGGCGGGGAGCACTTCGGTTCGGCATGACGACGATGACGGTGCGGCTGGTGGCCGCGTCGACGGAACACCGCGGCAGGGTGCACCTGGTGCACCGCGAGGACAGCGGCCGCGTCCGGCATCAGCAGGTCTGCGGCGAGTGCTCGCTGCGGCTGACCCCGGACGACATCGGCCGCGGCTACGAGCTCGAAGACGGCCGCATCGTGCAGATAGACCCGCGCGACCTGCCGGCACCGGAGGACGGCGTCATCGACGTCCAGCAGTTCGCGCCGCAGACCGACCTCGACCCGATCGCGTTGCACCGCAGCTACTACGTCGAACCGGACGACCTGTCCGTGCGCTCGTACGTGCTGCTGCGCGAAACCCTGGAACGCACCAAGACCGCCGCCATCGTGAAGTTCGGCCTGCGCGGCAAGGAAACCCTCGCCGCTCTACGCCCCCAGCACGGCGTGATCGTCCTGCACACGCTGCTGTGGCCGGAGGAGGTCCGCGAGCCGCACTTCCCGTTCCTGCACCGCGACACCGAGGTCCGCACCGGCGAACTGGCCGCCGCGGCGGCGCTGGTGCGTGCCCAGACCCGGCCTTTCAGGCCGCACGACTACCCGAACACCGGCCACGAGGCGCTGCTCAAGCTCGTCGAGGCCAACGTGTAGCTCCTGGCGGTGCGGGCGGACGGCCCGCGTACCGGGGATGAACGCGGGTCGTCCGCCCGTGCCACCAGGCTCACAGGTCGCGCAGCGAGATCCGGCGCACCAGGTTCTCGCGTGCAGCCCGTTCTCAGAGCTCGATGGGGCGGTAGGACAACGCCTCGTCGACGATCTCCTCCGCGCTCATGTTCTCCTTCCCGGGCTCAGGGTGAAAAACCAGATCGGACACGTGCGGGTTACCCGTGGAACGGGTCAGCGCGTCCAGGGCCGCAGCATCCTCGTCCTCCGGGAAGCCGGGCTGCAGCATCCGGTTCACCAGCGCGATCATCTGCGCACGGGTCAGCTTCTCCATCCGGCTCGCTTCTTCCGCAGTGGTCCTCGAGCGAAAGTGCTGTCCGATGTGGATGATCGGGTGATCGTCGAGGCGTTGCAGCCGAGCATTCCACTGACCGGCGGTTCCATCGACCTGGCGACCCTGGAGATCGCCTAGCATCAGTGGCCATGCACGCCGGCCCGTCCGACCTCGTCGACCTGCTCGAGTGCGAGCACCGCAGCTACCTGGCACGCGCCGGACGGGACGGCGACTCGCGCGAACTGCGGGAGGCCGCCGCCCGCACGGCCGCTGACCTGCGTGCCGGCGCGGACCTCATCGAGAACGCGACGTTCTTCGACGGCGTCTTCCACTGCACGGCGCAGACCCTCGTCCGCACTCCAAGCGGGTACGAACCGTGCGATGAGGCCGCCGAGGCGACGCCCCTGGCCGTCCTCGGCCTGACCGCTGTGGCACAGGCGCTGGGCGCCGAGCGGGCGCACCTGATCGTCGACGGCAGGCGCACGTCGTTCCGGGCGGCCGACTTCACGCCGCTGCTCAACCGCCTCAAGGCGCGGCTCGCGAACCCCGGGCCAGCGCCGAAGCGGTCCTGGGGCGACGTCAGGGCCGCCTGCAACGGCTGCCGGTTCGCCCGGCACTGCGCCACGGGCCGCGAAGAGGCCCGCGACCTCTCGCTCGTCGCCGGGTTGCGGGCCGACCAGCGACGGAAGCTGGTTTCGGTCGGCATTGACACCATCGACGCGCTTGCGGCCACCGAGGAACGACCCGCCACGCTCTCCCCCGCGAGCTTCACCGCGCTGACCGCGCAGGCCCGGTTGCAGGTGCAGCAGGAACGCACCGGCGTCACGACCTACGAGGTCGTCGCCCCGGAAGCGCTGCAGCACCTGCCGGAACCGGCTGAGGACGACGTGTTCCTGGAGGTCGAGGGCGACACGTTCCGCACACCCGGCTGGGAGGGCACGTTCGCGGAGTTCGTCGACCGCACGCCGACGGGCACGGTGTACCACTTCACGCCGCACGACCTCGCCGCCAGGGCCGCGCGCACCGCCACCAGGGAGTCCGAAGTGGACGAACTGGTCCGGCGCTGCGTCGACCTCGGCGCACTCACCCGCCGCGCCCTGCGGGTGTCCACGCGGGAGTACACGCTCCAGGCCCTGAAACCGTTGCTGCGGGACGAGAACCCGACCCGCGGCGTCCGGGACCTGCTGGAGCGGATCAAGCGCGAGCTCGGCGTCGAGACCGCGGTGAAGGAGGAACGCGACGAGGCCGCACTGGAGAAGGCGGCGGAACGGGCGCGCCGGATGGCCGCGCTCACCGAGCCGTTGATGGCCGAAGGCCACACGTTGTTCGCGGCGACCGTCGGTTATCACCGGCGGGAGTCGAGTCCCGCGTGGGGCGACTTCTTCCGGCAGGCCAGCGCACCGATCTCCGACCTGGAGACCGATTCCAACTGCGCGGTGCCGATCACGCTCAAGGCCGAGGACTGGGTGCCGCCGAGCGGCCGGGTGCGGACGCACAAGCGGCAGGTGCACGCGCGGATCGACCCGGAGCGGCCGCACCCGTTCGGCAAGGACGAGCAGGTCCGGCTGCTCTACCCGGGCAACGTCACGCGCAACGCCGTGGTGGCGGACGACAACCCGTACGAGCTCGTGCTCACCGAGAGCACGTCGCAGGAACACGGCGAGCTGCCGGTCGCGGTGCTGCCCGGCAGCCCGGTTCCGGCGGCACCCAAGGACGAGGCGGTCGCGGAACTGGCCGAGCAGGCGGTCCACCTGCTGCCGCTGCTCCCCCGCAACCCCGGCATCGACCTGCTGCTGCGGACCCCGCCTGGGCAGCTGCCGCAGCACCCCGACGTCGTGCAGGCCGTGATCAAGGCCGTCGACCAGCTCGACGGCGGGACGCTCGCCGTGCAGGGACCTCCCGGCGCAGGCAAGACGTACCTCGCGACCAAGCTCGTGCGGCACCTGATCGACCAGGGCAAGACGGTCGCGGTGACGTCCACGTCGCACAAGGCCGTCGAGAACGTCCTCTCCAGCGTCGATCCGGACATCCCGATGGCCAAGCGACCCAAGGGAAAGCCGGAGGAGGACCTCCCCTGGGACCAGCCCAGGGACAACGGCGCGCTGGCGCGGTGGCGTGAGGAGCACCCGCAGGGACACCTCGTCGGCGGCACCGCGTGGACGTTCGCCAACGCGGTGATCAAGGCCGAGCCGTTCGACGTGATGATCATCGACGAGGCCGGGCAGTTCGCGCTGGCCGACGCCGTGGCGGTGGCGACGGCGGCCCGCAACCTCGTGCTGCTGGGAGATCCGCAGCAGCTGCCGCAGGTCGTGCAGGGTGTGCACCCGCCGGGCAGTGACGCCTCCGCGCTCGGCCACCTGCTCGGCGACGCGGACGTGATCCCCGAGCATCTGGGCTACTTCCTGGCCGAGACGCGCCGCATGCACCCGGCGGTCTGCAAGCCGGTGTCGGAGCTCTCGTACGCCGGACTGCTCCATTCGCACGAAACCGCCTGCCACCGCGGTATCGAAGGCATCGAGCCCGGGATCTACCTGCGTGAAGTTGATCACCGGCACAACATCACGTCGTCGACCGAAGAGGCAGACGCCGTGGTCGACACGGTGCGGCGGATCGTCGGTCGTACGTGGACGGACAACGGCAGAACACGCGAACTGACCGATGCGGACGTTCTCGTCGTGGCGCCCTACAACCTCCAGGTCAGGGTGATCCGGCGACGGCTCGCCGATGCGGGGTTCGACGAAACGCGGGTCGGCACGGTGGACCGCTTCCAGGGGCAGGAGGCACCCGCGGTCATCATGTCCATGACGTCGTCGTCCACCGTGGACCTGCCTCGTGGCCTGGACTTTCTTTTGTCACGTAACAGATTGAACGTGGCACTGTCACGTGCCCAGGCGCTCGCCGTGATGATCTGCTCGCCACGGCTGCTGGACGCGGATGTCCGTGGTGTGGAACAGATGCGGCTCGTGGCAGGGATGCTCGGCCTCCTCGAACAGGTGAAGAAATTCCCTGTTTGACGAGTCAAGTGTTGCCGGACGGTGACCTTTCAACCTCTCTGTGTTGCTAGCGTGGCGCGGTTCACCCAGTCGGGTGATCAAGAAATCAAATGTGCTCGATCCGCCACGCACCAACCAGAGCAGGAGATGTCCGTTGGCTAGAAGAGTTCTCGGCGCGTTCGCGGTGACCGCCACCGCGACCCTCGCTTCGCTGGCACTGGCCACCCCGGCCAGCGCGCACACCCCGGTGTCGTCAGCGGACTGCGTCAAGGACAAGGCTGTGCTGAAGGTCAAGCTGACCCAGTACGCGGGCGGCAACAGGAACACCGTGCTGATCAAGGACGGGGACAAGGTTCTGGCCGACGAGAAGTTCGGCCAGAGCTGGGAGAAGAAGTTCGAGGCCGACGGCACGGTCGCGCACACCTTCACCATCACGGTGAAGGCGTCGGATGGCGACAGGTTCAACTACGAGAAGACGCACAAGACCCCGGAGTGCGTCAAGACGCCGCCGACCAAGCCGAGCGAGCCGACCAAGCCGAGCGAGCCGAAGCCGAGCACGCCGTCGGAGGCGCCCTCGTCCTCCGAGGTCCCGCCGCCGTCAACGACGACGACGACGGATGCCCCGGCTCCCGGTGGCAGCGCGCCGGAACCGCCGCTCGCGGCGACCGGTGCGTCCCCGACGTGGCTGCTGTTCTCGGGTCTGGGGCTCGTGGGCGCCGGTGCCGGCACCCTGCTGTTCCTGCGCCGCCGCCGCAGCGCGTGAACTAGCTGAGCAGAGGTACGACGGGGGCGGTCCCGCGGGCCGCCCCCGTCGTGCTTTCAGAGGTCCAAAGTGGTCTCCGGGCCGTGGCCTTCGCGGATGAACCACTCGGTGCCGAACGCGTACGCGAACGTCTCGTCGTCGAGCGACAGGAAGAACGACTGCTCGGGGATCTGCGAGGCGTGCGCCCGCATCGCCGCCCGCTTCACGTCCAGGTACTTGGAGACGTCGACGCCGACGTTGATCTCCGACTCGGGCACGGCGTCCTCCCCCAGCGGTGGCGGCTCGGCCTCCCCCGCGCGCCGCATCGCCTCTCGGAACTCGGATTCCCTCACCATCGCCTGGTAGACCGCGGGCGTGCCGGCGATCTCCGCCGCGCGTTTGCCCACCCGGTGCACCTGGATGTGGTCCGGGTGGCCGTAGCCGCCGAACCTGTCGTAGATCGTGAGCGTGGAAGCGTCCTCCTCCTGGAGGATCGCGGCGAGCTTGCACGCGGCTTCCTCGACGTCGGCCGTCCAGAACGAGCCGGGACGCGAGTTCAACGGGTCGCCCATCATCCCGGAGTCGAGGTACCCCAGGAACTCCACGCGCGCCACGCCCAGCAGGTCGGCGGCCGCGTGCGTCTCCACCACCCGTCGCTGCCAGAGTTCCTCGCCCGGCTCCAGGAAGTCCGGGATCTCGCCGACCTCACCGCGGGTCGCGACGACGAGCACGACCCGGTGTCCCTCCTCGAACGCCTTCCGCATCACGCCGCCCGTGACGATGCACTCGTCGTCGGGATGTGCGTGGAACGTCACCAGTGTCGCCATGTCCGCGACGTTACCCGCGAATGGAACTTCGCCATTCCCGTGTGCCCGCCGGGCTTCCTACCGTGAAGATCTACGCCCGCAGGGGAGGTTCGTCGTGCGCAGTCGCGTTCTCGGCTGCCCACGCACGGGCCACACTCCCCCTCGTGACGATGCTGAGCGAGCTGGGGCACGAGGTGCTGGTGGCACGGCCCGGTTTCGGTCCTGCGCGGCTTCGCGGACGAGCCAGTGCGCTGTGCCGGGGTGTTGCCCGAGGTGTGCGACCGGCTGGCCGATCTGTTGCAGGGCGAGGTGCTCGCGCTCCCACCGGACTACGACCCGTTCGCCGACGAGATGATCGTCGAGTTCGCCGCCGGGCCGCACATCACCGCCGCGGTGAGGGCGCTGCTGCCGGTGGCCGCGGACTTCAGGCCGCATCTCGTGCTGCGCGCGGGCATCGAGTTCGCGGGAATGCTCGTCGCGGAACGGCTCGGGGTGCCGCACGTGGCCGCGCCGACGGGGGTCGGCCAGTACACGGACCGCCTGACGCTGCTGAACGCCCTGAACGAACGCAGGGCGGAGCTCCGTCTGCCACTGCACGAGTCGCTCGACTCGGCGCACCGGTACGGCCGGTTGGACGCGGTCCCCGCGGCCTACTCCTTCGCCCGCCGGCCGATGCCCGCCGCGTTCGCCTACCAGCAATCCGCGCACCACAGCACCGGCGACCGGCTACCGCAGTGGCTGGCCGACCTCGACCCGGCGAAACCGCTCGTCGTCGCCCAGGCGGCACCGCACGTGCACCTCGCCGAGTCGCTGCCGCAGGCGTTGTTGCCGCAGGCCGCGGACCTGCTGGTGTCGCACGGCGGCTACCACTCGATCCGCGAGGCCGTGCGGGCCGGTGTGCCCGTCGCGGTGCTTCCGGTGCTGCACGACCAGATGCACAACGCGCACCGCGTCAATGAGCTCGAGCTCGGCGTGCGGGTGCAGGACTTCACACCGGGCGCGGTGGCTTCTGCGTGCCGGCAGGCGTTCACGAGCACAGGGATTCAGCACAGCGTGCGCAGGGCCCGGCGGCACCTCCTCGGACTGCCGTCGATCCGCGCGGTGGCCGGCTATCTGGAACGGATCGTGCAGCGCGACCGGAAGCTCGTGAGCATGTGAAAGGGGCGGTGCCTCCCCCAGGTAGGAAGGCACCGCCCCTGGGCGAACCCGCGGCGCTATCGCAGGGTCAGGTTCCAGGCGTTGATGTACCCGGTGTCACCGGAGTACACGTCCTGGACCCGCAGCTTCCACGTGCCCGCCGCGACCTCGGACGAGGCGTTGACCGTGTAGGTCGCCACCACGTTGTCGGCGCTGTCCGAAGAGGACGAGTTCTTCAGCCGGTAGGCGGTGCCGTCCGGCGCGATCAGGTCGATCACCAGGTCACCGCGGTAGGTGTGGACGATGTCCACGCCGACCTTGGTGGTGGAGGACGCGTTGCCCGTCACCGTGGAGCTGATCGAGGACGTGACGGTGCCCATGTCCGTGATGGGGACGTCGGTCGTGTTCTCCAGGCCACCGGAGGGCGGCGGAGTCGTGTCGACGGCGTTCACGGTCTTGGTGGCGTCGGCCAGGCCGGCACCGCAGCCACCGGAGCACGTACCCGGCAGGGCACGGGCGTTCGTCTTGATCAGGTCCTTGATCTGGGCCGGCGTGAGTGACGGCTTCTTCGCCACCAGCAGTGCCGCGAGGCCCGCGATGTGCGGGGCGGCCATCGACGTGCCCTGGTACGGCTTGTAGTTCTCGGCACCGGGGGTGGTGGTGCCGGCGTTCAGCGTCGACCAGATGCCGTTCTCCGGCGTGGTGATCGTGCCGGGGGTGTCGGTGCCGCGACGGGTCTCCCCGCCGGGCGCCGCGATGTCGATGCGGGTGCCGAAGTTCGAGTAGAACGCCTTGTTGCCCTCACGGGACGACGCGGCGACGGTGATGACGCCGCTGCAGTTCGCCGGGGTGAAGTTGGCGACGTTCATGTTCGAGTTGCCGGCCGCGACGACCACGGTGGTGCCGCGGTTGATCGCGCCGTTGATCGCGTTCTGGTAGGTCGTCGAGCAGGACGACTGACCGCCCAGCGACATGTTGATGACCTTGGCGGGCGTGGCGTTCGCGGGGACACCGCTCACCGTGCCGCCGGACGCCCAGGTGATCGCGTCGGCGATGTCCGAGGTCGCGCCACCGCACTTGGCGAGCACGCGCAACGGCTGGATCTTGGCGTCGTAGGCGATGCCCGCGATGCCCTTGGCGTTGTTCGTGGACGCGGCGATGGTGCCGGCCACGTGCGTGCCGTGCCAGGACGAGCCCTGGTCGGCGGCGGGCACCGGGTTGCCGTTGGCGTCGGTGCCGCACTCGCCGCGAGCGACCCAGTCGCCCTCGTCGGCAGGGTTGGAGTCACGACCGTTGTTGTCACGGGCACGCGTGGCGTCCGACACGAAGTCGTACCCCGCGACGACCCGGGCCGAGAGGTCGCTGTGCGCGACGTAACCGGTGTCGATCACGGCGACGGTCACGCCCGCGCCGGTGGTGCTGGACCACGCGCCGGGCACGTTCATGCCCGCGGTGGCCTCGAACAGGTCCCACTGCCGGGAGTAGTCGGTGTCGTTCGGGTCGGCGAACGGCTGCATCAGCAGGTCCGGCTCGACGTAGGCGACATCGGGGTCGGCCTTGAAGGCCTGGATGGTCGAGTCGGCGTTCGAGGTCTTCGAGCCGAGGTCGACGACGACCGCACCACTCGCCATGCGGCGGTGCAGCGACTTGCCCTTGTTCTTCACATCGTCCGAGGCAGCGGAGTCGGACGAGGCTTCGGCGGTGCCCGGCTTGTAGCCGACGATCAGCCGCTCGAAGGGGCGGTTCACCTGGGTCGAGTCCGGCTGGGACTGAACCTGGGAGGGAGCGGCGTTGACTGGTGAGACAACGCTGAGCACGGCGGCGGAAACTGCCGCGGCGCACAGACTCGTGCGTCGCAATCCGTTCACGAGAGGTCCTTCCACACAGGGCCACCGCATGCCGTGGAGGGCGTCAGGGTTCTGAACCGGCTGCGGAGGTGCCGAGGACCGTAAGCAGCGGCGGACCGCCTTAAACAGTTTTTAAGACGGCCGAATAACGACACTGACGTGTTCACGACAGGGGTGTTGCGCTGAATGGCGCACAATGTGGCCGTGTTCGGACATCTGGGCGTCTCGCCGGAGCTATCTGCCGTATACGAGCTGCTGGTAACGGGAGGCAGCCGTACCACCGCCGAGATCGGCGTCGCCCCCGAGCTGCTCACGCGGCTGCACGAGCTCGGCGTGGTCCGCCACCTGCCGGGCGACGTGTGGCAGGCTGTCGCGCCCGACCTCGCCGTGGAGGCGCTCATCGCGGCCCGTGAGGAGCAGAACCGCAGGGCCCGCGCCGACGTCGGCCCGCTGATGGAGCTCTACCTGCGCAACCGCGACGAGGAGCAGGCCGACAACGCGTTCGTCGAGGTCGTGAGCGGGCTCGGCGCCGTCCGCGAACTGTGGAACACGCTGCTCAACGGCGCCCGCGAAGAGGTGTGCGTGCTCGACCAGCCACCGTACGTGACGCCGCTGGGCGAGCACGTCGCGCTCGAGGACGCGACCCGCCAGCGCGACGTGAAGTGGCGCGTCGTCTACGACCGGTCCGCGGTGGACCTGCCCGGCCGCGTCACCGAGATCATCGAACTGGTCGCGGCCGGCGAACGTGCCCGCGTCACGCCGACGCTGCCGTTCAAGCTCGCCGTGATCGACACCCACGCCGCGGTGCTGCCGGTCGCGAACGGCGACGTGGTCGACAAGGTGCTGCTGATCCGTCCCTCGGCCCTGCTGGACGTGCTGCGGTCGACGTTCGAGCTGTACTGGGACAAGGGGATCCCGTTCAGTCCGGGAGGGATCTACGCCGCCGCGGCCGATGTGGACCCGAACCTGCTCGGGCTGCTCGCCGCCGGGCTGACCGACGAGTCGATCGCGCGGCAGCTCGGGCTCGCGCCGCGGACCGTGCAGCGGCGGGTGCGGCAGCTGATGGACCGGTGCGGTGCGCAGACCCGGTTCCAGGCGGGTGTTCAGGCGATGCGGCGAGGTTGGCTTTAGCCGGACGAGGGTGCAACCAGCCGGCCGTCCGAGAGCGTGTCTCTCCGCGCAAGCGAGAACTCACAGATGGGATCCACATGCGCAAGGCAATGGCGGCTGCCCTGACGGGCCTGGCACTCGCCGGACTCGCGGGCACGGCGCGGAGCAGGCTGTGTGGGCCAGTGTGATCACACAGGTCAACGCACCCGGCTTCGTCACCGACTCGCCTGAGGAGTTCTGCGCGCAGACCACGTGCACCGGCACGGTCAGCGACAACCAGGGTGGCGTGATCGTCTTCTCCGAGGACGACAATTACGACAACAGGTCGGCGCACAACTTCCGCCCGAACGGCGAAGTGGTCTTCACCCAGGGGTCCCGGCAGGACGACCCGGCCCTGCTGGGAGCGGTGGCCTCCGACCGCGCCTACACGTTCACACGTTAAACACCGTTGTGAGAACACGAAAAGTCGCGTGCAACCCCTGGTGATCTTGCGGCGTCTCCTACTGCGCAAGCACAAACTCGCTAGTGGGGGATCAATGCGCAAGGTAATGGCGGCTGCCCTGGCAGGCGCTGCACTCCTCGGTCTCGCGGGCACCGCGTCCGCCTCCACGGACTACCCGTGGCCGCCGAAGGACGTCACGCCCGTTCACAAGACCAAGGCGGAACTGCAGAAGCAGGCCGACGAGTTCAGCGCACGACAGGAGAAGACCTACCCGCGCGCCTTCCGGGGCGCGCAGAACGTCGAGCCGGGCCCGTGGGGCGGCGAGGCGGCAGGCGTGTTCGACGGCATGCAGTACATGGGCAACACCGTGACGTTCACCTACAAGGGCCAGGACGTCACGACGTACACGCAGGTCAACGCACCGGGCATGCACGAGTGGTCGCCGAAGGAGTACTGCGAGAAGTACGCCACGTGCACCAGCACCGTGAGCGACCACAAGGGTGGCGTGACCGTCTTCAGCAAGGACGAGCGGTTCGGCATCGTGGAAGCCCGCAACTTCCGCCCGAACGGTGAGGTGGTCTGGGTTCAGAGCTGGACGCAGGGCACCGAGGCACAGCTGGGGGCTCTGGCCACCGACCGCGCCTTCACGTTCACCAAGAAGTAGCACAACAGGAGCGGGCGCTGCCGGTCGTGGAGTCACCGGCAGCGCCCGCTCTTTCAACCGGTGACCTTGCGCGCGGCCACCAGCTGCCCGTCCGCGAAGCCCTCGACCCGCACCTCGTTCCCGGTCGCGCTCAACGTCGCGGTGTGCGCGCCGTCGGTCACGTCCAGCGAGGTGGCCGGGCGGCCGTCGACGTAGATGTCGACCCGGTCGAGGTTCACGGTGTCCAGCGAGACGGTCGTCCCCGCGACCGCCACTCCCAGCCGCCGCACCGGTAGCGCGGCGAGCAGCGAGCCCGCCTTCGCCAGCAGATCGACGTTGCCCTGCAACAGATCCGCCCGCGTCACCTTGTGCTGGTGCGTCGGCCGCACGCCGAGGTCCTCCACCGGCGTGCCGGCGAGCTTGCCCACGCGCAACGTGCGGCGGATCGAGACGCGCATGTTCGCCTTGTTGGGCAAGGACTTGTACGGCGACTCGGTGTCGCCCGGCGCCGGGATCTTCAGCAGCGTCATCAGCAGTCCGTGCGTCCACACGTTCGCGCCGCCCGCACCGGTGTTGTCGTCCACGCCGAGGATCGGGCCGAGGTCGTGGTCGGCCCAGCCCGCGGCGAAGATGTCGGTCGCGGAGTAGCACCGCGCGTCGGTGATCAGCACCACCGGGCCGTGGTAGGTCTGGCCCACGGCGTTCGCGCCGGCGACCGGCGTGATGGTGTGGGCGCAGGAGAACGCCTGCCCGGTCTCGGTCGACGAGTCCAGCGATGGGAACCACGGGCCGAGGTCGATCTGGCCGGTCGGGTCGTCCGCGTGGCGGCGGCAGATCCGCAGGTTCAGCGGCGTGCTCAGGAACTGCACCGGTTCCGGCTCGATGCGCCGCGGCGTCATCGTCTGCAGCAGGAACTCCGAGGCGAAGATGTGGCCGCCTCCGTTGTCGCGCACGTCGACGATGAGCCCGTTCTGCGGCAGCAAAGCCGCGAGCCGCACGAACTCCTTGAGGAACGCGTCCGGGTCGTCGACGCTGAAGGTGAAGATCCGCAGGTGGCCGAACTCGCCGGACGGCGTGGTGACCGGGCGGGCGCGGAACACGCCGGGCATGGTCGTGGGGACGTCCTGCGAGGACATCGCGACGGCACCACCGGCGGCCTCGGCCTGCACGACCTTGGGGGCGTGCAACAACTTCTTCGCGCGGGCCTTCTCGTCGGAGTCCAGGTCGACGCCCTGCGCGGCCGCGGCCGGTGACAGCGAGTCGGTGTCGGTCATCGGGGGCAGGTTGTCGGTCACCTGCCAGTCGACGCGGATGTCCTCGGACGCGCCGTTCTCGTTGCGATACGTCACGACGACCCAGTCCTCGTCGGGCGGGAGCTGGATCACCAAGGGGCGCAACGTGAGCGACTCCAGGCCGCGGGCGAGGTTCGCCGCGGTGTTGCTGCCCGCGAAGATCGCGCCGTTCAACGCGACCGCGCGAGAGATCGGCGTGCCGTTCCAGTGCGTGACCTCGGCGCCCACCGCGATACCGTCGAAACCGGCGACCGTGCGGGCGACGAGGTACTGCTCGGTGCCGTCCGCGTCGAAGCAGCGCTCCAGCTGGAACGGCAGGAAGGCGATCTTGCCCGCGAACGGCGCGGGCAGGAGGTAGTTCGTGTGCAGGTCGCGCACCGAGTGGAAGGTGCTCGACAGCTCGCGGTGGAACTGCCACTCGGGCTCCGCCGTGGCGTCGGTCTGCCGTTCGAGTCTGGCTCTCAGGACCCTGAGTCTTTGCACGGGGTTCACCGCGTGCATGGCGACTTTCAACGGCAGGTGCGCGTAGTTCTGTTCCAGCAGGATCAGAGCCTGGTCGACGATGAGCTTGCGCTGCGCCAGGGTGAGACTGCCCGCGGTGGCCAGGAACTCGGCGAGTCCGACGGAGTTTGCGACGTTCGGGTGAGCGGTTGTGGTCATGGTGCGCCTCCTTGCCAAGTAGAGGCTTTCCAGGGCGCCTGGATACACCTTTTTCACCCGTTCGGCCGCTAACCGGAGCAGCTGACAGGACGACAACTGGAGTAAAGGGAGGCCGGCGATGAGTCCACGCACCCTCGAACTGCGCATCCACGGGGTCAACAACACGCCCCCGGACGCGATGCTGGCCCTTCCCGACCACGCCGTCGAACAGTTCCGGGGAGATCGGTTCGGCAGCTTCTGGCGGCCGAAGCCGGACAAGGTCGCCGAACTGCCACCGGTGCACGCCGGACGGGTGCCCGGCGGCGTGCGTCGCGAGGCGTACTCGTGGGGCGGCATGGCGCGCAGCAGCCCGGGCGTGCCGGGCAGCGGGGTGCCGTCCGTGCTCGCGAACGCGTTGGGGCGCATCGGATGGGCGTTGCTGCTGCCGTTCGGGCTCGCGAACGTCGCCTACTGGTCCCGCAAACTTCCCGACGACTCGATGCCGGCGACCAGGCGGATGGTGTGGTGGAACGCCGGGCGCGGTGCCGCCAGCACGCGGCTGTTCGGGCTCGGGCTCACGGTGCTGCTGGTGCTCGCGGTGTGCGAGGTCGCGATCGACGTGTACGCGATCCAGTGCTCGTTGCCGGGCACCACCTGCAAGCGGCTGCCGGAGTTCATGGACCTGCTCGGCGATCCCGCGCGGCACGTCAGGGTGCTCGCCGCGTCGTCCGTGCCGGTGTTGCTGCTCTTCGGCCTGCTGGCGCTGACCTCGTTGTCACGCAGCAGGTACGAGATGGCGACGATGCGGCGCACGCCGGTGCGGCGGCCGGGCGTGATGCTCAGCCGGTCGTCGATGTGGGAGGGCAGCCCGCGGATCCGCCGGCTCACCCGGCTGCACCTCGCGGCCGGGTGTTGCGTGGTCACGCTGGTGACGAGCGCCCAGCAACTACAGCACGCGTTCTTCCTGGTGCTCACCGTGTTCGCGGGCGGTCTGCTGGCGGTGGTCGTGGGCCGGGTGGTCGTGACGGCGACGGACTGCCCGGACGTGCCGTCGACCGAGAAGGGCGGCCTGTGGTCGTGGCTGCTGGTGGTCGCGGCCGTGCTCGTCCTGGTGGTGCACGGGTTCGGGCTCTACGGGTTCGCACCCGTTTTCGAAGGGCCGCTCTGGCTGGCCTCGTGGGGACCGCCGGTCGTCACGGTGGCGCTGCTCGGCTCGGTGCTGGCGGCATGGTCGTGGCGGCGCAACGACGCCAAGGGCCCGTTGGCGCTGCTCGTGCTGTTCGTGGCGTTCATGGTTGCCACTTACTGGTTCCCGCTCGCCTGGATCGGCGCCGTGGTGGCCGGCGGGGTGCTCGCGTGGCGCGCGCGGCCGCGGTCCGGCGACGAGTGGCAGGCCTGGCGCGGCGCCGGACCCGGTGTGCTGCTGGGGTTGTCGCTGACCACGTCGGTGATGCTGGCGGCGGTGCTGGTGCTGACGTTCCGCGGCTGGGTGGGGACGGGACTGCGGGTTCCGTCGTTCTACTCGTGGTTCAGCGCGGCCTTCGCGGTGGCACTGGTTCCGCTGGTGCTGCTGGTGATCGCGCAGGCGCTGGCGTTGTTGTCGCGGCTGACCAAGCCCGCCCTGCTCGACGACGAGGCCGACGTGCTCGTCGTGCGGGTGCGGCACGTCGTCGCCGTCACGCACCGGGCCGAGAACGTCGTCGGTGTGCTGTCGACGCTCGGTGTGCTCGCGTTGATCCTCACGTGCTACCTGACGTTCGCCTCGCCGTCCTGGACGGGGTGGTGGGGCGTCACGTGGGTGGTGGGCAAGGGCGACTGGGTCACCGGGCTCGCCGGAGTCGCGGTGATCGGCTCGTTCGTCGGCGCCGGCATGCTGACCAACCGGCGTCCGCTCGGCCTGCTGTGGGACCTGATGTGCTTCCTGCCGCGCACCGCGCATCCGTTCGCGCCGCCCTGCTACGCGGAACGCGCGGTGCCGGAGATCGCCGACCGGACCCGCGAGTTCCTGGACGAGTCACCGGACAACCGGGTGGTGCTGTCCGCGCACAGCCTGGGCGCCGTGCTGGCGGTCGCGGCGCTGTACGCGTTGCCGGAGGGGTACCTCGAACGCACGCAGCTGCTGACCTACGGCGTGCAGCTGCGGCCGTACTTCGGGCGGATCTTCCCCGAGCTGCTCGGCCCGGCCGTGCTCGGCACACCGGAAGTGCGTGCGGGCGCGATGTTCTCGCGCGACCCGTGGCGGCGGAGTCCCGGTGCCACACCGGATCGCGGGCTGAGCACGCTCCTCGGCGCGAGCTGGATCAACCTGTGGCGCCGCACCGACTACCTCGGTTTCCCGGTGCACGGCTGGGAGTCCAACCCGCTCGACCGCCGCGCGAGCGAGACGAACGGGTCTCCGGACAAAGTGGAGACTCACGGCGGCTATCACCTGTGCGCGGCCTATCAAGACGCGTTCCGCGACCTCGTCTCGATTGATCTGAACCGGTCACCCGATGGGGGACGTGGTGGGGGTGGGAACCTGGAACGCAGCTGACACAAGGAGAACCATGCGCACGACCGTCGCGGCCCTCGTGGGTGCCGCCCTGCTCACCGGTGCGACCGCCTGTTCCGGCGAGACCCCCGCCGCTCCCGCCGTCAAGCCGGTGGCCGAGACCGAGGTCGCCGGCCCGGCCGCGTCCGGTGACCAGCCGAAGGGCATCACCTACGACGTCAAGCGGATCCCGTTGGGCGCCAAGCTCTCCACCGGCTCTTCCGTCGCGGGTGGACGGACGACGGTCGAGCTGAAGGTGTCCGGCCTGCAGCCGGACACGAAGTACGGCTCGCACGTGCACACCAAGCCGTGCGGCGCCAAGCCCGCCGACTCCGGTCCGCACTACCAGAACGAGAAGGACCCGGTCACGCCGAGCGTGGATCCCAAGTACGCCAACGCGCAGAACGAGATCTGGCTCGACTTCACCACCGACGCGCAGGGTGCCGCGACCGCCACGGCCACGGTGAACTGGGAGTTCCGCAAGGGCGAGGCGAACGCCGTCATCATCCACGCCACGCACTCCAGCACCGAGCACGGCAAGGCGGGCACCGCCGGCGACCGCCTCGCGTGCCTCACGGCGCAGTTCTAACAAGGCCAGGTCAGGGCCACACCCCCCGCGGAATATGGCCCTGACACCGGTTCCAGCACCGCCGCGCGCACGAGGTTGAGCACCTCGTACCGGCGTCCGGCGCGGCGAACCAGTCCACGCACGCTCAGCGCGCGCGTGACGTGGTCGTCCTGCCCTTCACCCCGGCCGGCCATCCGCGTCAGCGCGGCGCGCTCCTCCTCGTCCAATGTGGACAGCGACAGCCGCAGCGAGTCGCGCAGGTGTGCGGAGGTCGGGTCGAGCGGGTTGGTGCGCAGCCGCTCCAGCAGGTGCTGCGGCGAGTAGACCATGAACCACCCGGCGGCGAACTCCAGCGCGGACGGCAACCCGTCGAGCTCCCGCACGAGGCCCATCAGCGCCGCGGAGTTCCCGGCCTCCTGCCGGAACCCCGGCCGCACCCGCCGCACGTTCATCACCAGCAGCCGCACCGCGGCCTCGTCGGCCAGTGGCGCCAGCGGGAAGACGTGCTCACCCGCGATCCCGGCCGGTGCCAGCGAGGTGACGATGACCCGCAGCCTCGGGTGGCGGTCCAGCAACGCCGTGTCGGGGAGGTGGTCGGTGACGAGCACGGTGTCCTGGCCGTCGTCGATCTGCGGTGTGCGCGAGGACGGCAGCCAGGCCACCGACCAGCCGAGCCGGAAGTGCAGCGCACCCACCACCTCCAGCGCGAGCCGCGTCTTGCCGACCCCGCTGACACCCGTGATCGTGACCAGGCGCCCTCCGTCGGCGAACAGGTCGAGCAGCGCGGCCTGCTCCGCCTCGCGGCCCACGATCGCCGACGACGGCGCGGGCGGCGCCACCGACACCGGTCCCGCCGGCCGGCCACCGGCTTCCCGCAGGTTCGCACGGCTGTCGTCGTCCAGCCGGAGCCCGTCCGCGAGCAGGCGCACCGTCTCGGCGCGCGGTGACCTCGTGCGGCCGCACTCCAGGTCGCGGATGGCCCGCACGCTCACCATCGCGAAGTCGGCCAGCTGCTGCTGGGTGAGCCCGACCCGGATGCGGTGCGTGCGCAGTAGTTCCCCGAACTCCCTCATGCCCGATCCCTCCCTCGGTCCCCGAGTCTGGAGGCGGGTGGAGCGGCGGAACATGGGGTGCGGTCCCCCATATTCAGGTCCCGCCCGGAGTCCAGCGCAGAATCTGGGGGCTCGGCCCCCATGTGCTCTCCGCACGCGCGTGCGAGGTTCTGCCGGTGACCTCACCGGCGGAGACCAGCACCAGCGAGAGCTGGACGGCGGCTTTCGCCCACGCGTTGCGCCCGCTGATCGACGCCGCCCGCACCGAGGTCGCGCCGCCGTTCGACGCCTCGTTCGCCGAGCAGCTCGGCCGCCGCCTGGTGGCGATCGCGGCCCGCACGCTGGTGCTGGAGCTGCACAAGGCACGTGGCACCCTGGCCGGGGACACCGGCGCGCAGCGGTTCACCTCCTTCACGCGGACCTTGGACCTGCCGGCGTTGTTCGCCAGGTACCCGGTGCTGGCGCGGTTGCTCGCGCAGGCCTGCGAACAGGCCGTTTCCGCCCATCACGAGCTGTCGTCGCGCTTCACCCGTGATCGCCCGGAGATCGTGCGGGCGATCTTCGGCGGGCGGGATCCCGGCACGCTGGCGTCGATCGAGACGGGCAGGGGCGACGCGCACCAGCAGGGCCGCACGGTCGCGGTGCTGACCTTCGAGTCCGGGGACCGGCTGGTCTACCGGCCGCGCCCGGTCGGGTTGCACGAGCACTTCTCCGCCCAGCTCGACTGGCTTTCCACGCGAACGGGAATCAGCTTCCGCTCGCCGCGGCTGCTCGTCCGCGACGGCTACGGGTGGCTGGAGTTCGTGAGTTACGAGCCGTGCGCGGACGTGGCCGGCGTGGCGGAGTTCTACCGGCGACTGGGGGCGTTGCTGGCCCTGCTCTACGCGGTCGACGGCACGGACATGCACTACGAGAACCTCATCGCGTGTGGCGACCAGCCGGTGCTGGTGGACGTCGAGACGCTGTTCCACCCGACGCCGGCGACGTCCGACGATCCGGCCGCGCTGGCGCTGGCCAGGTCCGTGCACCGCACGGCGCTGCTCCCCCACGTGCTGCTGGGCGACAACGGCGTCGCGGACGTGTCCGGTGTGGGCGGCGACCACGGCGTGTTGTCGCCGTTGAACGTCGTCGACTGGGCCGACGCCGGAACGGACCGGATGCGGCTCGTGCGGCGTCCTCGTGAGTCGTCAGGGGCGTCGAACCGGCCGGTGCTGGGTGGTGTGCCCGCCGAGCCAGCCGACTACCAGGACTCGCTGATGGCCGGGTTCCGCGCGGGCTACGACGCGATCGTGACGGGCAGGGACGAGCTGCTGCGGCTGGTTCGCGCGTGTGCCGACGACGAGGTGCGGTTCGTGGCGCGTGCGACCCGTCAGTACGCCGTGTTGCTGGACGAGTCGACCCATCCGAGCGTGCTCGCCGACGCGATGGACCGCGATCTGGCGTTCGGCGTGCTGGTCATCGACGACCCGTTGCTCGACCGGCTGGTGCCGTTCGAGGTCTCCGACCTGTGGCACGGTGACGTGCCGCTGTTCACGTGCCGGCCGTCGTCGCGCGACCTGTGGACCACGTCCGGGCTCCGGCTGCCGGGGATGCTGCCGGAGCCCGGGCTGCACGCCGTCGAACGCAAGATCGCGGCGATGAGCGAGGTCGACCGGCACGACCAGCAGTGGGTGATCGCGGCGTCGCTGGCGTCCCGGCCGCGGCCGGTGTCCCATCACAGCGGCGGCGCACTGCCCGGCCACGTCGCCGCGGTGGACCCCGATCCGGCGCGGCTCCTGGTGGCCGCGTGCGGGATCGCGGACCAGATCCTCGCGCACGCCGTGACGGGCCGGGACCGGGTGAACTGGCTGGGGCTCGAGCTGGTCGACGACCGGCACTGGACCGTGCAGCCGCTCGGCGCTGGTTTGTCCAACGGCTACACAGGTGTCGCACTGTTCCTCGCCGAACTGGGTGCGCTGACCGGCGCCGCCCGGTACGTCGACTTCGCGCGGGACGCCGTCCGCCCGTTGCGGTCGTTGCTCTCCTCCTTCGCCGCGTCGCCCGGGCTGGTCGCGGCGGTGGGCGGCGGGTTCCACGGCCTGGGCGGGATCTGCTACGGCCTGGCGCGCCTGACGCCGTTGCTCGGCCTCGACCCCGGCCTGCTTTCGACAGCGGTGTCGTTGATGCCGTTGGAGGACTCGTCGTTCAGCGTGGTGGACGGTGTCGCGGGATCCCTCGCCGCGATGCTCGCCGTGGGCACGCCGGAGTCGCTGGCTCTGGCCGATCACTACGCATCGGTTCTACGTGGCGCGATTTGCCGGGCGAATGGGTTCGCCCGCGGCCATGCGGGAATCGGATGGGCTCTGCGGCGTTACGCGGCAACGGTTTGTGACGAGTCAATTGATGTGGCAGGACAAACCTTCCTGGAGAGCGACGCCATCGACCCCACCGACACAGGCTGGTGCTCCGGCCTGGCCGGCGCCGCCATGGCAAGCGACGACGACCGCCTGTGCACCGTGCTCGCGTCCAGGGAGCCGTTGCGGGACATGAGTCTCTGCCACGGCGAACTCGGCGTCGTCGAAGCGCTTTCCGCCCGCCACCCCGGCGCCGCGACCCGCCGCACGGCGCTGTTGCTGGGAGCACTGGACGAACACGGCGCCCGCTGCGCCACCCCCGGCGGCGTTCCGTCACCGGGCCTGCTCACCGGCCTGGCCGGCATCGGCCACGGCCTGCTGCGCCAAGGGTTTCCGGTGCCCTCGATCCTGCTGCTCGAACCTGTCGCCAACCGATGAGGAGTACATCCGATGAACGAGTCCCTGCACCGCCCGGCCGCCCTGCCAGAGCCGGTCGAGCACGTGATCGGGGAAATGGAGCTCGCGCCGAAGTCGTCCGCCGGTGCGAGAGCCCGTGCCCTGGCCGGACTGACACTCGCGGCGGGTGCCTTCGCGTCCCTCACCCCCGCGCTGTCGGACACGACCGTCAGCGTGGTGTGAGGCCCGAAACCGGTGGAGGGGCCGGGCGGTGCCCGGCCCCATTGCCCCGGAATTACGCCTGAGCAGCCGATCCGGACGGCCTCACGAGGCCGTTAAGGTCCAGCCATGCAGACCCGAGCGCCCCACGTGGTCGGCCGAGATCGAGAGGTCACGGCTCTCGTGGAGGCACTCGATCGCACACGCGCCGGCCGGGGTGGCGCGATCTTCCTGACCGGCGAGGCCGGTATCGGCAAGTCGCGGCTCGCCCGGTACGCCGCCGGCCACGCCTACGACGCGGGCGTCAGAGTGCTCAAGGGTCGCGGCACGAGCATCGGCCCGATGGTGCCGTTCCGCCCGATCGCCGAAGCCCTGCTCGCCCTGTTCCGCGGTGAACCGCCCGACGACTCCGCGCTCGGCCCCTACAAACCGGTGCTGGGCACGCTGATCCCGGAGTGGCACGACCACCGGTCCACAACCGAATCCGTGGTGGTGCTGGCGGAGGCGGTGCTCAGGCTGCTGGCGAGCGTCGCGCGCAAGACCCCGTGCCTGCTGGTGCTGGAGGACCTGCACGACGCCGACGCCGAGACGCTCGCGGTCATCGAGTACCTGGCGGACAACCTGGAGGACCAGCCGGTTCTGCTGCTCGCCACGATCCGCACCGAGCCGGGCAACGCGCTGGAGCTGATCCACCGGATCGCGCAGCGCGGCGCGGCGGCCCAGCTGGACCTGCGCAGGCTGACGCGGGCGGAGGTCGAGCGGATGACCGCCGCCTGCCTGGAGAGCGAGCGGATCCCGGCGGAGCTGTGCGCTCGCTTGTGGACGGACAGCGCCGGAAACCCGTTCCTCGTCGAGGAACTGCTGCACGGCATGGTGAGCAGCGGCCTGCTCGTCTCCGGCGCGCGGGGCTGGCAGGTGCTCGGCGAGCTCAAGCTGCCGGTGCCGGCGGCGTTCGTCCGCAGCGTCGCCCACCGCATCGACCGGCTGGGGCCGCAGGGCCGTGAGGTGCTGTCCATCGCCGCGGTGCTGGGCCACCGGTTCCCGCTCTCGGTGGTGCAGCGGGTGACCGGCACCGGCGACCGGGCGCTGCTGAGTCATCTGCACGCCGGGGTCGCCGCGCAGCTCGTGACACCCGACGAGCCCGCACCGGACTGGTACGCGTTCCGCCATCCGCTCACCGCGGACGCGTTGCTCGCCCAGCTCACGCCCACCGAACGTGCGGAACTGTCCAGGCGTGCGGCGGACGCGGTCGAGGATCTGCACCCCGGCCTGACCGGCGACTGGTGCCCGCTCGTCGCGAAGCTCAGGTTCGACGCCGGATCGCCTGCCGAGGCGGGACTGCTGTTCGCCGAGGCCGGTGAGCGCGCGCTGGGCAACGGCGCGGCGGGGTCGGCCGTCACGTTGCTCGACCGGGCGCAGCGGCTGCTCACCGGCGAGGCGCGCGCCGACGTGCTCGACAGTCTCCTGCCCGCGCTGGCGGAGACGGGCGAGTTCGAACGCGCCTTCGAGCTGGAGAGGGAGATCGCGGATCTCAGCGGCCTGGACGGGCCGCGCCGCGCGAAGCTCCACACACGACTCGCGCGGGTCGCCTACCTGGCGGGCAGGTTCACCGACGGAGTGGAACAGGTCCGCGCCGCCCGCTCACTGCTCGGCGCCGGGGCGCCGGACGAGCTGACCGCCCAGCTGGACGTCAACTCGGCGTACCTCACGCTGAACATCCCGAGCGCCGACCGGATCGAGTCCGCTGCTTGCCTCGCCAGGAAGGCGGCGGACGCGGCGGCACGGGCGGAGCTTCCGGTGGTGGCGTGCGAGGCGTGGCAGCTGCTCGGCATCATCGCGCGCGAGCAGGACCTCGACGAGGCCAACAGGTGCTTCGACAAGGCCCGCGCGCTCGCGGACGCGCACCAGATGCCGATCCAGCACATCTACGCGCTGGTTCGCCTGGCGGGCAACGACTGGCTCGCGTCCGGCTGCACGGCGGCGCTCGGCCGGGTGCGCGACGAGGCGTGCCGGGCGGGCGCGATCACCGTGGCGTACAACGTCGACGCCATCATGGCGTTGCAACACGTGCTGACCGGCGCCTACGAGACGGCCGGTGAGCAGATCGACAGCTGCCTGCAGGCCACCGCGCGGCTGCAGTTCCACGCGCTGACCCGCTATCTGCTGATGGTGAAGGCAACGCTCGCCGCGCACCGCGGCAACCGGCAGGAGACCGACGACGCCACCGCGAGGTTCGAGGAGGTGGCGAAGGGCGGCGCGCAGGAAATCCCGCTGTGCCACGGGCTTGCGCGCGCGTTCTGCGCCCTGCTCGAAGAGGACCACGCGCTGGCGGCGCAGGAGCTCGACGCCGCCGAGGCGAAGGAGTCGCAGAACCCCACCACGTTCCACCTCTCCGGCACGCACGGCATCCGGGTGCTCCTCGCGGTGCTGGACGGCCGCTTCGGCTGGTCCGACTACGAGGTGCTGGCGAAGTCGAGTGCCGCCGGCATGCGCTGGAACCGCCAGTTCGCCGGCCTCGCCCGCGCCGTCCTGCTCGGCCGCGACGGCAGGGGCGCCGAAGCGCTGGAAGCGTTCGAGAGCGCCCAGGAGGCCGCTGCCCTCTACCCCATGGCACGGCATCTGGGACTGCGGCTGATCGCGCGGGAGGCCTCGGCGTGGGGTGATCCGGTGACGTGGCTGCGCACCGCGGAGGAGTACTTCCACGAGGCGGGGATCCCGGCGGTGGCGTCGGCGTGCCGGGGCCTGCTGCGGCAGGCGGGCGCGCCGGTGCAGCAACGCCGCAGCGGCACGGACCAGGTGCCGAAACAGCTGCGCGGGCACGGTGTGACGGTCCGCGAGTTCGAGGTCTTCGTGCTGCTCGCCGACCGGATGGGCAACAAGGCCATCGGCACCCGCCTGCACATCTCGCCGCGCACGGTGGAGAAGCACGTCGCCTCGCTCATCGCGAAGACGGGTCAGCCGGACCGGGAGTCCTTGTCGGCGTACGCGGCGGCCGTGTCCTACAAGTCCGTTCGATGAGCCTCTCGGACGCGACTATCGCGGACGAGACTTGTAGGACACGGCCGCGCTGAGCCGCTGACGTTCCTGTTTGAGGCGCGCTTCGAGGTCGTGGCGCCTGCCGTCCGCCAAGGCGTCCCTGGCGGCGCGCTCGACCTCGCGGAAGCACTCGTAGTACGTGTCGTCGTACTCCTCGACGATCTCGAAGGTCCACCGTCCCGGCAGCACGTTCCTGCCGAGCAGCTCCCCCTGCACGCGGTCCGCGTGCTCGTGGTGGCCGGCCTGGCGCAGCAGCGCGACCGCCTCGTCGAGCATGAAGTCCGCCGTGCCGGTGAGCTGGTGGAACGAGTAGAGGTGGCCGCGTGCCCGTTCGGTGGTCTCCAGGGCCGCGCTGAGCTTGCCGAGCGCCTGGATCGTTACCTCGTCCATGCCGACACGAATACCCGCCGAGGGTTTGCGTCTACCCCCGCCGGGTAGCCCGTCGATCGACCACGTTCACGACCAAACCACGAGGTGAGTTCGATGGTCGACGTCTCCACCCGCACGCGGGTCCAGCAGGCAGCCCTGGTCGTCGCGGCCGTGTTCGCACTCGTCGGAGTGCTGGGCTTCATCCCGGGCATCACCACGAACTACGACCAGATGACCTTCGCCGGTCATGAGTCAGGTGCCATGCTGCTCGGGATCTTCATGGTGTCGATTCTGCACAACATCGTGCACTTGCTGTTCGGCGTCGCGGGCTTCCTGGCCGCACGCTCGGCCGCCGGTGCGCGAGCCTTCCTGATCGGCGGCGGCGCGATCTACCTCGTGCTGTGGCTGTACGGACTCGTGATCGACAAGACCAGCTCCGCCAACTTCGTGCCGCTCAACACCGCGGACGACTGGCTGCACTTCGTCCTCGGTCTCGGCATGATCGGATTGGGAGTCGCGCTTGGCCGGCGTGCTGCAGTGCGCTGACACCGTTGGCGTAGAAGAAGAGTTCCTGCTCGTCGACACGGCGTCCGCCCGTACCGCGGTACGGGCGGACGCCGTGCTGGCGCGCGTGCAGGACACGGACCTGACGAAGTTCCACGCCGAGCTCGCGAGCACGCAGGTGGAGGCGGCGACCGGTCCGTGCACGAGCGTCGCCGAGCTGGGCCAGGCGCTCCGGCAGGCGCGTGCGATGCTCGCGAAGGCGGCCGAGGAGGCCGGCCTCGGGCTGGTTTCCCGTGGCACGCCGGTGAAACCGTCGCTGCAGCCGATCGTGTCGCACGACAACCCGCGGTTCCGCCGGGTTCTCGACACCTACGCGGGTGTCGTCGAGCACTACGAGGCCTGCGGCTGCCACGTGCACGTCGGCGTGCCCGACCGGGAGACCGGGGTGCGCGTCCTCAACCACCTCCGGCCGTGGCTGCCGACGTTGCTGGCGCTGTCGGCGAACTCCGCCGGCAACGGCTACGCGAGCTGGCGCATGGTCGAGCAGTCCCGTTTTCCCGGTTCCGGGGTGGCGCCGGTGTTCCCGGACGCCGCCGGCTACGACGCGCACGTCGCCCGCATGGTCGCGTGCGGCACCCTGGTGGACCGCGCCCAGTCGTTCTGGCTCGCCCGGCTGTCCCCGAAGCTGCCCACCGTGGAGTTCCGCGTGGCGGACGCGGCGGCCACCGTCGAGGACGCGATGCTGCAAGCGGCTCTGTCTCGCGCTCTCGTGCACACGGCGGCCGTGGCCGATGAACCACGCCCGGTGCGTGACGACGTGTGCGCAGCGGCCGTCTGGGCGGCTTCCCGGTACGGCTTGGACGGCGCGGGGGTGGATCCGTGGCGGGAGTGCCGGGTGCCCGCGACAGCGCTGTTGGAGGCACTGCTGGAGCACGTCACACCGGCGTTGGCGGAACGTGGCGAGCTCGAGCTCGTGCATGACCTCGTCGACCAGCGGGTATGAGAACGTGGTGAAGCTTCCCTCGCCCCGCGGGCCGCTGTCCGAGACTGTCATCGACACCTTGGGCGGTCCGCCGAACGGCCGTTCGATCCCGTACACCGACGCCGACCCGTACGGCGAGGACCTCACCATCGCCCTGCACGTGCTGTACGAGCTGCACTACTGCGGTTTCGACGGCGTGCACGAGGCCTGGGAGTGGGATCCGGAGCTGCTGAAGCTCCGTGCCCATGCCGAAACGGCGTTCCTGGCGGCGTTGCGGTCCGATGTGGACGGCGGGGACGACCTCGATGCGGCGCTGGACGCGTTGCTGGTCGAGCACGTCCCCGGCAGCGGGGTGTCACATCACCTGCGGGATCACGGGACCTGGGACGAGATGCGCGAGTACTTCGCGCATCGCTCGGTGTACCACCACAAGGAGGCCGACCCGCACGCGTGGGTGATCCCGAGGCTGCGCGGCACGGCGAAGGCGGCACTGGTCGCGGTGGAGTTCGACGAGTTCGGCGGCGGCCGGGCCGACCGGATGCACTCCCGCCTCTACGCCGACCTGCTCGAGGGCGCCGGGATGTCGTCGGACTACCTGCACTACCTCGACGACGTGCCGGCACCGGCCATCGCGATCGTCAACATGATGTCGCTCTTCGGCCTGCACCGGTCGTTGCGCGGCGCGCTGGTCGGCCACTTCGCCGCCGCGGAGATCACCACCGCCCCGAGCGCGATCCGCCTGGCCCAGGCACTCGAACGCCTGGAGGCCGACCCGCGCTGCGTCGAGTTCTTCACCGAGCACATCGAGGCCGACGCCGTGCACGAGCAGATCATGCGGCGTGACGTCATCGGCTCGCTGCTGGAGCAGGAGCCGAAGCTGCGCGCCGACGTGGTGTTCGGCATCCAGGCGACGGAACTGCTCGAAGCACGCCTCGCCGATCACCTGCTGTCGTCGTGGGCCGCCGACGAGTCGTCGCTGCGCACGCGCCTGCGATGGCTGGTGTCGCAGAACGGGTAGCGCTTGCTGCGGCGGCACGCGCACACCGCGACCACGAACCGGTCGCTGGTGTGCGTCACGCCGTCCTCGGTGACGAGCTCGACCGGTCCCTCGACGAGCACCGGCCCGTTCGGCACCACCGTCACCCTGCGCTCACGCCGGTTGGGAGCGTTCTGGCCGGTCACCGCGGATCACCACCAGTTCCTCGTGCCGCTGGCCCGGCTCGATCAGGCCGTGCCGCTCCAGGAAGCCGATCCTGCCGTTCATGACGGGCCCGAACGGCACCCGGCGGCGTTGCACGATCGAGGCCTTCAGGCCGTTGTCCCGCAACTGCCGCAACGTCGTGTCCACTCCGCACAGTGCGGAATGAACCATCAGCAGCACGCCGCCCGGCGCCAGAAGGCCGAACATCCTGGCGCACAACGGGTCCAGCAGCTGTCGTCCGTCCAGCCCCGCGTCCCACGCCCGCGCGGGCCCGCGCGCCGCACAGGAACCGGCGGCCGGCACGTACGGCGGGTTGGCGAGCACCAGGTCGAACTGCTCGTCCGCCACGACCTCCAGCGCGTTGCCGAGCCGCACGCGCAACGGCATCCGCCGCAGCGCCGCGTTGACCCGCGCCGTCCACACCGCGCGCCGCGACACGTCCACACCGGTCACTTCGGCGGCTCCCGCGCGGATCGCCGCAATCGCCAGCGCTCCGCTGCCGGTGCCGACGTCCAGCACACGCGCGCCCACCGGGATCGCCGCGGCGTGCATGGCCTCGACGAGAAGCGCGGTGTCGTCCTGGGGCGCGTACACGCCCGGTGCTCTCAGCAGCCTCACCATCCGGGAATCGGCTCGCGGTAAGACCTTGAAACACCGCGTTTCCCGGTGTTTCCCACGGGTACACCGGGATGTGCTGTCCACTGTTTTCCGCCTGATCGCCCGGGTGAGGAACGACCGCGCGCTGCATCCGCGCGGCGTCCAGCTGACCGGTGAGCTGACCGGCACCGAACCGTTTCCCGCGGCGGCCACCGTGACCGCGCGCCTGTCCAAGGGAGCGGGCACCGGACCGGGAAAACCGGACGTGCTCGGCCTCGCGTTGCGGGTGCCGACCGCGTCCGGTGACTGGGACCTGCTGCTGTCCAGCACCGGCACCGGCCAGCGGACGCGCTTGCTGCCGAAGTTCGTGCGGCACTGGCGGGACGCCAGGCTCGGCACGCTGGCGCCCTACCGGTACCGCGACGAGCTGCTGTGGTTCATGGCCGTGCCGGACGACGGCGAACTGCCCGGCCGGTTCACGCTCCACGTGTCGGGCAGGGACGCCGAGTGGCGCCGAATCGCGGACGTGACGCTCCATCACGAGAAGCCGGTGACGACCCCGGTGGCGTTCGACCCCGTGCTCAACCGGCCGCCGGAGATGGAGATGGCGCCGCACTGGCTCGCCGTGCTGCGGGAGCAGGCCTACCACGGGAGCCGGCGCGGCCGCCACCAGCCGGAGTCATGACTTCAGCTTGTCGTACACGAGGTTCAGCGTGTCGGACGCCGCGACGGCCGTGAGCGCCGTCGCCACCAGCCGCGTGACCCGTGGCGCGAACACGAGACCCGCGGTGAGCCCGCTCGCGATCCACACGCCGGCGCAGAACGGGCACGTGAGCAGCTCACCGATCGCGTGCCGCGCCGGATCGTCGGACCGGGGCGACTCCTTGAGTTCCGCGTGCCCCGCCGGTTCCTCGTAACGGGTGAACGGAGCCCGCAGCGGGCTCGTCACCGCCTCTTTGGTGAGCAACCGGCTCGCCTTGTGCGTCGCGACACCGACGAGCGCCGTGTCGCCCAGCGAGAACCGTTCGGGCAGCCGGACGCCCGTGAGGCGCCCGACCGCCGATACGACGCCGGCCAGAGCCGCGTATGTGCCGATGGCGAGGAGGTAGCCGGGCAGCGGCCTGCCCTCGCCGTACGCCTGCCAGATCCGCCTCACGCTCCGGAAACCTCCGCGCTGACGGCGTTCGGGCCGTTGTACTCGCGTTCCGGCAGCTTCTCGAGCGCGGTCAGGACGTCCTGACCGGCCCCGTTGTCGCGGGCCTTCTCCAGCAGCTGCCGCTTGCTCACCGGGTAGTCCACGCCGGAGAGGTACTTCTGGATCTGAATGGGATTCGATTGGCTCATGGCGCGCGAGTACCCATCAGGAGCCGGCCGAACCAGGCTCTGTCATCGTGCGCATCATCTTCGCCTTCACCGGGTCCGGTGCGACCTTCCCGGCGATCGCCTGGACCTTGTTCATCAACGAGCCCGCGACCACGTGGTCGTCACCCTTCATCAGCGCGTCGAAGCCCTGCTGGGCGACCTGCGCGGGGTCGTCCTTGTCCCCCGTGGCGACCTTGGTGTCCTGCATGCCCGCACGGTCGAAGAACTCGGTGTCGGTCGGTCCCGGCATGAGCGTCGTCACGGAGACCCCGGTATCACGCAGCTCTTCCCTCAGCCCCTGCGCGAACGACGCCAGAAACGCCTTCGAGGCCGCGTAGACCGAGTGGAACGGGCCGGGCGCGGTCGCGGCCACCGAGGACGTGAAGAGCACCTTGCCCTCCTTGCGGTCCACCATGTCGCCGATCAGCCGATGGGCCAGGTGCACGGCCGAGCGCACGTTCAGGTCCACGACCTCCAGGTTGTCGCCGAGCGAGGTGTCGCGCAGGAAGTCACCGCCGACACCGACGCCCGCGTTCACCGCGAGCACGTCGACCGGGCGTCCCATCGCGCGAACACGCGCGACGAGCGACTCCACGCCCTCGAAGGTCCGCAGGTCGGCGATCACCGGTTCGACGTGCACACCGCCACTGCGCAGCCTCAGTTGCGCGGCCGCCTCGTCGATCCTTTCGTCCTCAGCCACGACCACCACGTCGAAGCCGTTGTCCGCGAAAACTTTCGCGAGCTCGTAACCTATTCCACTCGACGCACCGGTCACCACGGCAAGCGCATTCACAGGTCCTCTCCTTCCGGTCACCACCCGGATACCCGTGGCCACCAGGTCGATGCGACATCGGCCGAAAGTCCGATGCAACCTCCCCGTCTCTTCGGGTGTCCTTATCGGTAGGTTGGTCGAAACGACATGGGGGACATTCGTGCGCAAAATCGTTCTCGCGCCGCTGTGCGCGCTGGTCACGGTCGCCGTGGCGGCGTGCAGTCCGTCAGGTCCGGAGAAGACCAACCCGGAGCTGGCGCCGCGCGGCACGACGATGACCAAGGTCAAGCCGACCAGGCAGGACCTCACCACCAAGCTCAGCATCTCCGGCAAGGTCGAGATGAACCCGACGTTCGGACTCGTCGCGCCGGTCGCCGGTCAGGTGCGGTACTTCGACCTGCAGGCGCCCAACGGCACTCCGACCAAGCCCACCAGGGTCGCGACGGTGTGGAAGGACGGGGCGCCGAACTACGTCGAGATCCCGGCCGGTGCCACGTTCGGCGGCAGGCTCGTCGACGACAAGGCGACGGTGACGGCGGGCATGCCGATCGCGTCGGCCAAGCACGTCGGCTACGCGATCGTGGGCGACATCGACGGCGCCCAGGCGTACAAGATCAGCGGCGCGCTGACCGACGTCACCGTGCAGATCAAGAACGGGCCCGGCCCGTTCCCGTGCACCGTGCTCGGCACCATCGCCGCGCTGCCGCAGGGCACCATCCCGGAGAAGCCCACGCCGACCCCGGACACCAAGAACCCGCCGACGGACCAGCCCAAGCAGCCCGAACAGCCCAAGCAGCCGGAACAGCCGCAGCAGCCGAGCTCCTCCACGGGCCTGCGCATCGTGTGCACCGGACCGGCGGACGTGCAGATGATCAACGGCGCCAGCGCGTCGATCGAGGTCACCACCGGCAAGTCGGCGCAGGCGCTGGTCGTTCCGGTCGAGGCAGTGGCGGGTCAGCAGGGCAAGGGCAAGGTCGACGTGATCCAGCCCGACGGCTCGCGCCGCACCACCGACGTCACGCTCGGCCTCACCGACGGCAAGGTCATCGAGGTCAAGTCCGGCCTCACCGGTGACGAGGAGCTCGCCGTGCCCGGCCCGAACCTGCCGGAGGGCCAGCAGCAGGGCGGCGACCAGCAGAAGCCGACGGGACCGTGATGACGGCGCCCGTGATCCAGGTTCAGGCACCGCTGCTGCAGCTCAACGGCATCACGAAAGTGCTGAAGGGCCAAGAGGAACCCCGCACGATCCTGTCCGGTGTGGACCTCACCGTCCATCCAGGACAGAGCGTGGCGATCCTCGGCCGTTCCGGCTCAGGCAAGTCGACGCTGCTGAGCCTCATCGGTCTCTTCGACCGCGCCGACGAAGGTCAGTACCTCCTGCACGGCAACGACATCACGAAGCTGCCCGAGCGCAAGGCCGCGGCGTTGCGCAGCGCGGAGTTCGGGTTCGTGTTCCAGCGGTTCTTCCTGCTCAAGCACCTCACCGCGGCGCAGAACGTGGCGATGGCGCTGGTGAACGGCCAGGGCTGGTCGTCGCGCCGCAAGCGCAAGCAGCAGGTCATGGAGGCGTTGGAGCAGGTCGGCATCGCGCACCTCGCGAAGTCCAAGCCCTCCAGGCTCTCCGGTGGTGAGCAGCAGCGCGTGGCGATCGCCCGCGCGCTCGTCCGGCAGCCGCGCGTGATCCTCGCCGACGAGCCGACGGGCGCGCTCGACACCGAGACCGGCAACCTCGTCGTCGAGGTGCTGCTCAACACGACCAGGCAGGGCTGCGGCCTCGTGCTGGTCACGCACGACCACGACCACGCGCGCAAGATGGGCCGCGTGCTGGAGCTGCGCGACGGGCGGTTCAACTGATGTTCTCCGGCAAGCTGCGGTCCGCCCTGGTCATCGGCGGACAGGGCATCCGCGCCCGCAAGCTGCGCACGTTCCTGTCGATGGTGTCGCTGTTCCTCGGCGTCCTCGCGATCGTGGCCGTGCAGGCGGGTTCCGAGATCGCCGAACGCGCGATGCTCACCGACGTCGAGCTCCAGGAGGGCAAGGACGGCACGGTCACGGGTTACATCCCCGGTGAGAAGGGTGCGCCGGGAATCGTGGAGGCGACGTTCAAGGGCCGCACCGACGCGGTGGCGATGATCAGTTCGAAGGCCGTCATCGGTGAGCCGGGTGTGCGGCCGATCAACGAGGGCGGCATGCCGTTCGAGTACGCGAACCAAGGCGGCAGCTACAGCGGTCCGTCGATGATCTGCGACGTCGGCGGCGTGTGCCACGAGCAGAAGCCGCAGGAGAAGAAGCCGGACGGCCAGGCGATCGAGGTCAGCATGGTCGCGCTGACCGGCGACATCCGGCCGTTCAAGCCGTTCCGTCCTGTCTCCGGCAGCTGGCTCGACTTCACCTCGGCGCCGTCCCTCGCACCCCGGATCGTGCTGAACGAGGAAGCCGCCAAGGGTCTGCAGCAGTACCGCGTCCCCGGCGAGATGATGATCGAGGGCGCCACCCACCACGTGACACCGCAAATCGTCGGCGTGGTGCAGGACGGCAACATGCAGCCACGCGTCTACCTGCGCCTCGACGAGCTGCGCACGTGGATGCCGACCGCGACGGAAACCAACAACGCCAACCGGTACGGCGGCGGCGGCACCGGCCTCGAGGTGTACCTGCAGCCCGGTTCCGACGACCTGCAGCAGCTGCTGAAGGCCAAGCTCGTCGGGGCCGGCGTCGACCAGAGCCAGCTCCACTTCCGCGCGGTGAACTCCAAGGAGCGCATGGAGTCCCAGCTGAAGATCATGCGGCTGATCTTCCTCGGCATGGCGTTCCTGGTGCTGCTGATCGGCGTCGCGGGCATCCTCAACGTCGGTCTCGCCACGGTCGGCGAACGCGTCGAGGAGTTCGCGCTGCGCCGCGCGGTGGGCATGTCCCGCATGCTGCTCGCGGGCATCGTGCTCGCCGAGACGTTGCTGACCGGCCTGCTGACCGCGGCGCTGGCGATCGGCGCGGGTGTGGCGGGTCTGCAGATCGCGCTGATGATGTTCGGCAGCCGCTTCCCGTCGTTGCAGGGCACCACCTTCCCGTGGGAGGCGGGCGTCGCGGGGGTGATCGCGGGTCTCGTCGCGGGAGTGCTGGGCGGTCTCATCCCGGCGATCCGGGCGGCACGCATCCCGATCGCCACAGTCATGCGGGCCTAGGAGCAGGAGGCAGGCCCGTTGCCGGCGAAGCCCCGGACCGCGAGCATGCGGTCCGGGGCTTCGTACTTCCGTCAGGCTTCGTTGAAATCGTCCGGGTTCGGCCCCATGCGGCCGCCGCGGTCGACGGTGGACAGTGCGGCCATCTCCTCGTCCGACAGCTCGAAGTCGAACACCGCGATGTTCTCCCGGATGCGGGACGGCGTCACGGACTTCGGGATCACGACGTTGCCGAGCTGCAGGTGCCAGCGCAGCACGACCTGCGCCGCTGAACGGCTGTGGCGTGCCGCGATCTCGGTGACGACCGGGTCGGCGAGCAGCTCACCGCCCTGGCCGAGCGGCGACCAGGCCTCGGTCCGGATGCCGTGCTTCGCGTGGAACTCGCGCAGTTCGGCCTGCTGCAGGTACGGGTGCAGCTCGATCTGGTTGACCGCGGGCACCACACCGGTCTCGTCGATCAGGCGGCGCAGGTGCGCTGGCTGGAAGTTCGAGACGCCGATCGCGCGGACCCGGCCCTCCTTCTGCAGCTGCACGAACGCCTTCCAGGTCTCCACGTACAGGTCACGGGCGGGCATCGGCCAGTGGATCAGGTAGAGGTCGAGCACGTCGAGCCCGAGCTTCTTCACCGACTCGTCGAACGCGCGCAGCGTGGCGTCGTGCCCGTGATCGGAGTTCCACAGCTTGGTGGTGACGAAGACCTCGTCACGGTCCACACCGGACCGCGCGATGGCCTCGCCGGTGCCGCCCTCGTTGCCGTAGGCGGCGGCGGTGTCGATGCTGCGGTAGCCGGCCTTCAGCGCCTCCGCGACGGCGGTCGTGGCCTCGGCGTCCGGCACCTGCCAGACACCGAAACCGAGCTGGGGCATCTCGACGCCGTTGTTGAGCTTCACGATGTTCACAAGCGATCTTCCTTACTCTGGCTTACGGGATCAGCGTCGGTGCGGTGCCGCCGTCGACGCGCAACGCGGCTCCGGTCGTCGCGGACGACAGGTCCGACGCGACGTAGGTGATGAGGTTCGCGACCTCGTGCGGGCGGATCAGGCGGCCCAGCAACAACGTCGGGCGTTCGGTGCGGACGAACTCCGCCTCGCCGCCGTCGCCGACGCGGTCGCGGATGAACTCCTCGACGCCCGGCGTGAGAGTCGGGCCGGGCAGCACCGAGTTCACCGTGACGCCGGTGCCCTTCACGGCCTGCGCCATGCCTCGCGAGATCGCGAGCTGTGCGGTCTTCGTCATGCCGTAATGGACCATCTCGGTGGGCGTGAAGACGGACGACTCGCTGCTCACGAAGATCACCCGGCCCCAGCCGCGCTCGACCATGCGCGGCGTGTAATGCCGCGAGAGCCGCACGCCGGACATGACGTTGGTGTCGAAGAACCGCTGCCATTCGGCGTCGTCGATCTCGAACACCGGCTGCGCGCCGTAGATGCCCATGTTGTTGACGAGCACGTCGACGTCCGGCACCTGCTCGATCAGGTCCGCGGCGCCCTCGGCGGTCGCGATGTCCGCCGCGACGCCGCGCACGTCACCGTGGCCGTTGAGCTTGCCGACGGCTTCCGCCACCCGCTCCTCGCCGCGGCCGGTGACGAAGACCTTCGCACCCACCTTGAGCAGCGCCTCCGCCGTCGCGAAGCCGATGCCGGAGGTGGAGCCCGTCACAAGCGCCGTGCGTCCAGACAGATCCATGTCTCTCCCCGGTAGACTTGTTGAAGACGATAACGAGCGTACGCAATAGTTGCAGACGCTGTCTATTCGAGAAGGGTTGACCTATGTCACTGGACGACGACGCCGTCCAGGCGCGCGCTCAGGGCTGGCGCACGCTCGCGGCGTTGCACGCGCGCATCGAGGACCGCCTCGAGAGAGCCCTGCAGAAGGCGCACGAACTCTCCGTCAGCGAGTACACCGTTCTCGACGTCCTCAACCGCCAGGACGGCTTCCACCTCCGGATGAACCAGCTTTCCAACGCCGTGGTGCTCAGCCAGTCGGCCACGACGCGCCTGGTCACGCGCCTGGAAGACCGCGGCCTGCTCGCCCGCTACCTGTGCCCGACGGATCGCCGCGGCATCTACACCGAGGTCACCGAGAAGGGCCACGAACTGCTCGCCCTCGCCCGTCCCACTCACGACCAGGCCCTGGCGGCGTCGCTGGAGGAGGCCGAGGGCATCCCGGAGCTCAAGCCGCTCGTCGAGGCGCTCGCCAAGCTGTAGCCCGCTCGGCAGGATCGCCCGCATGGATCTCCACGCCCTGATCCGCGCCGAAGCACCGCTGGCCGAGCAGCAGCGCGCCCTCACCGAGCCGGTGGTGACCGGACTGGTCGACCACGGTCTGCACCGGATGCTCCTGCCGGAGCGCCACGGGGCCTCGAACTCGGCCTGCCCGAGTGGAGCCGGGAGATCCAGAACCTGTCGTGCTCGGACGCCTCGACGGGCTGCACCGTGATGACGACCACCATCTCGTCGTCACTCGCCTGGTTCCTGCCGGTGGCCGCCGCGGACGAGACCTTCTGCGATCCGCGCACGCTGATCGCGGGCACCGCCGCTCGGACATGGTGAGGCCGTGGACGGCGGCTACCGAGTGTCCGGCCGATGGGGCTGGGGCAGCACCGTCCAGCACAGTCAGTGGGTCATCGGCGGAAGCCTCACGCCAGACGGCCCGCGTCTCGCCGTGTACCCGCGTTCGGACGTGACGATCCACGACACCTGGTACGTCTCCGGTCTGTGCGCCACCGGTTCGCACGAGTTCTCTGTCACGGACGCCTTCGTCCCGGCCGCCAGGACCGCGCTGCCGGGAGTGACCACCCCCGGCACCAACGGCCCACTCCCCCACTTCCCGTTCTTCTGCTTCCTGGCCACCGGCGTCGCCTCGGTGGGCCTGGGCGTCGCGCGGCGCGCGATCGACGAGATCGTGGCGCTGGCCGTCGAAAACCCGCAGCGCGTCGAAACGCCTCGCCGACCAGATCGACGTCACCCTGATGGAGGCCAGGCTCTCGGCCGCCCGCGCGTTCCTCGCCGATGAGCTGAACGCGGTCTGGGAGCTGGCCGTGGCCGGTTCGGAGGTGCCGGACACAGTCAAGGGCCGGTTGCGGCTCGCCTGCGCGTTCGCGTCCGCCGAGGCCACCGAGGTGACCCAGAAGGCGTTCGCGCTGGGCGGCGGCACGTCCGTGTTCGAGTCGTCGGCGCTGCAACGGTGCCTGCGTGACGCCCACGCCGCGAACCAGCACACGATCGTGTCCCGCCGGCTGCTGGAGACGTACTCGATGGTCCGGTTCGGGCTCGGCCCGGACACCGCGCGGTTCTAGTGCCGTGGCAGTCGGCCTTTGCCCCGTGTTCGGCGGTCAAACGGCCGCATCGTGGTGCCGCTGAGCGTCGAAGACGCGGCGAAGGCTGGCTGTCGCGGCACTGGTGCGGCACTGGATTAGGCTCACCCGTATGGCCGACACGCAGTACGAAGACCTCCTCCGGCACGTCCTGAAAGAGGGCGTGCGCAAGGAAGACCGCACCGGCACCGGCACGCGGTCGATCTTCGGCCATCAGCTGCGCTACCCGCTCGCCGCGGGCTTTCCGCTGATCACCACCAAGAAGGTGCACTTCAAGTCGATCGCCTACGAGCTGCTGTGGTTCCTGCGCGGCGACAGCAACGTGAAGTGGCTCCAGGACCACGGCGTGACGATCTGGGACGAGTGGGCCTCCCCTGACGGTGAGCTCGGCCCGGTCTACGGCGTGCAGTGGCGCTCGTGGCCGACCCCGGACGGCGGCCACGTCGACCAGATCGCCGAGGTGCTGCGCACGTTGCGGGAGAACCCCGACTCCCGGCGGATCATCGTGTCCGCCTGGAACGTCGGCGAGATCGCGCAGATGGCGCTGCCCCCGTGCCACGCGTTCTTCCAGTTCTACGTGGCCGAGGGCAAGCTGTCGTGCCAGCTCTACCAGCGCAGCGCGGACCTGTTCCTCGGCGTGCCGTTCAACATCGCGTCGTACGCCCTGCTGACGCACATGATCGCCGCCCAGACCGGTCTCGGCGTCGGCGACTTCATCTGGACCGGCGGCGACTGCCACATCTACGACAACCACGTGGAGCAGGTCGAGCTGCAGCTGAGCCGCGAGGCCCGGCCGTTCCCGGCGCTGACGCTCGCGCCGGCGGACAGCCTCTTCGACTACACCTACGAGCACTTCACGATCTCCGGCTACGACCCGCACCCCGGCATCAAGGCTCCGGTGGCAGTGTGATCGGCCTCATCTGGGCCCAGGCGGCCAACGGCGTCATCGGCCGCGACAACACCATCCCGTGGCACATCCCCGAGGACATGAAGCACTTCCGCGAGATCACCGCGGGCTCGGCCGTCCTGATGGGCCGCCGCACCTGGGAGTCGCTGCCGCCGCGCTTCCGCCCACTGCCCGGCCGCCGCAACCTGGTGCTGTCGCGCACCCCGCAGGAGGGCGCCGAGACGTTCGGCAGCCTGGAGAAGGCGCTCGCTGACGTCACCGGCGACCTGTGGGTGATGGGCGGCTCCGCCGTCTACGCGGCCACGCTGCCGTTCGCGGACCGCGTCGAGGTGACGGAGATCCGCGAGACCTTCGAGGGCGACACGTACGCGCCGAAGATCGACCGCGAGCCGAAGACGGTCGGTGCGTGGCAGGAGTCCAAGTCAGGGCTGCACTACCGGTTCGTCAGCTACTAGCGGCGGCCGCCGAACTCCCACTCGTGCACCTCGACGGCGGCATACCGTTCGACGGTGAGCACCGCGGCCGGATCCGCGGACCTGACCAGCGCCGCCGTACCGAGCCACGCCGCGCCGTCGTCGGACAGCAACGGCCCGTACGCGATCAGGCTCTCCGCACGTGCCGGAGCGAGGTCCACGGGCTCACCCGACCCGAACCCGAGCACCAGGTGGCCGCCACCTTCCCCGCCTCCGGGAAAGTCCCACATCGTTCGTCCCAGGACGTTGCGCCATCTGCGCACGAGCACGTCCCTGTAGGCGCCGGCCTGGTAGTTCGGCTCGTCGAACGCGAACGCACGGGCCTCGACCGGAGACGCCACGTCGACGATGTGCACGCTGCCCGTCAGCACGTCACCGGTGAAGGTGGGGCCGCGGGCGATCAGCTCGAACCGGTCCATGTAGGACCAGTGCTCCTCGGTCAGCTTCTCGCGCAGCGGCAACGAACCGGGCCGATCCCGGTGGTAGCAGAAGAACTCCACTAGCGGCGCCTCGCCCGCGCGTGCCAGGCCTCGACGATCAACTCTTCCAGCTCCCCCACCTCGATGTGCTCCAGCCGCACCAGGATCGCCGGATATCCGTGGAAGTGCGGTGTCGTGAAGTAGACCGTGCCGTCGGAGGCCAGCAGCGCCTCCTTCGCGCCCAGGTCCGGCACCCTGGCGGCGAGGATCGGCCCGGACGGCGCCGACGCGCCCAGCGCGGCGATGTCCGTTTTGCGCAGCGGGCGTTCCCACACGAACAGCTTGTCCTTGACCCTCCAGTCGACGACGCCCTCCCGCACCCGTTCCGTCACGTCGGGCATGGAGGTGGCGATCCGGCGCACGTCGTTCCAGGTGGCCATCTCAAGCTCCTACAGGTGGTCCGGCGGACGCTGCTGCTCGGCCAGGAACCGCTCGAACTCGGCCCCCAGTTCGTCCGCGCTGGGGAGATCGGTGTTCCCGACAGTCTGGATGAAAGCGTCGTACTGCCGCTCGAGCGCTTCCACCACCTGGGCGACCTCTTCCGACTCCGCCACCTGCCGGTGGATCTCGGCGTCCGCGGCCTGGGCCGCGTCGATCAGCGACCCGATCGGCAACGCGAGGCCCGTCGCCCGCGCGACGGCGTCCAGCAGCGTCACGGCCGCGGTCGGGTACTGCGACTGCGCGAGGTAGTGCGGCACCTGGGCGGCGAAGCCCAGCGCGTCGTGGCCCGCCTGGCCGAGACGGAACTCCAGCAGGCCGGACACGTTGCCCGGCACCTGCACCCGGTTGAAGAACGGCTGGTACTCCGACACGAGCTCGGGCCTGGTCGCGTGGCCGATGACGTTCAGCGGACGCGTGTGCGGCACGCCCATCGGGATGCCGTGGAAACCGACGGTCAGGCGCACGCCCCAGCGGTCGATCAGCGACCGCACGGCGAGCACGAACGCCTCCCAGCTCCGGTCCGGCTCCGGGCCCGTGAGCAGCAGGAACGGGTGACCCGCGCTGTCCCACAGCAGGTGCACGACCAGCTCGGGGGTGGCGTAGTCCTCCCAGTGGTCGGTCGCGTAGGTCATCAGCGGCCGACGGGACCGGTAGTCGATCAGGCTGTCGGCGTCGAAGCGGGCGACGACACGGCTCTCGAGCGTCTCGAGCAGGTGCTCGGCGAGCAGGCGGCCCGCGGCACCGGCGTCCATGAAGCCCTCGAAGTGATGCAGCAGCACAGCACCCGTCAGGTCTGGCACCTCCGAGTCCACCTCGTACAGGTTCTCCGGGTCCAGCACCGCAAGCCTCCAAAACCGTCGTTTCAGTCTCGTCCAAAGCCAACCAGATGGACACGTGACTGATTCCGCACGGGTCGATTAGCCCATACGCATCGTGTGAGCGCATCACCTCACGGGTACTCCAACGTGGTGGACAGGCGCTGGGTGACGCGTGGAGCTCTGGTCGTTGCCGTCTTCATCATCCTCGGCGCGGCGTTGTACGTCTTCGGGCAGTGGAAGCCCTCCGGTGACTCCATCGACCGCAGCCAGCCCGCGGTGCTCAAGTCGGTGCGGGACCTCAGCCAGTACCACGCCGCCTCCGGCGAGTTCCAGGTCGTGCTGGACATCGAGCACGACGTGAAGTGGGTGCCCGCCGCACTCGCCGGCGAACGAACGCTGTTCGTCGCCGCCGGGTCGGTCAACGCCTACGTCGACCTCGGCAGTTTGAAGGACGACGGGCTGGTCGTGTCGCCGGACGGCAAGACCGTCGAGATCCGCCTGCCGGAGGCGCAACTGGACAAACCGAACCTCCACCACGACCGCTCGTACGTCTTCAGCCAGCAACGCGGCCTGATCAACGATCTGCAGGCCCTGGCGGGACCCCCTGACCAGCAACGGTTCTACGTCGCGGCCGAGGCCAAGCTGTCGGAGGCGGCGAAGCAGTCGGAGCTGCGCAAGCGCGCGCAGGACAACACCCGCGTGATGCTGACGGGAATGCTGCAGTCGCTGGGATTCCAGGTGAACGTGGTTCGCGACTGAACCCTTTCCGCGGTGACGCCGAACGTCGGGGTGAGCCGGCCGCAGCGGGATAGGATTCGTTGGTGGAAGACGATCTGATGGCGTGGGCGCCCGCCGCGGGTGCCGCGTCGGCACCCGAGATCGCGTTACCCGGCTACAGCGGTTTCCGCGTGATCGCGCAGGGTGGCGAGGGCACGATCTACCGGGCCCGCCAGGACGGCCTGGGCCGCGACGTCGCCGTCAAGGTCCTGCAGGTGACCGATCCCGCGACGCTGACCCGTTTCCGCCGCGAGCTGGCGATCACCGTCGAGCTCGGCCGCCAGCACCCGCACATCGTGACGGTGCTGGACACGGGCACGCTTCCGGACGGCCGCCCCTGCATCGTCATGGAGTACTACGAACGCGGCTCTCTGCACGACCGTTTGCGCGCCATGGGCCCGTTGCCCGTGCCGGACGTCGTCGCCGCCGGCATCGCGGTCGCCGACGCGCTGGCGTTCGCGCACGGCCAGGGCATCCTGCACCGCGACGTGAAACCGCAGAACGTCCTCGTGCTCCCCACCTCCTACGTCCTGGCCGACTTCGGCATCGCCCGCGGCACCGACGCGGGTCACTCGGCCTCGCTGCAGATGGTCAGCTACCGCCACGCGGCGCCGCAGATGCTGGAGGGCGGCACCCCGTCGTTCGCCGACGACGTCTGGTCGCTCGGCTCGACCCTCTTCACGCTGCTGGAGGGCAAGCCGCCGTTCGCCTCCGACAACCCGGACGAGGACACGCTCCTGTCCTACGTCGGCCGCGTCAGCAGCGCCGAACCCCGCTCGCTGACCCGCTTCGACGTGCCGGTGTCGCTGGTCGCCGTGATCAGCCGCTGCCTGCGCAAGGACCGCGCCGAACGCTTCACCTCCGCGCTGGAACTGCGCGACGCGCTGATGGCCGTGAGCGCGGGCGTGTCGACCGCGCCGTCAGTGTCCATTGTGGACCCCGACTCGACGATCATGCTCGGCGAGCGCACCACGGTCTTCCCGGACGGCCCGACCGAGGCCCCCGGCTTCGGCCCGCGCCCGAAGATCGAGGACGACGAGCCCGCCGAGGAGCCGGAAGAAGAACCGGACGACTCGTGGCAGGGCAGGCTCGCCGACCTGACCTACCGTCAGCAGGACCTGGTCGCGCCACCGCCACCCCGGCAGGTGGCCGTGCTGCCGACCCTCGACGTGCCCCCGTCCGAGCCGATGACCGCCCCGGTCCGCAAGGGCAAGCGTTCCGGCGTCCTGGCGCTGCTGGCCGTGGTGGCGGTGACCGCTGGTGTCCTCGCTGGGCTGCTCCTCAATCGCCCCGACGACCGGCAGACACAGACACTGGTGTCCACGACGCTCCCGGTGCCGACCTCGGAGTCCACCGCCGGGGGCCCGCCCCCGAACGCCGACCCGAAGTTCGTGCCCGTCCTCAAACGCGCCGAGTACCAGGGCAAGGCGATCGAGCTGGAGTGGTCGGACCCGAGCGGCGGCCAGGCCGAGTTCGTGGTGATCGACGTGACCGGCGCCAAGCCGCAGGCCGTGACCAGGGTGACCGGCGGCGGCACCAAGTACGTCATCGAGGACGGCGGCGGCATCCGCCGTTGCTTCCAGATCGCGGCCTTCGGCTACAACGGCGAACGAGGCGCTTCGGCCAAGGTCTGCGCGGCCAGGAACTAACGGCGGAACAACGGCCGCGGGTCGATCGCCCACACCGCCTTGCGCCACCAGGAAGCCTTGCGCCGCACCGCTTTCCGCACCTGCCGGGCCAGCCGCCAGCTGTGCTCCTGCCGCGGCGGCTGTGGTGCGAACGCGGCCTGGTCCACCATCGCGGCCAGCCTCACCCCGGCCTCGCCCCACTCCCGTCCCACATCCGGCACGGTGCGGCTGGCCTTCGGCCTCAAGCCCGCCAGCTGCAACGAGTCCAGCACCTCGTGCCACGCCCCCACCGGCCCGGCCGCCCGCAGTCGCAGCCGGCGCGAAGTCCGCGCCACGTACAGCGCGACCAGCAGCAGCACCGGCGCGAACACCCAGAACGGGAACCCCTTCGGCGCCTCGGGAGCGGCGACCACGTCCGGCTGCACCGCGGTCGGCTGCACCAGCGGCGGCACCGACGGCAGCGACGTCGGCGTGGGCTTGGCGGTCGTGGACGCGAGCCGGTTCAGCACCTCGCGCTTGGACGCGGCGCTGGGCCCGCTTCCGTTGCCGGACACGGGATCGAACGCCACCCAGCCCCACCCGCTGAAGTACACCTCCGGCCAGGCGGTGGCGTCCGCGGCCCGCACGATCCGTTCGCCGTCCTGCTCCGGCACCGGCTGGAACCCGACCACCACCCGCGTCGGCAGCCCGACCGCCCGCGCCAGCACCGCGTAGGCCGACGCGAACTGCTCCGCCGTCCCCGCCCCGGCCCCGGCCTCGCCGGCCGCACCGAACAGGAACGTCTCCAGCCGCGCGTAGGAAGACCCGACCGGCGCCTCGGCGTCCGGCCGCCGGTTGAGCCGCACGACCTGTTCCAGCGCCACGGCCTTCTCGTACGGCGTGCGGGCGTTCTGCGTCGCCTGCCGCGCGTACTCCGCCAGCGTGAACGGCAGCCGCGGCAAAGCCGTGTACCGGGTCGCGTCGACGGGCACCGCGGCCTCGGCGAGGTCCGCGTCGGAAGGCGTCTCGACGACACCGCGAACCGTGTAGCTCAGCCCCGTCCGCAGACCGTCCGCGACCACCAGAGACCCGGTGTCGGGATCCACCATCGCGTTGCTCACCGACACCGCCTGCGGCTTCCCCACGCCGGGCAGCCACTCGCCCTGCAGCCCGGTGATCCGCAGATCGACGCTCGCGTCCTGGAACTTCCTGCCGGTGGGCAGATCCGGCGCGTCCACCACACCGAGCGGCCCGTACGTCGAAGCCGCCTCCCACGACGCCCCCGAGTACCGGCTGAGCGTCACCAGCCGCACCGGCACCTCGGGCCCGCGCATCCGGAAGAGCTCGGCGTCCCCCTGCGCGGCCCAGTCAGCGAGCTGCGGCAACGGGTTCGCGATGGCCACGTTGGTGACCGGCGGCGTGACGAGCTTGCGCGGCTCAAAACCGTTGGTGGGCAACACGACCGTCAGCAACGTCAAGGCCGCCAACGCCGTCGCCAGCACCGCGGGCGGCACGACGGGCCCGCGCCGGTCGATGACCAGCCAGCCCAGCGCGAGCAACACGACCAGCACCAAGGCGACCAAGCCGTAGCGGTCCGCCCTGCCCGTGGTGAGCAGCGCCGCCGACACGTACAGCACCGCCGCCCCCAAGGCGGGCACGAACAACGCCGTCCCCCGCCTGGCCACCGACAGCACGGCCGCCGTGGAGACCCCGATGATCAGCAACAGCCCCGGCACCAGCAGCTCGGGCGTGGCCGGCGCGGGACGAGCGGCGGTGAGCAACCGGGGCACGGTGTCGAGCAGCACCCAGGCCGGGTCGCGGTCAGGCGACGCGCCACGGGCCGCGAAGAACCCGCCCGCCATCGCGAGCACCATGACCCCGAGGGCCGCCAGCCCGGCCGGCAAGAGCCGTTTCAACAGCAGCGCGAGGAATCCGGTGAACGCGGCGAGTCCGAAGTAGACATACGCACCGTCCCACGCCTGCGCTAGCTGGAGCGAGGCGACGAGGAGGACAGCGGCAACCCACGCGTACTTCACCAGGCCACCACCGCGTTCCAGGCCCGCCTCGGCCCATGCTGCTCGGCGAGCAGACCAGGAGCCATCCACACGCGCTTCATCACGCCACCACCACGTTCCACGACCGCACCGGCTCTCGCTGCCCGGCAGCCAAACCAGCAGCCACCCACGCGCGCTTCACCGCGCCACCACCGCCCGCACCGGCCGACGCCCGCAACCGCTTCACCGCGCCACCACCGCGTTCCACGAGTCGACCAGGTCCTCGGCCCGCGCCCCGCTGATCACCAGCACCGACCCCGCCGCCCCCACAGGACGCTTCTCGTCCACCACGAGCACGGTGCCGAACGCGGCCCGCCCCGCCTCCAGCACCAGCGCGGGCACGGCGGTTCCGCTGATCACGGCCACCACGTCGAGGTCGCGCACCGGAACCGTCGGGAGGGCGTCTACGTCGCGCAGCTCCAGGTCTGCCAGGGCGGCCAGGATCGGCGCCGAGTCCTGCGTCTCCTCGAGGTCGGTGTCGCCGGACGACGTCATCAGCCGCACCGGATGGCCCTGGTCCAGCGCCGAGGTGATCAGGGACGCCGCCACCTCGACCGCCTCCTCGAAGCGCTGCTCGTCCTCGTACGACGAGGAGTCGTCGTCCAGCAACACGGCCAGGTGCGGGCGCGCCGGGTCGGCGTCCTCACGGATCATCAGCGTGCCGGTGCGTGCCGAGGTCGCCCAGTGCAGGCGGCGCAGGTCGTCGCCCGGCACGTACTCGCGCAGGCCCACCAGGTCCGTGCCGCCGCGCTCCACGCGTTCGTCGGCGCCCACCTGGCCTCGCCGCGCACCGGAGGGCAGCCCGCGCACCGGCAGCACGCGCGGCACGACCCGCACCTGCACCACCTCGCCGAGCACGGTTCGTGCCTGGGCCAAACCTGCCAGTCCCTTGCGCCGCAACGTCAACGGCCCGACGTCGAACACGCCGCGCCGCTCGGTCGGGATCGTGTAGTCGACCGCCTCCACCACGCCCGGCTTGAGCAGCGGCACGTCCACCGCGGCAGGTGAACCCGCCACCATGTCCACGGCGTCGAGCGCCACCGGCCACCGGCCCGTGGCCGACAGCTCCAGCCGCCCGCCGCACCGCGCCAGCCGGGGCACTGTACGCGGGCGGACGGTTCGCGACACGGTCAGCGGCGAGGCGACCAGCACCGAGACCGCGGACGCGACCACCAGAGCGGTCAACGCCAGGCCGAACGCCGCCATGCCCGCGTAACGCCACCAGAGTCCGACGCCGAGCATCAGCAGGCCCAGCACCGCGGTTCCGGTGCCGCGCAGGGTGAGTCTCATCGCGCGTCCCGGATCACTGCGAGGCGGGCTTGGGCACCGGCACCCGCGAGAGCACGTCGGCTAGCACCTCGGACGTCGTCACGCCCGCCAGCACGCTCTCCCGCGTCAGCACCAGGCGGTGGGCCAGCACGGGGTCCGCGATGTCCTGGACGTCCTGCGGCACCACGAAATGCCTGCCCTTCGACGCCGCGTACACCTGTGCACACCGCACCAGCGTCCGCAGGCCACGCGTCGACGTGCCGAGCCGCAGCCGCTCGTCCGACCGCGTGCCCGAGCCCAGAGCCGAGATGTAGTGCAGGATCGGGTCGGCCACGTGCAGCAGCGACAACCGGCCGCTGAACGCGCTCACCTCGCGCGGCGACGTCACCGTCCGCACGTCGGCGATCCGCCCGGCACCACTGCCGGGGCGCAGCACGTCCAGCTCGTCGTCCAGCGACGGATAGCCGATCGACGTCCGCAGCATGAACCTGTCGAGCTGCGCCTCCGGCAGCCGGTACGTGCCGTCGAGGTCGATCGGGTTCTGCGTCGCCACCACCAGGAACGGGTCCGGCACCGCGTGCCCGACACCGTCGATCGTGACCGTCCGCTCCTCCATGACCTCCAGCAACGCCGACTGCGTCTTGGCCGCCGCGCGGTTGATCTCGTCCGCCAGCACGATGTTCGCGAACACCGGACCCGGCCGGAACCGGATCTGCCCCGTCTGCGGGTCGTAGACCGAGGTGCCCGTGACGTCGGACGGCAGCAGGTCCGGCGTGAACTGCACGCGCCGCGACAGGCCGCCCAGCGCACCCGCCACCGCGCGGGCCAGCGTCGTCTTCCCGGTGCCCGGCACGTCTTCCAGCAGCACGTGGCCACCAGCGAACATCGCCACCAGCACCAGGTCGATCACGTCGCGTTTGCCGCGCACCGCGCTCTCGACCGCGTCACCGAGTCGGGTGTGGAGGTCGCGGAACGCCGAGACCTCTCCGGTGTCGATCACTTGTCCTCTTCTCTGCGAACACCGATGCGCAACAGGAACGCGCACGCCAGCAGGCCCAGGCCACCCGCGCCCATCGGCGCGGTCTGCGCTCCGGCGGGCGCCATGCGCGGCACACACGTCGGCTTGCCGTTGCACTCGTCCATGGTGAAGTTCGTGGTCCTGGCCGCCGAGTCGACCTGGCCGGGACCGGACGCCGCATAGGCGCGCACGACGATGCGGTTCGAGCCCTCCTCCACCGTCATCTGCGCGGACGTCGCGTTGCAGGGAATGCCGATCGCGTAGTCCCACGTCGTGTTCACGACTTCGCAGCGACCGTTGTGGTTGGCCCAGTCGGCGGGCGGAGTCAACGTGAGGCGCTTCGTCGGCACCCGAGGGCCGCCGGTCAGCCCAGTGATCACGGTGGCACCCGCCGTCGGCAGCGACGGTGGCGGCGGGGGTGGCGGGGGTGGCGGGGGTGGCGGCGGCGTGGTGGTCGTCGTCGTGACCGGCGGCGGGGTGGGCGCCGGGTTGTTCGGCGGCGGCGGCGGGGGCGGCGGCGGGTTGTTCGGCGGCGGTGGTGTGTTCGGCGCCGTCACGGTGAACGACGCCATGCCCGCGGCACCCGCCGTGGACGCCGTCGAGGCCCGCACCGTCACCTCCAGCCTGCCGCTCGTGCAGAACGTGGAACCCGTGCACGGCAGAGACAGATCAGCAGAGGTACCGGCCGACTGCGCCGACACCGAACCACCGCTGAACGAGCCGGAACCCGTCACCGTGTAACCCACGACCGGGTCGGTCGAGGAGACGGCGCTCCAGCTCACCGTCACGACCACCGCCGAAGTGGTGCGCGACTTCTCCCGCACTGTCACGCCCGCAGGAGCCGCTGGCGCCGTGCCGCCGGTGGAAGGCGGTGTGGACGACGGCGGCGGCGGCACCTCCGAGGTCGGCCCGTTGTTGCCGTTGTTGCCGTTGCCGGGGTTGCGCGGCGGCTTCGGCGGCTCGTTCGGGTTCGGCGGCGGGGGCGGCGGCACGGACGGCGGCGGCGAGCGGTCCGGGTCCTTCACCGGCAGCTCGGGGCTGCGGATCGTCAACGAGCGCGTCGCACCGTCGGCGTCGACCAGCACGCCGGTCGAGGAGCCCGGCACGTTCACGAACAACCGGCCGTCGTCGAACACCAGCTCGGGGTCGGAACCACCGGACGTCCGCACGTCGTCGCCACCGCGGTTGCCACCGCGGTCGAGGATGATGACCTTGCCGGATCCCTTGCACGGCACGTAGACCTTGTCGCGGAACACCGCGGGCCGGCCGGGCTTCGGACAGCCCATCGCGCCCACGTCGACACGGCGCACCTGCCCGTCGACGACGAGCACGACCACCGCCGAGTCCGGCACCGACGCGGGCACGAGATCCGTCGGCGCGGTCTGCGCGGCGATCACCTCGGCGTCGGTGCGGTCGGTCGAGCGCGCCACGTCCTCACCCGTGCCGTCGCGCACCACGACACCGCCGTCGAGACCGATCAGCGTCACGCCCTGGTCGTGCGGCACCAGCACCGTGCGCGGCCCGGCACCGGTGACCTGGCGCTGCGTGCGCTCCTGGAACCGCTCCTCGTCCTCCGACCAGTCGAGCGACCGCAACGTGCCACCGTGGTCGACCAGCCACAGCACGCCCTGCTCGTCCACGACGGCGTCGGCGAGGGGCTGACCCGCCTCCCACTTCTGCCCGATGTCGGCCAGCGTCAACGGATCCGCGGTGTGCACGGTGCCGGACGCGCGGTCGACGACGAACACCATCCCGTTCGCCACCAGCACCTTGCTCGCCGCACCGGGTGGCGCCTGACGACGGCCGGAAGCGAGCAGCGTCGCGAGGTCGATGACCGTGATCTCGCCGGTCCGCCGGTTCAGGACGATCAGCCTGCCGTCCTCCTGCGCGATCTCCAGCTGCGAGTCGGGGCCGCTGATCTGCAGGCGCGTCTGCGGCTTGCCCGACACCGGGTTGACCTGCACGACCTCACCGCGCTGGTCGTCGCCCAGCCAGGTCAGCCCGTCCGACACCGCGACCGACGTCCGGGAGATGCCCTGCCCGAGCGCGGCGCCCGCGAGCACCAGTACACCCAGCAGCGCCGCGACGAAACTCGCCGACTCCCGTCCTCCACCGGAGATGATGCGTCTGAACCGGTGCCACCAAACCATGTGCGCCTCCCTCGCCCGCCGGGGATGCTAGCCCTCGACTCTGACAACTTCGGACGGTGCACGGTTCCCGGTTCGCCCGGTCAGCCGACTGGCCGACATCAACGAATGCAATGACGGGGTCTGACAGTTCCGGATCCTGAATGGCGCTCCCCCGAACCGATCAACACATAGGGCAAAGTGGTCGTATGGAGATTCCCGGCCTCGGACTGGCCAAGCAGGCACTCGGCACCGCGATCGACACCACCGCGGCCGTGGCCGCCGTACCCGGCCGCGTGCTGAACCTCATCGGCGAGGTCGAGCAGCTCGTCCGCAAGGTCAGCGGCACGGTCGACGCCGTCGACGGCATCGTGAGGAAGGCCGACGAGCTGGTCGACCGCACCGGGCAGGTCGTGGCGGACGCGGAGAAGGCGGTCGACGCGGTCCGCGCGATCACGGCGAGCGCGGGTGACGTCGCGGAGCGGGCCACCCAGGTCGTCGCGACGGCCGGCCAGACCGCGCACACGGCCAACGAGCTGATCGGCATCTACGAGCCGATCGCCAAGCAGGCCCAGCCGCTCGCCGCGCGGTTCGTGAACGAGCTCTCGGCGCACGAGGTCGAGGCCGCGATCAAGCTCGTCGACGAGCTGCCGGTGCTGACCGAGCACCTGATCAACGACATCCTGCCGATCCTCGCGACGCTGGACAGGGTCGGTCCCGAGGTGCACCAGCTGCTCGAGGTCACCAACGACGTGCGCCAGGCGATCCTCGGCATCCCCGGCTTCGGCTTCATGCGCCGCCGCGGCGAGAAAAAAGAAGACGAAGAGGGTGTGAAGGAGCTCGAAAACGGGTAACCCGGCCCTCATGACCTCCCGTGCACACGAAGATCATCTGACGTGGTGGCTGCTCAGCTCCGTTTTCGGGCTGCTTTCCATGATCAACATCGGCCTCGCCGTCACCGAACGCGCGGTGTGGCCCTACGCGCTCGCGGCGTTACTGCTCGCCGCGAGCGCCTGGAGCGCCAGACAGGCGCTCAGACCTTCCCCGTCTTCTGATGAGTCAGGTTCGACGGTGCTCCGAACCGGTAGGGCCGCACCCGACAGGTCACGGTTTTCTCGTCTGGGAGTGTGATCAGCCCGAACGAGGTGACGTCCGGATCGAGCTGCGCCGCGACCCGGTAGTCGGCCGCGCCCGCCGGCTTGAGCTCGATCAGGTACCCCTCCTCGTCGGAGGCGTGGTCCTCCCACGTGAACAGGATCCCGTTGGCGTGCTTCACCTCCGCCTTCAGGTTTCCCGGCACCGCCTCCGGCGCGGACACCGGATGCGTGCCGCCGCCGCCCTTGCGCGGTTCCGCCCACTGGTGCCCGTCGGTCTCCGGCACCTCCTCACCGGGCGGCAGCGTGATGTCCACGGTGGAGGAAGCGGGTCCGCTGAACGGCCGGACCCGGTAGTAGAACCCGGTCTCCGGGATCAGGTCCGGGTGCTGGTAGGAGGTCTTGCCCGGCGGGACGAACTCCAGCACCACGTAGTCGCCGTCGGCCGCGTTCGCGTACTCGACGACCTGCCCGGCGGCCCCCTCCTGCGGACGCCAGCGCAGCGTCACGTCGGTCGGCGAGGTCAGCTCGGACGTCAGCACGGGGTCCTGCCGTTCCTGGCCGCAGGCAGCCAGGAACAGCAGTCCCACCAGGGAAACGCGCTTGATCACTTGCGCCAGAACCGGATGTTGCTCCAGACGACCGTCGCCGGTCCCTGGCCGCTCGACGTCCGGTACGCGCCGAACTTGTCGTAGAAACTCGTGCCCGAGCTCGCGTAGGTGTGCTTGCGCGAGCCGTTGATGTACGTGCGGTGCTCCCTGCCCACGTTGTGCACGGTGTTCACGCGCACGGTCGTGCCCACGGTCGCCCCGGTGGCGATGGTCGCGCCACCGTGCACGGCGTACAGCCGGCCGCCGCGTTCCACGGCGAGCATCCAGAACGGCCCCGCGGTGGGAGCGTCCCGGAACGTCTGCTTGAGACTGATGCGGGTGCCTCCGAGACTCGTGATCCGGAAGCTGCCCTCGAACTGCCGCGTGCCGCCGGTGTACGTGGCGTACCGGCGCTCGGCACGCTGATCACCGCTCGCGGTGGAACAGGTGAGCTGGAACGTGAGGTTGCTGACCACACCGCAGCCGCGTTGCTGAACGTTGAACGACGGCGACTCGCTGGTCCACGGCCCGGTTTCCACCTGCGCCAGTGCGGGAGAGCCCGCCACGAGCAGCCCGGTCGCCAGAGCGATCCCCGCGACGATGCGGAGTCGTTTGGACATACCGATACCTCCTCAAAACGTGCTGAGGACAGCACGCGTTCTCAGGGGGCGGTAGCGGCACCATATCGGATAATGATCCGATGTTCGACCTCCATCGGCTCCGGTTGCTGCGCGAGCTTTCCCAGCGGGGCACGCTGGCGGCCGTCGCCCAGGCGCTGAACTACAGCCCCTCGTCGGTCTCGCAGCAGCTGTCGTTGCTGGAGACCGAGGTCGGGGTGCCGCTGCTCGAGCCGGTCGGACGGCGAGTGCGCCTCACCCCGCAGGCAGAGATCCTGGTGCGCCACACCGAGGAGGTTCTCGCCCGTCTGGAACAGGCGGAGTCGGAGGTCGCCGCCTCACTGCACGAGATCACCGGGACGCTGCGGGTCGCGACGTTCCAGACCGCGGCGCTCGCGCTGATCCCGGCGACCCTGGCGCGCATGCGCGACGAGCACCCGTCACTGCGGATCGAGTTCCAGGTCCTCGATCCGGCGGAAGCGCTTTCCGGGTTGAACGCCAGGGACTTCGACCTCGTCTTCCTCGAGGAGTGGCCCGACCAGCCGGAGCCCCGGTTCGCGGGCCTCGAGTACCGGGAGCTGTACCGGGACCCGATCCGGCTGGCCGTCCCGCGTGGACTGTCGATGGCCGAGATCGGCTCCCATCCGTGGATCATGGAACCCGCCGGCTACCCGCAGCGGACCTACAACGTGAACTGGTGCCGCCGCAACGGCTACGAGCCGGACGTGCGCTTCTCCTCGACCGACGTGCTCGTGAAACTGCGGTTCGTGGAACGCGGTCTCGCGGTCTCGCTGCTGCCGGACCTGGTCTGGTACGAGCGCGAGGTCACCGTCGACCTGCACGAGCTGCCGGTTTCCCAGTCGCGGCTGCTGTTCACTGCGGCACGGGCAGGACGAGGTCAGCATCCCGCCGTACAGGCGTTTCGGGAGGCGCTGGCGCTTTCCGTCGCGCTGCTCCAACCCCAGCGGTGATGACCAACCCGATGGCGCACAACGAGATCACGCTCAGGTGCTGGCCGAGCAGCACCGCGCCTGCCAGCGCGGCGGCCGCGGGTTCCAGTGCCAGCACGACACCGAACGTACTGGCCTGCAACGTCTTGAGCGCCCTGATCTCCAGCGTGTACGGAATCGCGGACGCCAGCAACGCGACCAGCGTGCCCAGCAACAGGATCTTGGGCTCGAACAGCGTGGTACCCGCGGTGGAGAGCCCGTACGGCAGCGTGAGCGCCGCCGCGATCAGGCTCGCCCCGGCGAGACCGCCGGTGCCGAGTCCTTCGGTCGCGAGCTTGCGCCCGGCCAGCACGTAGCAGGCCCAGAACGCGGCCGCGAGCAGGGCGAGCACGACACCGATCAGGTCCAGGCGCGCCCCGGTGTACTCGCGCACCCCGAGGATCACCACACCGACGAGCGCCAGCCCGACCCACACGAAGTCCCTGGCTCTCCTGCTCAGGATCGCCGCCAGCCCCAGCGGCCCGAGGAACTCGATCGTCACCGCCACGCCGAGCGGAATCCGGTCGAGCGCCAGGTAGAACGTGCCGTTCATGCCCGCCATGGTCAGGCCGAGCACGATCGTCTCCTGCCGGAACTTCGGCCTCACGACGACGGCCAGCATCAGCGCCGAGATGCCCAGCCGCAACGCCGTCGCCCCCGGTGCGCCGATCTGCCCGAAGAGCTGACTGGCGAACGCCGCGCCGAACTGCAGTGAGATGACCGAACCGAGGACCAGGAAGACAGCCATGCGTACAGCCTCGGTGACCAGGTCTCTTCGGTACAGCGAATGTTTTCGAGCGATATCGTTCGGTTTTTCCGACCATTTAGACTGACGGGTGCGATGAGACTCAAACCCTCCTCCCCTCTCCCCCAGCGCAACGGCCTGGACGCAGCGCGGCTGAAGCTGCCCGCGGCAGGCTCCTGGCCGTCCCTGCGCGACCACCTGGTCGAACGCCTGCCGCGGGTGGCCCCGGAGCGGATCGAGGAGATGCTGCGCGAGGAGCGCATCTGGACCGTCTCCGGCCCGCTCGGCATCGACGCGCCGTTCGTGCCCGACAGCTACATCTGGTTCCACCGCGACCTGCCGATCGAGGTGCCCGTCCCGTTCGAGGTGGGCGTGGTCCACCAGGACGACGACATCGTGGTGGCCGACAAGCCCCACTTCCTCGCCACCATCCCGCGCGGCCAGCACATCATGCAGACCGCGCTGGTCCGCCTTCGCGACTCACTGGGCCTGCCCGACCTCTCCCCCGCGCACCGCCTGGACCGCGTCACCGCCGGCCTGGTGTTCTTCGTGGTGCGCCGCGAGCTGCGCGGCAAGTACCAGACGATGTTCCGCGACCGGTTGGTGCGCAAGGAGTACGAGGCGATCGCGGGCTACGACCCCGCGCTGGAGCTGCCGCGGGTCGTGCGCTCGCGGATCATCAAGGAACGCGGCATCATCACCGCGTCCGAGGTCGACGGCGAGCCGAACGCCGAGACGCACGTGTCCCTGGTGGAGCACCGGAACGGCTTGGGCCGCTACCACTTGAAGCCGCTGACCGGCCGCACCCACCAGCTGCGCCTGCACATGTCCGGCCTGGGCGTGCCGATCGTGAACGACGACTTCTACCCCGTGCTCCGGGAACGCCCGCTGGACGACTTCTCCTCGCCTCTGCAGCTCCTCGCCCGCACCTTGTCCTTTGTGGACCCCATCACGGGCGATGAGCGTTCGTTCACGTCAGGGCTGAAGCTGTCCGCCTGGTCATGAGATGTGCGTGCGCCGGGTCGCGATCGGCTGCGGCTCCCAGATCCGGTTCATGCGCTCGAGCAACCGCCGGGCGAGCGCGCTCATCGCGGGATGGGTCTCGGTGAACCCCGCCACCACCCGCGCCCGGAACATCAACCGGCCGCGTGCGGTCGTGCTGTACCAGAACCAGTCCTCGTCGACGACCCTGGCGAGGTGGTCGGTGCCGTCCCGCTCGGCCCGCTGCACCAGCGCGTCACCCTGCACCAGCCACCGCACGCAGGCGTCCTCCAGCGGCTCGGCTCTGCCGCGTTCGGAGAAGTAGGCCTGCTCGGCGGCCTCCCGCAGCTCTTTCGGGGTCTCGGACACGGTCGCGCAGGTCGGAAAACCCATCCGCAGGTACACCAGCTCGGTGAGCCCGTCGCCGAGCATCGCACCTTCGAGGTCGACGAACCGGGCTCCGCTTTCGGTGTACATGTCGTTGCCAGGACACGGGTCGCCGTGCAGGAGGTCGAACTTGCCGGTGTCGGTGAAGGTGAGCTCGGTCTCCGCGTCCCCGATCTCGACGTCCAGCGCGCGCACGAACCGCAGGAACGGCTCCGGATCGGGAACCTCCTGGCGCGGCAGGGCTCCGGCGTGCTCGGGACCAGTGGCCTGGTGCAGCCGGGCGAGGCCGCGGGCGTAGTCGATCACCCAGTCGTCGTCGAACGGATGAGACGGCAGCCGCTCCATCACGACCGTCCGGGTGTCCGGGTCGACGTCGAGGACGCGCGGCACCATTCCGGTGTGTTCGGCCAGCCGCAGCGCGGTGACCTCGCGGGTGAAGGCGGCCGCATCGCCGATGACCTGCTTGACGATGCGGTCGCCGTCGGCCCAGACGCGGGACCGCACTCCGCTTTTCAGTCGCTCCATCAGGCCAGTGTGAGCGCGTACAGCTCCACTCGCGGGTCGTTCGGCAAAGTCACCGAGCGGACCGTCTTGGCCGCGTCCAGCCGCAACGACTGCCCGAACAGCCGGACCGGCGGCCCGTCTACACCCTGCCCGGCCTTGATCCGGTGCGGCATCTCCAGCACCACCGGGCCACCGGCCGCCCAGTCCGGCACCGAAGCGGTCACCTCGGCCGAGGTGCCGTCCGTGTACCAGACGGTGAAGGACGTGGACACCGGCCCGTTGTGCGACGCACCGACCACGTGCAGCCAGGAGAACTGCCCGGCGGGCAGCAACAGTCCCTGCCCGCGTGCCTCGACGAAGTTCGCCGCGGTCCCGGTGGGATCAGGCGCCTGGTAGGTGATCCCGCCCCACGTGACAGGACCGGCGGCAGGCAACAACGCCGCGTCGTAACTCCAGCCACCACCGTCGAAGTTCCCGGAAGCGGAGTCAGCCACCGTGGCCGTGCCGTCGTGGTTGCGCTCCGGTCCGACGTCCACCGCACACGTCGAGAAGGCGCACACCGCCGCCGGCTTCACCTCGACGACGGCCTTCACCGCAACGGACTCGACCTTCACCGAGATCTCGTACGACCCCGGAGCCACCCCGGCGGGCACCGACACCGTCAACGGCACGGTCTTCTGCACCGGCAGATGTCGCGACACGATGACAACCGGCCGTGCTCCGCTCACCTTCCAGCCGGCCGGAGCGGTCACCTCGGGCCGGACGGTCGTGCCGGACGGCGACTGCGCCAGCACGTCGAGCTGCAAGGTCAGCGACTGCGCGGAATCCGATGTCGGCATCACGATCTCGCTGTTCCGCAACGACGCCGACAAGGCACGCCGCGAATCAACGTTGCCGTCGTTCAGCGAAGGCGGCTCGTCCGAACGACCGGTGCCCCAGGACGAAGGCCGCGAGGACACCTCGTACGCCAGCTTTCCGCCGCGTGCCAAGGAAGACCACGACAGCCAGGTCTTGTGCACATCACGGCCGTTCAGCGAGGCACTGCGGACGTACCGCACCGAATCCGAGACACCAGGCGCCGAGACCGTCAACGTACCGCCCTGCGAGCCGTACTGTCCGATCCGGACGGTCGCGGACGGGAACTGCGGCGACGACAGCGCGAAGAAGTCCGAACCGTTGAAGGTCGGGTACATGCCCAGCGACGAGAAGACGTACCAGGCCGACATCGTGCCCAGGTCGTCGTTGCCGGTCATGCCGTCCGGGCCGGTCGTGAACAACGTCATCGCGGCCCGCACGACCGTCGCGGTCTTCCACGGCGTGCCCGTCCACAGGTACATGTAGGGCGCGAGCAGGTCGGGTTCGTTGTTCGGGTTGTAGGTCGGTTTGCCGTAGTAGTCGTACGGTTCGGTGATCCAGTCGTGGCGCGCGGTGCCGGCGGGGTCCACGAGGAGCTTCTCGTAGGCGAAGAACGCGTCGAGGCGTTTCTCCGTCTCGCGGCGGCCGCCCATCAGCGACACCAGACCGGCCGGATCCTGCGGCACGAGCCACTGGTACTGGTAGGCGCCGCCCTCGTGGAACTGGTGCGCCGCGTCGACCGGGTTGTACGGCGACAGCCAGGTGCCGGCGACGGTGCGGGGCCGGAAGTGACCGGTGGAGGAGTCCCACAGGTTTCGGTACCACTGGCCACGATCAGCGAACAGGCGCGCGTCGGAGCGATGACCCAGACCGCGTGCCATCAGCGCCAGCGACGCGTCCGCCGCCGAGTACTCCAGCGTGGCCGAGGCCGGGTGCACGCAGTCGTTGTCGCCGCCCTTGTGCGCGCAGTCCGTGCCCAGCTTCAAGCCGGACGGGATGTAGCCGCGGTCCGAGTAGTAGTTGACGCCGGACCGTCCGTTGTAGGGAGAGTCGGCGGGAGGCAGCGACAAAGCGTTGGCGCGCAACAGCTGGTACGTCTCTTCCTCGTACCCGCGCAGCAACCCCTTCGACCAGGCCTCGACCAGGAACGGCGTGACCGGGTCACCGGTCATGATGTTGGTCTCGGACGAGGCCAACGCCCAGCGCGGCAACCATCCCCCGTCCCTGCCACTGGCCACAACGGACAGTGCGACGTCACGGGCCACACGGGGTTCCAGGATCTGCAACAGCTGGTTCTGTGGTCTGTACGTGTCCCACAGCGAGAAGTTCTGGTACGGCGTGTAGCCAGAAGCCGTGCGTACCCGGCCGTCGAAGCCCATGTACTTGCCGTCCACGTCACCGGCGAGATTCGGATGCAGCACCGAGTGGTACAACGCGGTGTAGAAGGCGACCTGCCGGTCCCGCGACCCGCCGGACACCCGCACCGCGTCCAGCTGTTTCTTCCACACGTCCCTGGCCGCGGTCACCACACCGTCGAAGTCGTGGGAAGGAGCCTCCGCCGCGAGGTTCTTCCGAGCGCCTTCCAGCCCGGTGTAGGACAGGCCGATCTTCAGCACCACATCGCGGTCCGCCGTTGCGTCGAACGTGACCCACGCGCCGTTGCCACCGGTTCCGGCCGCGTCACGGGCACCCGGCGTGGGAACGCTCCCTCGCCACGCGCCAAAGGAGGCGAACGGCCGGTCGAACGACGCCGTGAAGTAGACGGTGTGCTCGTCCTTGCCCGCGCAGAACCGGCCGTTGCGCACCCGGCCCTCGATCGTCCGGTCACCGACGACGTGGATCTCGGAGTCGAGCACCGTCTGGTTCGAACGCCCGGTGTTGAACAGGACGTTGGCAGCGGCCGACGACGGGAACGTGTAGCGCTGCCAACCGGTTCTCGGAGTGGCCGTGAGCTCGGCGTTCACCCCGTACCGGGACAGCCCGACGCGGTAGTACCCGGGCTGCGCGGCCTCGTCCGAATGGCTGAAGGCCGACTTGTAAGCGTTGATGTCAACGTTGTCAACGGACCCGACTGTCGGCATCACCGGCAGCTCGCCCATGACGCCGCAGCCCACGCCCGACAGGTGTGTCTGCGAGAAGCCGTAGATGGAGGTCGCCTTGTAGTCGTAGCCGCCCTGTCCTCCCGTATCAGGGCTGACCTGCACCATTCCGAACGGGACCGATGCTCCCGGGAACGTGTTGCCGAAGTTCTGCGTACCCACGAAGGGGTTCACCAAGGACGAGGGGTCTGCGTCAGCCTGTGCCGCTTGAGCAGGAACTGTCAGACCCAGTAACAGCCCGGCTACAACCAGTGTCCGCATGAAAGGCAGTATTGTCCGATCGTCGCCGCCCCGACACCCATCGGAGGTCGGCGATGCGCGCATTGGCCGCAACGCTGCTGCTAATCGGGATTTTCACCCTACCGGCGCAAGCCGCACCCACCCTGGACACCGTCACGACGACCTCCGTCTACGGCTGCCTGCGCACCAACGGCGCGGGTGTGTACGACGCGACGGTCAACAAGACCTTCGTGACGTACTCGGGCACGAGGCACGACATCTACGTGAAGGCGTTCGACCACGGCACGAACACGTGGTCGGCGGCGGTGAAGGTCGCCGCGCTGAACCTGACGCACGACAACGCCTACCACGACTACCCGGTGCTCACGCAGCTCGGCGACGGCAGGCTCGCGGTCTTCCGCGCCACGCACACGACGTCGCTGCAGCTCTACACCGCGCCGGCGCCGCGGTCGATCACCGGCACGTGGACCGCCCGCACGATCTCCACGGACAGGAACACCTACCCCGAGCCGGTCGTCACCGGAAACACGATTCACCTGTTCTACAGCCACAACACGGACCTGTCGCACCCGTACCGCACCTACAAGATGATCAAGTCGACGGATCACGGCAGGACCTGGTCCGCACCGCGCACGATCATCGACTCGGGCCGGACAGCAGACCGGTACGCCGAGGTGTACGCGTTCGGCGTGACACAGCGGAACGGCCGCATCTACCTGACCTGGTCGATGCACGGCGGCCCGAAGGGACACAACGGCGGCGGCAAGAACATCTACGTCGCCTACCTCGACACGGCTTCCGGCGGCATGCACACCGCCGGCGGCGCGACGCTCGGCACCGTCGTCGACGCGGCCGACCTCGACAAGACGCGGGTCGTGACGACGAACCCGGCGGATCTGCCGGCGGGCAAGACGTTGCCGGAGGAGAACCCGGTGACCGTGCCGCTCGGCGACGGCTCGCTCGTGCTGGGCTATGGCGTGCACACCAGCAGCAGCGCCAAGATCGTGCTCGCCCGTTTCGCGAACAACACCTGGACCTCCACGACCGTCGACACCTCGACCTCGTTGTTCAAGGACCTCGTCGCGATCGGCACCGGCGTCGACTTCTCCTACGCCAGCGCGGATCGCAAGCGGCTCCTCGTGAAGTCCTGGACGCCCGGTGGTTCCGCCACCGCCAAACACGACCTCGTGGTGCCGTACTCGGCCGGCGCCGACACGACGTTCTACGCGAACTTCGTGGAGAACCGGCCGAGCGACCTGGTCGCGAACACGATCGATCACGAGACCCGCAAGACCAACCACACGGGCAAGTGGCCGGTGTTCTCGCTCCGCGGCTGACCGCAGGACAAGGGCATGACACCTGGAGTAAGCAGGTGTCATGCCCGTACAGCTCAACCACACCATCGTCCACGTCACCGACCAGGAGCGTTCGGCGCGCTTCCTCACCGCGCTTCTCGGCCTGCCGGAGCCGGTCCGCTTCGGGCCGTTCCTCGTCGTCGAGGTCGCGAACGGCGTCTCGCTCGACTACCTCACCAGCCAGGGCCCGATCACGTCGCAGCACTACGCGTTCCTGGTGACCGAGGAGGAGTTCGACCAGATCTTCGGCCGCATCCAGGAACGCGGCCTCGACTTCTGGGCCGACCCGTTCCACAGCAAGCCGGGCCAGATCAACCGCAACGACGGCGGTCGCGGCGTCTACTGGGACGACCCCGACGGCCACGCGCTGGAGATCATCACCAGGCCTTACGGTTCCGGTTCCTAAAAGGTATAGACCACCTCTTGTGCTCGGGGTGCCCGGCCTGCCACCGTGAGAGCGGTAACTCACAGTGGGCGCGCAGATGCTCTGAGGAGTTGGTCCCCATGTCCGGAACACGCGCCGCCGCCCTGATCGTCGCGCTGCTCGGCGTCTTCACGCTCGTGCAGCCGGCGACGGCGGCGCCGTTCATCGTCACCGAAGCGCAGTTCAACCGCATGTTCCCGTCCCGCAACGGCTTCTACACCTACAGCGGCCTGAAGAACGCGATGGCCACGTTCGGCTCGTTCGCGAACCAGGGCAGCGACACGGTGAAGAAGCAGGAGCTCGCGGCGTTCCTCGCCAACGTCTCCCATGAGACCGGAGGTCTCGTGTACATCGAGGAGATCAACAAGGACGGCGACTACTGCGACGAGAGCAAACCGTACGGCTGCCCGGCCGGGGTGAAGCAGTACTACGGCCGCGGCCCGATCCAGCTGTCGTGGAACTTCAACTACAAGGCGGCAGGCGACTACCTCGGCGTGGACCTGTTGCGCACGCCGAGCCGGGTGGCCCGCGACGCGACCATCTCGTGGCGAACCGCGATCTGGTACTGGATGACGCAGAACGGGCCAGGCACGATGACCCCGCACAACGCCATGGTCAACTCACGCGGCTTCGGCCAGACGATCCGCAGCATCAACGGATCCCTGGAGTGCGGCGGGAAGAACCCCGGCGCCGTCGAGAGCCGCGTGTCGAAGTACCGCCAGTTCACCGGGATCATCGGCGTCGCACCCGGCGGCAACCTCTACTGTTGACAGAACAGGTCTAGACCCTTGACTGGTCTGGACCAATGGTGCCAATCTCAGCGGTGTTCACATCCTTGATTCCTCGGGCGCGCAGACTCCAGGAGTGGGTGACCTTGCTGAGAAAACGCATCTTGGCGTCTATCGCGGCAGGTGTGATGGCGGCGGCGCTGGCCGTCATCACGCCCTCCGCTTCCTCACAGGCGGAAGTGTCCGCACAGGCGTGTACGTTCACCGACTGGGTGCAGGGTCAGTGGTACACGGCAGGTTCGATCGTGAGGTTCGAAGGCGCGTACTACATCGCCGAGCACGACAATCCCGGTTACAGCCCAACGGTTTCCACCTGGTACTGGGAACCCACGAACTGTGACGGAGGTGGTGGCGGCGGCACCTGCGCCTACCCCGACTGGGTGCAGGGACAGTGGTACACCGCCGGCTCCATCGTCAGGTTCGAAGGCGCGTACTACATCGCCGAGCACGACAATCCCGGTTACAGCCCGACGATTTCCACCTGGTACTGGGATCCGTACAACTGCAACGGCGGTGGCGGAGGTGGTGGCGGCGGCAGCTTCGTCGTCAGCGAAGCCCAGTTCAACCAGATGTTCCCGTCCCGCAACAGCTTCTACACCTACAGCGGCCTGGTCGAGGCGATGAGCGCGTTCCCCGCGTTCGCCAAGACGGGCAGCGACACCGTGAAGAAGCAGGAGGCGGCGGCGTTCCTCGCCAACGCCTCGCACGAGACCGGTGGGCTGGTGCACATCAGGGAGATCAACCAGGGCAACGACCTCTGCGACGAGAGCAGGCCCTACGGCTGCCCGGCCGGGACCTACGCCTACTACGGCCGCGGCCCGATCCAGCTGTCGTGGAACTTCAACTACAAGGCGGCCGGCGACTACCTCGGCATCAACCTGCTGGTCTCCCCGGACCAGGTCGCGACCGACGCCGCGATCTCGTGGAAGACGGCGCTCTGGTACTGGAACACGCAGACAGGGCCCGGCACCATGACCCCGCACAACGCCATGGTCAACGGCAACGGGTTCGGCGAGACGATCCGCAGCATCAACGGATCGCTCGAGTGCAACGGCGGCAACCCCGCCCAGGTGCAGAGCCGGGTCTCGAAGTACCAGCAGTTCACCGGCATTCTCGGAGTACCCACCGGTGCGAACCTGTACTGCTAGGACCGGAGCTGTCCTAATTCGGCCCTAACGTGCTCCGCATGACCTCGGAGCACGACGAACTGCTGCACATGCTGAACGAACAGCGCCGGATGCTCCGCATCACGATGCGGGGTCTGACCGCGGCCGACGCCGTCAAGCGCACCACGGTCAGCGAGCTCACCCTGGGCGGGGTGCTCAAGCACCTCACCCGGGGCGAGCTGGGCTACACCCACATCCTCACGGAACAGCCCGGCATGCCGGATGGCATCCTCGACACCGGTCAGTACGTCTGGGACGGCGACTCCTTCGAGGAGTTGCTCGCCGCGTACGCCGAGGCGGGACGCGCGACCGACGCGGCGGTGCGCGCCGCCGATCTCGACAAACTGGTCCCGATGCCACCGGCACCGTGGGATCCGAACCCGGAGCCGTGGACGATCCGGCGCATCGTGCTGCGCGTGTTCCAGGAGACCGCGCACCACTCCGGGCACGCGGACATCATCCGCGAGGCGCTGGACGGCGCTTCCACGACCGCCCAGCTCTTCTCGGACTAGGCCGCCAGCTGTTCCTTGACCTGACTCAGCGACGGGTTGGTGAGCGCTTTGCCGTTCGGGAAGTGGACGGTCGGCACCGTGCGGTTGCCGCCGTTCACGCTCATCACGAAGTCGGCCGCGCCGGGCGTCTCCTCGATGTTGATCTCGACGTACTCGATGCCCTCGCGGTCGAGCTGGTTCTTCAGGATCCGGCAGTAGCCGCACCACGAGGTCGAGTAGACGGTCAGCTGGTCGGGAGCCATCAGAGGCACTCCTCATCGAGGTTGGTCAACGTCATGAGTATCAACGCTCGACGAGGAGTGCTTCATCCCGGGTGCGGCCGAACTCACTTCTTGTGCTTGAGCAGCTTCGAGCCCGGCTTCTGCGACTCGAAGTCGAGCTTCGCCCAGTTCTTGTCCTTCGGCACGGACAGGATCCGCGCCTCGTCGAGCAGGCCGTCGAACGAGCGTTTGCGACTGTTGCTGCCGGGCGTCTTCTCGTTGTTGCCGATCGTCACGGGCTCGGTGCCGGTGGTCTTCCACGCGTTGGTGTCGGTCTTGCCGACTTCGAGCTTGCCGTTGATGTAGTAGTAGGCGTTCGGCTTGTCGATGACGAAGACGAAGTGGTACCAGGTGTTGTTCTTGACCTTCGTGTAGGCGCCGGACGGCAGCGGGCACCAGTCGTAGTTGGCGACGTCGATGCACGGCTCGGTCTGGTCGCCCTCGCCGAAGTAGTGGATGCGGAAGCCCGTCTCCCCCTTTGAGAACATCGCGATGTACGCGGCCGGGTGCGTCTTCGCATTCGACCAGATCGAGAAGGTGCCCTTCGACGGCAGCGGGTTGAACAGGCCGCTCGACTCGCTGCCGGGCAGCAGCACGTACTCGCTGCGGGCCCTGCTCAGCGACAGCGCGTTGCCGACCACGCCGGCGCCGGTCGCGTCACCGGCGATGTTGACGCCCTTGCCGTTGAGGTTGCCCACCGAGTCGCGGTAGCCGGCGGCCGCGCCCTTCTCGGCGAGGTGGTGGGCGGTGATCCAGCCGTCTGCCTTCGGGAAGACCGCGGCGCCGTTGCTCTCCGATTTCGCCTCGGGGTTCCCCCACTTCAGCGTGACGGACTGGCTCGCGTTGTTGCCCTTCACGTCAGTGCGCACCCAGATCGCCGCCTGCCTGGCGCCCGCGTCCCACTTCTCGATCTCGTACGGCAGCGGTTTGCCCGCCGCGTCGTCGAACCTGATGTCCGCGCCGTCCGGCCTGGCCTGGCCGAAGTCGAAGTTCGTCGCGTCGAGCCTCACCGGCACCGGGAAGCCCTTGACGTCGCCCGCGACGTTCGCGCCCGCGGCCAACGTGTCGATGGTGATCTTGCGCTGGTGCGCCCATCCCGCCTGTGCCTGTGACGCCATCACGGGCAGCAGGAGGCCCGCGAGCAACGCGGCGGAGATGGTGAGAGTGCGCCCTGTCTTCTGCATGTGGTCCCTTTTGTCCGGGGCGGCGGACACCCCAGGTGTACTGGAAACCTTGTTGCCTGTCAGCCCCGCGTCACTCGAACGGCGTAGCGCGACACGATCGTCAGGCAATCGTCAGGTTAATTCGTCACACCGTGGGTGAGCATGGTTCGCGCACAGACCGAAATTTCGGCCGTGCAATTAGCCGTGCTTTCCTCAACGTATTGCCGAGCAATTCAGTCACCCATTCGGCGGCCCTTTTCCGACAAGGGCTTCCGATATCGTCTGACTTCCGCCGCCGGTACCACACTCCAGAAAGAAAGGCTCGCCATGCTGAAAATGGTGGCGGCTGCTGCCCTGGCGCTCTCCGCGGTCCTTACCGCGCCTGCCGCACACGCAGCACCCGACGTTCCCGATTTCGTCACGATCGACGTGGTCACCGTCAACGGATCCGGCTGTCCCGCGGGTACCGCCGCGGTCGCGGCCTCCGATGACCGCACCGCATTCACGGTCACCTACAGCGACTACCTCGCCCAAGCCGGACAAGGCGCAGCGCCGACAGACTTCCGAAAGAACTGCCAGCTCAACATCAGAGTGAGCTACCCGCAGGGCTTCACGTTCGGCATCGCCCAGGCGGACTACCGCGGGTTCATCCACCTCCAGGCCGGGGCGACGGGCACGGAAAGAGGGAACTACTACTTCCAGGGCATGTCGAACGGCGCGAGCCGCACGCACAACTTCACCGGCCCGAAGAGCGACAACTGGCAGGCGACCGACCGCGCCCAGGTGTCGGAAATCGTTTACGCGCCGTGCGGTGAAGTCCGGCACCTGAACATCAACACCGAGCTGCGGGTCAACGCGGGTTCGTCGAAGGCCGCGAGCTTCATGACGATGGATTCGACGGACAGCAGTGTGAGCACGAAGTACCAGTTCTCCTGGAAGCGCTGCTGATCCAGGCACCGATTGCCGCCGCCCGTTCATTGTTGAACTTCAGACGGAAAGGTGCCCCATGCTCACCACACTGGCCGCGGCCGCGTTCGCAGCGTCGACGATCATCATTCCGCCCGGAGGCGCCCCCGGCACCACGCCCCCGCCGGACATCATCACCATCGACGTCGTGACCATCAACGGGTCGGGCTGCAAGCCGGGTACGGCCGCGGTCGCCGTCAGCCCGGACAACAAGGCGTTCACCGTCACGTACAGCGAGTTCATGGCACAGGTCGGGCCGGAGGCGAAGCCGACCGACTTCCGCAAGAACTGCCAGCTGAACCTGCGCGTCAACGTGCCGTCCGGTTTCACCTACGGCATCGCGTCCACCGACTACCGCGGCTTCGCGCACCTCGAGCGCGGCGCCACGGCACTGGAGAAAGCCAACTACTACTTCCAGGGCATGTCGGAAACGCGGTACAAGCAGCACAACTACCGGGGTCCGTTCAGCGACGACTGGCAGGCGACCGACACGACCGACGTGGCGGCGATCGTCTACCACCCGTGCGGCGAGAAGCGGAACTTCAACATCAACACGGAGCTGCGCGTCAACGCGGGCACGTCGGACCCGAAGAAGGTCACGAGCTTCATCTCGATGGACTCCACCGACGGGTCGATCGAGACGACCTACCACTTCGCGTGGAAGACCTGCCCACCACCGAGGCCGTAGTCCCGGTGCCGGGCACTCCTCTCGAAAGGGGTGCCCGGCATCTCCCCGCCTGGAAAGATCGTCCCCGACGTCTGGGGGGACGATGACGAAGATGCATTCGCTGGCAGGGGTGGAGCTGGGGCCGGAGTTCCACGCGATGGTGGACGCGATCGCCGAGCCGCTGCCCGTACCGCGGTACTCGCGGTTCCCGGTGCTGCTCGACGACCTGCCGCACTTCTCCGCGCGGCTGGACCTGGTGCGGCTGGCCGTGATCGTGGCGCTGGAGCGGACAGCGGACAGCGTCCAGGTCGTCCCGGCGGCCGGCCGCGAACGGAGCTCGCTGGGCTACGACTGGCTGATCTGCGGAGAACGCCCATCCGCCGAGCGCACGGTGACTCTGGCCGAGGGCGGCGACGGGCGGGTGCGCGTCACGGTGGACGGCACGCTGATCCACGTCGAGCCACCGTCCGAACAGGAGTCGCGGCGGCTGCTGGAATCCGGGGCGCGGGGCACGTCGCTGCGGTTCCCGATCTTCCCGAGCGCGGGTCCGTCGCTGGTCGCCCGAGGTGACGGGCCGGACGAGCTGGTGCTGTGGCGGTGCGGACTGCCCGCCGCGAGATTCCGGCTGCCCGGTCCGGTGCTGGCCGCGATCTACGTGTCCGAGACGAGCTTCGAGATGCTGGTCGCGTTGATCGAGGTCGATGGCGAGCTGGTCGTGCACATCGAGGGCGACCAGGACACGTACCTGCGGAAGCTGCGCGTGCCGATCGACTTCAGCGCCCGCGACGAGGCCGCGCACGACCTGTCGCCGCTGTACCTCCACATGGAGGAGTTCTGGCAGTTCGGCGTCTACTTCCGCCGCGCCGGACAGTGGTGGACACTGCGCTGCGCCGGCGTCCACATCGTCCTGGAACCGTCGAACGCAGCACTGCACCAGCCCGAGTCCACCCCCTTCCAGACCAGGCTCGACGGTGCCGGCCAGGTGCTGTTCGGGCCCGGCAACTGGACCGCCGGACTGCGCGCGGCCGGGTGGACGGTGTGGGGGCCGGGTCTGGACGACACGGTCATCCCAGTGCCGTCCGGCGCGTACGTGCTGGGCCTGACGAAGGTCGCGAACCGGCCGGCGCTGCTGACCCGCGAGGGCGGCACCGTCCGGGTGCGGCTGGAGAAGGAGTCGCGCACAGTCGTGGAATTCGCCACACCGGTGGTGCGGCACCACCACCTGCCGTGGATCGCGGTGCAGCGCTCGGCTCACCTCGTCGAGGTGCTGGACGTCGCGACCGGCGCGGTGCTGCACCGCCTCGGCACGGCCTGATCAGATCAGGAAGCGGTACGCGGTGGTGCCCGGTGCCACGTGCTGGATCTTGAGCGGGGACTCCTTCATCCGGGCCCACAGCAGGTCGTAGTCCTCGCGGCGGCCCAGCTCGATGCACACCAGTGCGGCACCGGTCTCCCGGTTGTCGCGCTTGATGTACTCGAACTGCACGATGTCGTCGTCCTTGCCGAGCACCTCGTCGAGGAACCGCCGCAGCGCGCCCGGCTCCTGGGGGAACTCCACCAGGAAGTAGTGCTTGAGGCCGCGGTGGACCATCGACCGCTCGACGACCTCGGCGTAGCGCGAGACGTCGTTGTTGCCGCCGGAGAGCAGGCAGACGACCGTCGAGTCCGGCGTCACCGAGATCTCCTCCAGCAACGCCGCCGAGGCCAGCGCGCCCGCGGGTTCAGCGATGATGCCGTCGATCTGGTACAGCTCCAGCATCTCCGTGCAGACCGCGCCCTCGGCCACGGTGAGCAGCTCGGCACCGCTGTCGCGCACCATCGGGAACGTCACGTCGCCCGCCCTGCGCACCGCGGCGCCGTCGACGAACGTGTCCACCTCGGGCAACGTCACCGGGTGTCCGGCCTGGACGGCGGCGATCATGCTCGCCGCACCCGCGGGCTCCACGCCGATGACGCGGGTGCGCGGGAAGCGCTCCTTGAACCACGTGCCGACGCCGGACAGCAGCCCGCCACCGCCGACCGGCACCACGACCACGTCGGGCGCGCCGCCGAGCTGCTGGACGATCTCCAGGCCGACGGTGCCCTGGCCCGCGACGGTGCGGCGGTCGTCGAACGCCGGGACCAGGGTCGCGCCCGTGGTCTGCGCGTACTCCTTCGCGAGCGCGGCCGCGTCGTCGTAGGTGTCGCCGTCCACGACCAGGCGCACCATGCCCTGGCCCAGGGCGGAGATGCGGTCGCGCTTCTGGCGCGGGGTGGTGCGGGGAACGTGCACGCGGCCCTCGATGCCGAGCCGGCGGCACGCGTAGGCCATGCCCTGGCCGTGGTTGCCCGCCGACGCGCACACCGCGCCACCGAACGCGAACTCAGTCTGGCACAGCAGGTTGAACGCGCCGCGCAGCTTGTAGGAGCGGCCGACCTGAAGGTCCTCGCGCTTGAACCACACCCGCGCGCCGGTCCTCTCGGACAGCCGCTGGTTCACCTCGAGCGGTGTGGTGCGGGCGACACCACCGAGCCGGGCTGCGGCCGCGGACACCTCATCAGCGAAGGACATGGCACTACATCTTCCGTGAACGACTCGGGTCTGGCACGCGTACCCCTAGAAAGACAGGGGAGGTGCTCGTGTTTCGCCTTGTGGGCGTTCTGACGCTGCTCATGATGGTCTCCGCGGTTCCCGCGCACGCCCATGGCGCGCCGACCGACCCCGCGAGCAGGGCTTTCCTGTGCTCGCCGGGTCAGACCACAGCATCATCCTCGCCCTGCCGCAGTGCCGTTCAGGCGGGGTTGCCGTCCACGGAGTGGGACAACATCCGGCTGGCGAACGTGGCGGGGCGCGACCAGGCGAGGGTGCCGGACGGCAAGCTGTGCAGCGCCGGGATCCCGAAGTACGCCGGGCTCGACCTGCCCTCCGCCGAGTGGCCGGCGACGAGGCTCAGGAGCACCGCCTTCACCTACCGGGCGACGATCCCGCACCAGGGCTCGTTCCGGTTCTACGTGACGCGCGACGGCTACTCACCGGCCCGGCCGCTGCGGTGGGCGGACCTGGAGCAGTTCCTCACCGTCCCCACTCCTCCGCTGGTCAACGGCTCCTACGAGTTCAAGGTCCAGCTCCCGAAGCGGACCGGCCGGCACCTGATCTACACGGTCTGGCAGAACACCGACACTCCGGACACGTACTACTCGTGCACGGACGTCGAGATCGCCGCACCGGCACCGGCACCCGCCCCCGCCCCCGCGCCGGCGCCCGCTCCGGCGCCTCAAGCCAAGCCGGTTCCACCCGCCGCGGCGACGCCGGTGACGCCGTCCAGCTCAGCCGCGCCCTCCACGCCGAAGTCGAGCACCCCGCGACCCGTTCCTGTTGCGTCGAGCGCCGAACAGCCTCCTTCCAGCGCCACGAGGTTCGGCATGTCCGCCGTGGTGGCGGCGCTCGGCGGCCTGGCCGTGCTGGGCGGGTTCCTGTTGTGGCGCAAAAGAATTCTGTGAACGTCCCGGTACCCACGAGGTCTAGACCATCCCTACGATGATCTTCGGGCGCGCAACCCCCGTGATGTGAAGGTGTGTGCCCGCATGGCTCGAAAACTGTTGGCATTGCTGGCGATGCTCGCCGCAACCCTCGTCCCGGTCACCACGACGAGCACGGCACACGCCGCGCCGTTCAAGGTGCTCGGCTTCTACTCGGGCACCCACGACCCGGCCCACATCGCCTTCGTCAAGGAAGCGAACCCGTGGCTCACCCGTGCCGGGCAGGAGAACGGGTTCACCTACGAGGCCACGAACGACTGGAACCGGCTGAACACCCTCACGCCGGCGCAGGCCCAGGTGGTGGTCTTCCTCGACAACCTGCCGAGCGGCACGCAGCGCGCCGGGTTCCAGCGGTACGTGGAGGCGGGCGGCGCGTGGTTCGGCTTCCACGTCTCGGCGTTCACGCAGAACGCGGCCGAGTGGAACTGGTACCACAACACGTTTCTGGGCAAGGGGAACTTCGTCAACAACACCTGGGAGCCGACGACCGCGGTGCTGAAGGTCGAGACCCGCACCCACCCGTCGACCCTGCGCCTGCCGGAGAGGTTCACCTCGTCGGTCAGCGAGTGGTACAGCTGGTCGCGTGACCTGCGCCAGAACCCGGACATCCAGGTGCTGGCGAGCGTCGACCCGTCGAGCTTCCCGCTCGGCACCGACCCGAACCAGCAGTGGCGCAGCGGGTACTACCCGATCATGTGGACGAACAAGAACTTCAAGATGATCTACGCCAACTTCGGCCACAACGCGATGGACTACCAGAACAACATCCCGAAGTCGTCCACGTTCGCGAGCGCCACCCAGAACAACTTCCTCATCGACAGCCTCCTCTGGCTGGGCGGTGGCGGCAGCCCGCAACCGCAGCCCGAGTGGAAGACGGTCGTCAACAAGGCCAACGCCAAGTGCGTCGACGCCCGCGCCGCGGGCCTCGCGAACGGCACGGTCGTCCAGCAGTACACGTGCAACTCGACCACCGCGCAGAACTTCCGCGCGGTGGCCACCAGCGACGGCTACTCCCGCATCGAATACCGCAACGACGCCACGAAGGTCCTCGACGTGAGCAACGTGTCCACTTCGGACGGTGCGGGCATCCACCTGTGGACCTACGGCGGCGGCTCCAACCAGCAGTGGCGCGTCACGACCGGCGCGGACGGCTACTCGACGCTGACCGCGCGGCACTCGGGCAAGTGCCTTTCCGCGCCGCCCGGCAGCACCGACGGCGTGCAGCTGGTCCAGGCTGCGTGCGACGGGTCGGCGGCGCAGAGCTTCAAGCTGGGTTAGCCGGGTCGTGACTGGTTCTGGTCGTCGGAGCGGCCGGAACCACTCACGACCACCCGCTCCCCCGGTACCGGACCGCCGGAGCCCGAACTGGCCAGGAACCCGTACATGTCGTTGAGCTGGTGCAGCGCGGACACCGCGTCCCGCCACACCGGGCAGGGCCACGGGCGGTGCCGCCCGTACCAGGTGCGGCACGACCTGCACCGGTGCCGCTCGTTCGGCTCGTGCACCCGCAGCAGCCCGCGCCACCACGGCAGCGCGGCGCGCAGCTGTTCGCGCAGCTCGAACACCTCGTCCGGCGAGTCCGCCCGCGCGAGCTGGTCCATGGTCTTGTAGACGACATCGATCACCGTCCGGTGAAAGGAGGCCTGTCGCTCTGCGAGCGCCATGTCCGAACTCCTCCTCACCGCAGTTGAGACAGGATCGCCAGGAGTCTATGTTGACCAGAGGCGGGGTTTCAACTGGCGAAAATCCCGTCACCCAGATAGCCCTTTCCATGGGTGGAAACGTTCACTGCGCGCAACGGGGGGAGCCGGCATGGCGGGGGAACGGTCCCTGGCGGACAAGCTCAACCACCTCTTCGCCCTGCACACCGCCCGCTCCGGCCAGGAGTACAGCAACGAGCAGGTCGCGGCGGCGATCGCGGACACCGGCGTGACGATCTCCCAGAGCTACATCTGGCAGCTGCGCAAGGGCAAGAAGGACAACCCGACGTTCAAGCACCTGCAGGCACTGGCGGGGTTCTTCGGCGTGCCCGTGAGCTACTTCTTCGACGACGAGGTCACCGACCGCGTCGACGAGCAGCTGAAGTCGTTGCAGGACGAGCAGACCCGGCTCCACCAGATCGCCTCCGGCAGCGACGCGCAGCTCATGGCCATGCGCGCGGGCGAGCTGTCGCCGGACCGCCGCCGCCTCGTCATGGAGCTGCTGGACGTCGTCTACCGGCAGGAACAGGCCGAGCGCGGCGAAGGATGACTCGTGGCCGAACGAGAGTTGCGCAGGCGGTGCCGCCGCTTGCTGAACGAGCTGGACATCCAGCCGCCCCTGGACGTCGAGGAGCTCTGCCGCCGCGTCGGTGACCAGCGCGGCAGACCCATCAGGCTCATCGCGCACCCGATCCCGGTGCCCGGCCCGTTCGGCGTCTGGATCGCCACCGCCGAGGCCGACTACATCCTGTACCAGCGGGAGACGTCGAAGGCGCACCAGAACCACATCATCCTGCACGAGCTCGGGCATCTCCTGGCCGGTCACACCAGCGACGAGCAGGACGACGACCTGCTCGCGGGCCTCTACCCCGACCTCGAACCGGACGCCGTGCGCCGGGCGTTGCGGCGCACCTCGTACGACACCGCGCACGAGCGTGAGGCCGAGACGGTCGCGACGATCATCCTCGAGTGGGCGTCGGTGCTGGACAAGGTCGCGCCGCGCGCCTCAGAAGGCCCGGCGCGGCGCATGGCCTCCTCGCTCGCGGACCGCCTGGGGTGGCTCTGACGTGGAGTACCTGAAGGAAACGCAGGGCATCGTCGCCCTGAGCTGCTTCGCGATCATGCTCTACCTGCTGGCCCGCCGCCCGCACGACCCGCGCCTGCGCAGCGTCACGGGCCTGGTCGCGGGCTGGGCGATCGGGCACCCGTTCGGCAGGGCTGCGGCGGACGGCAGGTGGTTCCTCGGGCTCGACCCGATGGTCTGCCAGCTGATCCAGCACTCGATGCTGCAGATCGGCGTCTACAGCCTGATCTGCTTCTTCATCTTCTCCGCCCTGGACGACGCGCGAGCGCGCAGACAGGCGTTGCTCCAGCTCGCGCCCCTGGTCCTGGGCATCGCGGTCATGACGTGGGCGGTGCTGGCGATCCCGGACGACCTGCGGGTCGCGGCCGCGCGCGTGCCGAACTCGCTGGGCGGCGGCCCGACCGGCGTCCTCGCGATCACGGTGTTCTACGCGCTGGGCAACGGTTACCTGCTCTACGGGTTCGCGGCGATGTTCGTCTGGGCACGCCGCTACGCCCGCGGCGCCGAACCGCGGCTGCGCAGGGGCCTGCTGATCACCTCGACCGGGCTCGGGCTGCTGGTGCCGGCGGACGCGATCTTCGTGGCGTCGAACGTCTCCCGCTACTTCGGCGAGCCGCTCCCCCGCTGGCTGCTGACCACCGCCGTGTGGTTCCTGCTGCCCGGTGTGCTGTTGTGCTGCGTCGGTGTCGTCTACCCGATCGCCGCGATGCGGATCTCGGCGACGCGGCTGTGGCTGCGGCACCTGCGCGCCTACCACCAGCTCGCTCCACTGTGGACGCTCCTGCACCAGTCGTTCCCCGAGGACGCGCTTCACCGGGTGCCGTCGAAGCGCGACACGTTCTCGCTGCGCGGGGTGCACCGGCGCTACTACCGGCGGGTGATCGAGTGCCGGGACGGGCTGGTGCGGATCAGCCCGTACGTCGCCGAGGTGCCGGAGGAGCTGCCGCTCGCCGAGCGCCTGCGGGCCGGGCTGGAGACGCGGAGGTCCGGCGCGGTGACGATGCGGCGCCCGGTCACGCTGGCCGTCCCGGACGGTGACGGCCTGGACGCCGACGTGCGGGAGCTCGAAAAGCTCGCGGTGGCTCTCCGCTGAGCTTATGGTCACGGGCGTGGACCTGCCCGTGATGCCGCCGGTGAAGCCGATGCTCGCGAAGTCCGTGCCCGAGCTGCCGCGCGGGGACGGCCTCGCGTACGAGCCGAAGTGGGACGGCTTCCGCTGCATCGTGTTCCGCGACGGCGACGAGGTGGAACTGGGCTCGCGCAACGACAAGCCGCTCACCCGCTACTTCCCCGAGGTCGTCGAGCTGCTGAAGGAGGCGCTGCCGCCGCGGTGCGTGGTGGACGGCGAGATCGTGCTGGTCACGCCGGACGGGCTGAGCTTCGACACCCTCCAGCTCCGGCTGCACCCGGCCGCGTCGCGCGTCCGCAAGCTGGCCCTCGAGACCCCGGCGAGCTTCGTGGCGTTCGACCTGCTGGCGTGCGGCGACTCCGACGTCACCGGCCTGTCGCTCGGTGAGCGCCGCGAGATGCTGGAGCAGATCGTCACCGAGGTCCCCGGCATCTACCTGACTCCGTCCACGACGGACCCCGGCGTGGCGCAGGACTGGTTCACCCGGTTCGAGGGCGCGGGCTTCGACGGCGTGATGGTCAAGGCGGTGGACGGCGTCTACGAGCCGGACAAGCGCGTGATGTGGAAGGTGAAGCACGAGCGCACTGCCGACTGCGTGGTCGCGGGCTACCGGTTGCACAAGGACGGCGAGACGGTCGGATCGCTGGTGCTCGGGCTCTACCAGGACGGTGAGCTGCGCAACGTGGGCGTGGCGAGCAGCTTCACCGCGGCCAGGCGCCGGGAGCTGGTCGAGGAGCTCGAACCGTTGCGCGACCCCGCCGAACACCCGTGGGCCGCGTGGGCGACCTACGAGGGGCCCGGCATGAACAGCCGGTGGAACCCCGGCAAGCAGCTCCAGGTCGTGCTGCTCGATCCGTCGCGGGTGGCGGAGGTGCGGTACGAGCACGTGCAGGGCGGCCGGTTCCGGCACACCGCGCGGCTGGTGCGGTTCCGGCCGGACAAGGAGCCGGGGCAGTGCACGTTCGAGCAGCTGGAGGAAGTGCCGCCGGCCGAGTTGGACGCCCTGTTCGGCGAAGCCGAGAGGCGGCGGACAATCGAGCTGTGAAGGTGATCAGGCGGGACGGCACGCACGAGATCGAGATCCAGCGGTCGCGGTTCCTGTGCCACGTCGCCCGCGTCGCCTCCGAGCAGGAGGCGGCGGAGTTCTTCGCGCGGATCCGCAAGGAGCACTGGCAGGCCACGCACAACTGCACGGCGTTCCGGACGCGCGACACGCAACGCTCCTCCGACGACGGCGAACCCGCGGGCACGGCCGGCGTGCCGATGCTGGAGGTGCTGACGCGCCGGGACCTCGTCGACACCGCGGTCGTCGTCACCCGCTACTACGGCGGCATCAAGCTCGGCGCGGGAGGCCTGGTCCGTGCCTACGGGCGGGCCGTGTCGGAGGCGATCGACGCGCTGGGCACGCTCACCCGTGAGCGCCACGAGACCGTCCTGCTCGCCGTGGACCACGACCAGGCGGGCAAGCTGGAGAACGCGTTGCGCGCCGCCGGCCACCACGTCGCGGACACCGAGTACGGCCACGACGTCACCTTCACCGTCCTGACGAAGGAGCCGGAGGCGTTCGAGGTCTGGCTCGCCGCGCAGACCGGCGGTGCGGTGACCGCGATCAGGGGCGAGCCGGTCGATCTCGACGTCGCCGGCTAGCGCCGGCGGCGCCCCACCCCGAGAGAGGCGCGCCCGCGACGGTCCTGACCACGTCTTCGGGTCCGGCGGCGGGTCGTCGGGTTGCGGGTCTCACCGCGCGGACGGCCAGGTGCACGCGAGCAGCGGCTGGGACGGCACGGTGTGGCCGTGGCGGATGAGCGAGCGGCACACGCGGGAACCGATCGTGCGGATCGCCGACGCGAACGGCTTCGTGCGCGGCTCGGTGTTCAGCCCGGACGGCACCTACACCGCGTCCGGGGGCAACGACACGACGATCCGCCTGTGGGACGTCGGTCTCGACCGGACGATCGCGCGGTTGTGCGCACGCGAGCCCGGCCGGATGACCCCGCAGCAGTGGGAGGAGCACTACCTGGACGTGCCCTACCGGCAGTTCTGCCGGTAGGGCACTTTCGGGCTACGTGCAGGGAAGAACGTCCGGATCAGCGCCCGCCTTGGGCACCCACCGCACGTTGGCGAACGACGCCTGGAACGCGCCGTCGGTGTAGACCAGGAACGGCGTGTTGACGTTCTCCAGATCCAGTCCCTTGTCGGCGAAGCAGTTGACCGAGAGCTTCACGGTCGACTTCTGCCCGATCGGGAGGCCGCGGAACGCGTTCGTCGCGTCGAACTCACCCAGGCACGGGTACACGCAGTGCGCGCTGATGACCGTGCGGTTGGCCGGGGCCTGGTGCACGATCACGTCGAACACGATGGCCGCGTTGGCGTTGCCGTAGCTCCGCAGGTCGGTGCCCGCCGGGCTCTGCAGGTACACCTGGCCGGGGCCGGTGCCGGTCCACGTCGCCTTGAGCGCGTCCTGCTGGACGTTGACGTCGGACTGCACGACGTTGATCTCGGCGTGCGAGGCCTGGCCATCAGGTCCGATCTCGGTGCCGCCCCAGTTCTCCGGCGAGCCGATGTAGCTCTTGTACGGCGCGACGTCCGTGCGGTTGAAGATCTCCAGGTCCTCGGTCGCCGTGCCACCGCCACCGCCGGAGCAGGTGCCGCCGGGGCTCGTCTCGTCGAGCTTGCCGACGTTGCCGGTCTGCCAGTCACGCAGGCCGTAGCCGCGCTTGAACAGCGGGTCCTGGCTCGGGTCGTTGAGCGGCGTCTGGCAGGCGCTGCGCGGCCACGAGTAGGACAGCTTGCCGGTGAACCCGTTGTGGCGTCCACGGATCAGCAGGTCCGCGATACCCTGCCCCTCGGTGCCGGGGAGCCACGCGGCGACGAACGCGTCGGAGCGGTTGATCTCCTTGTTCATGTACATCGGGCGGCCGCCGACGTAGACGGTGACGACCGGCGTGCCCTTGCCGGACACCTTGTCCAGCACGGCGAGGTCCTGCGGGTACAGGCGCGCGGTCTCGAGCGTCCGCTTGCCGATGTCGCCCACGCCCTCCGCGTACGGCGTCTCACCGATGACGGCGATGACGGCGTCGAAGTTCTTCGGGTCGACGTTGTCCGCGGTCTCGGCGAACGTGACGTTGGCGGCGCCCAGGGTGTCCTGGATGCCCTTGAGGATGCTGGTGCCGTTGGGGAAGTCGGCGTTGGTGTTGCCGGTGCCCTGCCAGCTGAGCGTCCAGCCACCCGACTGGTTCCCGATGTTGTCCGCGCTCTTGCCGACCACGAGAACCTTGCTGCGCTTGGAGAGCGGCAGCACGCGCTCGTTGTTCTTCAGCAGCACCGCGGACTCCCGCACGGCCTTGCGCGCGAGTTCCTTGTGAAGCAGCGCTTCCTGCTCACCCGCGTGCTCCCGCTGCGAGGGCTTCGGCGCGTCGAACGTGCCGGCGCGCAGCTTGACGCGCAGGATGCGGGTCACCGCGTCGTCGATGCGGGCCATCGGGATCTCGCCGGACTCGACCTGGGCGATCGTGTTGGTGATGAACGCCTTCCAGTCGTTGGGAACCATGATGATGTCCATGCCGGCGTTGATCGCCTGCGGGCAGCTGGCGTTGGTGCAGCCGGTGACCTGCCCGATGCCGTTCCAGTCGGAGACGAGCAGGCCGTCGAAGCCCATCTTCTCCTTGAGGATGCCGGTCTGCACGTACTTGCTGCCGTGCACCTTGCCTTCGTTGATGACGTCGTTCGTCCAGCTGTTGAACGAGATCATCACCGTCTGCGCACCAGCGGCCAGCGCCCCGTAGTAGCCCTGCCCGTGGATGTTGATCATTTCCTGCTCGGTGGAGGGGTTGACCCCCTGGTCCTTGCCACCGGTCGTGCCACCGTCACCGATGAAGTGCTTGGCGGTGGCGATCACACCGTCCTCGCCGATGCGCTTCCTCGCGTTGTCCTGCAAGCCCTTGACGGCCTCGAACCCGTAGGCGCGCGTGATCCGCGGGTCCTCCGAGAACCCTTCGTACGTCCGCCCCCACCGGTCGTCGCGCACCACGGCGAGCGTGGGCGCGAACGCCCAGTCCTGCCCGGTGGCCCGAATCTGCTCGGCCGTGGCTTCACTGATGTCGCGGACGAGGCACGGGTCGTGCGCGGCACCGAGCCCGATGTTGTGCGGGAAGACCGTTGCGCCGTAGACGTTGTTGTTGCCGTGCACCGCGTCGATGCCCCAGATGACGGGAATCTTGGTGCGCGTCTGCTTCGACGCCTCCCAGTAGGCGTCGGCGAGCTTCAGCCAGTCCTGCGGCGTGGCCTTCTTGTTGCCGCCGGGCCAGCTGCCACCACCGTTGAGGACGGAGCCGAACCCGTAGGTCGTGACGTCCTGCGGCGTGATCGCGGCGATCTCGGGCTGCGTCATCTGGCCGACCTTCTCGGCCAGCGTCATGTCCTTCAGGATCGCCTTGATCCTGGCCTCGTCCCTGCGGTCGCCCTTGAGCTGGCTCTCGATCTTGGGCCAGTCCTTGAGGGTCGGCAGTGACTTCTCGATGCGGGCACACCCGTGCTCGGTCCTGGGCTGCCCGATGACCGGTTGTTTCGGCCCGTGCGCTTCCGGCGCGGCAACAGCCGCTGTCGCGCTGGCGGCGAGCGTCAGCCCCAGCACTGCGGCGAGAGTGCTTCTCCAATGCATGCCGCAGATCCTCAACGGCGTGTTACGTCCACGTCAATGGGAACGCTCTCATGAGTTTTTTCCGGAACTCTCGGAAGGGAGTTCCCAAAGCGGTCTCGGCCCCTGAACGGGGCCTCGTCCGGGCATCGCAGGCGCCTGGTCCGGTCGTCGTACGAGTGTGGGGGACGGTCGTCCGGATGGGTGGCTCGGGTGGGCGGCCGGGCGGCGGCTGGTCGGGTGGTCGCGTGGTTCGGGTCGCGGTCGCGGCTGACGGTTGACACCGCGCGGGGCTGGTTGTTTTAGCTGGGTTTTAGCTCCAGCCGAGGGTTCCGGGCCGTCCGTCGCCTCGCCTTGCGTGGGTGGGGGCGCGTGGGCCGGTACGGCAGCACGTCGCACCCAAAGTCAAGCCCAACCGCTGTGCAGCACCCTGTCCGCCAGCCAGCTCTCTTCCGTCACGGCGGGAGTATGTGCGCTGCAACGGCGGATCGTCGCCGGAACATACGAACGGCCCCTGGCTCCTCAAAGGAACCAGGGGCCGATTCGAGGGGACTAACCGGCCAGGGCGCGCACCCGGCGCAGCACCTCGTCCTTGCCCAGCGTGCGCGCGATGGCGTGCAGGTCCGGGCTGCGGTTCGAGCCGGTGAGGGCGACGCGGATCAGCTGCGCCGCCTCCTTGATCGAGCCGGGGTAGGCGTCCGGGTTCTTCTTGAACTCCTTGGGGTTCGGCGCGAAGCCGTGCTTGCCCGCGAGCTCGCGGATCTGGCCGAACCACTCCTGGCCGTCTTCGAGGTCCGCGTAGCCGTCGGCGAAGTCGGCGGCGAACGCGGAGATCAGCTCGGGCGACAGGCCGCCCAGCCGCTCGTCGGTGCGGTCGGTCACCAGCTCGAACAGCGACGGGAAGAAGAACCCGTAGGCCGTGCGGAAGTCCGACCACTTGCGGAGGTCCTTGCGCGGGTTCGCGACCTCCGGGCCGCGCTCGACCTGCAGGGCGGCGAGGGCGGCGTCGCGCTCGTCGGACAGCACGGACACGAGCGCCGGGTCGTAGGTCGACGCCCACGCCGAGACGCGTTCGATGATCTCGGGACCGGACAGGGTGGCCACGTGGTCGGCGGCGATGTCCTCGAGCTTCACCAGGTCGACCAGCGGACCGGCGACACCGCACTCGGACAGCGAGATCGGCGCCTCCAGGGCCTCGGACAGCGGCAGGTCCGCCAAGCGGGCGTTCACCAGGCCACGCATGTAGAACTTCACGGCCTCGGCCGGGTAGCCCGCCTCGATGAAGTACTCGACGGACGCCTCGGGGTCCTTGCGCTTGGAGAGCTTGCGGCGGGAGCCGCCCTGCTGCTTCATCAGCGGCGCGATGTGGGCGTACTCGACGCGCTCGAAGCCCAGGGCGTCGAAGAGCTGCAGGTGGGTGGGGACGGAGGAGATCCACTCCTCGCCGCGGATCACCAGGTTCACGCGCATCAGGTGGTCGTCGACGGCGTGCGCGAAGTGGTACGTGGGCAGGCGCGGCGACTGGTCGGACGCCTTCAGGATCACGACGTCGTTGCGGTTGGCCTCGTGCTCCAGCTGGCCGCGGATCGCGTCGGTGAACGACGTGCGCTCCCCCGCCTTGCCCGGCGAGCGGAAGCGGACGACGTACGGGCGGCCGGCGTCGAGGGCCTCCTGCACTTCCTCGGCCGTCTTGTCACGCCAGATCGCCCAGCGGCCGTAGTAGCCGGTGGGGAGCTTGGTGGCCTGCTGGCGCGCGGTGATGTCCGCCAGCTCCTCCTTCGTGGCGAAGCAGAGGTACGCCTTGTCCTGACGCAGCAGCTCGCGCACGTAGGTCAGGTAGATCTGCTCGCGCTGCGACTGGTGGTACGGGCCGTACGAACCCACGGAGTCCGCCTCGTCGGGCTCGATGCCGAAGTAGGCGAACGCGCGGTTGAACTGGTCGACGGCGCCGGGGACCTCACGCGCCTGGTCGGTGTCCTCGACGCGCACGATGTAGGCGCCGCCGGACTGGGACGCGACGTCGCGGTCGATCATGCCGACGTACAGGCCGCCGATGTGCAGGAAGCCGGTCGGCGACGGGCCCAGGCGCGTGACCTTCGCGCCCTCCGGCAGCTGTCGCGGCGGGTACTGCTCCTCCCAGAAGGACGGCTCGGGCAGGTCCGAGGGGAACAGGGCGTCGACGACGGCACGGTCGAGCATCGCTGAGGGTCTCCAAAACCGGGGAAAGAAAGTCCCCCCAGGTTATCAACGTGCGGCGACGGGGAACGCCACTGGGCATGAAGGCAGTCACTTGGCACGGCAAACGCGACGTCCGGGTCGACAGCGTGCCCGACCCCGCGCTCAAGGAGCCCGAGGACGTCATCGTGAAGGTCACGTCCAGCGGTATCTGCGGGTCGGACCTGCACCTGTACGAGGTGCTGGGACCGTTCCTCACCGAGGGCGACATCCTCGGGCACGAGCCGATGGGCGTCGTCGAGGAGGTCGGCGCGGCGGTCACGCAGCTCAAACCCGGCGACCGGGTGGTGATCCCGTTCAACGTCTCGTGCAACAACTGCGTGATGTGCAACCAGGGGCTGCAGAGCCAGTGCGAGACCACACAGGTGCGCGAGCACGGGTCGGGCGCCGCGCTCTTCGGGTACACGAAGCTCTACGGCCAGGTTCCCGGCGGGCAGGCCGAGTACCTGAGGGTGCCGTTCGGCAACACGCTGCCGATCAAGGTTCCGGACGGGCCGCCGGACGACAGGTTCGTCTACCTGTCCGACGTGCTGCCGACCGCGTGGCAGGCCGTCGAGTACGCGAACGTCCGGGAAGGAAGCATCGTCGCCGTGCTGGGTCTCGGGCCCATCGGCGACATGGCCTGCCGCATCGCCCGGCACCGGGGAGCCAGGGTCATCGGCGTCGACCTCGTCCCGGAACGCCTCGCCCGCGCCAAGGCGCGCGGCACGGAGACGATCGACCTGCGCGGCGCCGGCAAGCGCCTCACCGAGGTCGTCAGGGACATCACCACCGGCCGAGGCCCGGACGCGGTGATCGACGCGGTCGGCATGGAGGCCCACGGCGCGCCGGCGGCCAAGATCGCCCAGCAGCTCACCGGGCTGCTGCCGGACGCGATGGCCCAGAAGTTCATGAAGGAAGCGGGCGTGGACCGTCTCAGGGCCCTCTACAGCGCGATCGACATGGTCCGGCGCGGCGGCACGATCTCGATCGTCGGTGTGTACGGCGGCATGGCCGACCCGCTGCCGATGCTGACCATGTTCGACAAGCAGCTGCAGCTGCGGATGGGTCAGGCCAACGTGTGGCGCTGGGTCCCGGACCTCCTGCCGCTGCTCACGGACTCCGATCCGCTGGGTGTGGACGACTTCGCCACGCACCGCCTGCCGCTCGATGACGCGCCCAAGGCGTACGAGACGTTCCAGAAGAAGGCCGACGGCATGGTCAAAGTGCTGCTCAAACCTTGATCGGCCTATCCTGCCCCGCATGGCCAAGTACCTCGACGTTCATCCGGTGAACCCGCAGAAGCGCGCCATCGACCAGGCTGTGCGGATCTTGCAGGAGGACGGCCTGATCGCGTACCCCACGGACTCCTGCTACGCGCTCGGCTGCCGTCTGGGCAACAAGGACGGCATCGACCGGATCCGCGAGATCCGCAAGCTGGACGACAAGCACCACTTCACGCTGATGTGCGAGAACTTCGCCCAGCTCGGCCAGTTCGTGGTGGTGGACAACGCGGTCTTCCGCGCGATCAAGGCCTCCACGCCGGGCAACTACACGTTCATCCTGCCTGCGACGAAGGAGGTGCCGCGCCGCATGATGCACGCGAAGAAGAAGACGGTGGGCGCGCGCATCCCGGACCACGTCGTGACGCAGGCGCTGCTCGAGGCGATGGGCGAGCCGCTGCTCACGTCCACGCTGCTGCTGCCCGACGAGGCGGAGCCGCTCGTGCAGGGCTGGGAGATCAAGGAACGGCTGGACCACCAGGTGGACGCGGTGCTCGACTCCGGGGAGTGCGGCACCACGCCCACCACGGTGGTGGACTTCTCCAGCGGCGAGGCCGAGATCATCCGCTACGGCGCGGGTGACCCGTCCCGGTTCGAGTAACCCCTACGACACGACCAGCGCGTAGTCGGCGTCGGTCGCGGCCGTCTCGACGTGACCGTCCACGTTGACGGCAGTCGCGATCACCTCGATCGTCCAGGTGCCCGCGGCGGTCGTCGAGAGCAGCACGTTCTCCACGGTGTCGACGGTGTTCGCGGCGCCACCCGACGTGGAGAAGTTGCCGGCCAGCAGACCGTTGTTGCCCCAGTAGACGGTGCCGCTGGGGGAGGTGACCTTCAACGTCAGGTCGTTGACGGTCGCCTTGGCCGCGGTCGGCGAACCGGCCGGGTCCGTGTACGCCAGCGTCGCGCGAAGCGGCGTCTGGCCGTTGGACGTGAAGGTGTACTTGCGCGACTGACCGGTCGTGAGGAGGTCGGTCTCGTTCACGAGCACCGGTAGCTTCCAGCCACCCGCACGCGCACGGTCGTACAGGTTGCGGACGGACGCGGTGCCCCACCCCTGGTGCGTGCGCGTCTGGTCATGCGCGGTACCGACGAACGTGTGCTGGTTGGCGGTGTTGATCAGCAACGCCTTCGCGGTCGCCGCGTGCGGGCGGGACGCGAACGCGTCACGTCCCTTGCCGGGACCGCCGTCGAACACGCCGTCCGCCCACATCTGGAACATCAGACCGGCGTTGCCGCAGGTGATCGGCGTGGCGCCGGAAGTGCCACCGAACGACGTGGTGTAGGCGGTGTCGTTGGTGGACGTCGTGGTGTCGATGCGGTCGTAGTAGTTCGAGAGCTCCGGCTTGATGCGGCCGTCGGCAGCGGGGCCGATCGACGCGCCGCCGTTCCACTTGTCGTCCCCGCGTCCGATGGTGTTGTAGTGGTAGTGGCCACCGACCGACAGCACGTTCTTCGCCCACGCCTGCGGGCGCGAGCTGCGGGTGCCCGCGTTGCTCTGCGACTGGCAGATCAGGATGTCGTGGTCGAAGACGATCCGGTCCATCTCCTGGGAGATCGAGTTGTACGACGTGGTGAGCGAGCTGCCCCAGCTGTTGCTCTGGAACACGGCCTTGTACTGGCCGGCCGGGTCGACGAGCTGCTTGGTGTGCGCGTACCGGTCGCCCGAGTTGTAGACCGCGAAGATGCCCTGCGCCTCGGGCAGCAGGCCGCGGTGCGCGGACGAGACGCCGGACGCGAAGATCTGCCCGTACGTCGAGGTGCCGTGCGAGGTGCTCGTCGAGTTGCCGGTGTGCATCAACGGCGGCCGGGCGCGGAACTCCTGGTGCGTGGTGCGCAGGCCGCCGTCCATCACCTCGCCCCGCACACCCCGGCCGCGGTATCCGCCCGCGGCCTCGATGTGGTTGGCACCGGACGACTCCCGCGAGATCGCCATGTCCGTCTCCGGCGCGGACACCGGGTCGATGGCGATCACGGCGGGCAGCTTCGCGAGCTGCGCCGCCTGACCGGCGTCCAGCGTCGCCATGATGTGCTCACGGCTCGCCGAGATCACGTTCACCTTGCCGCCCAGGGACTTCACCTTGGCCGCGACGGTCTGCTGGTCGCGCGCGTCCTGCTCGGCCAGCGTGATCAGGTAGTCCGCGGCGCCGCCCAGCGCCATGATCTGCGGCTGGGCCTGGAACGGGCGCACCTCGCGGACGTAGCTCAGCCGCGAGACGCGTGAGGTGCTCGTCATGCGGGCGACGTAGGTGCCGTCCTGCACGAACGCGCCGAGCCGCACGCCGAGGCCCTTGAGCTGGTGGCGCTGGGCGTCGTTCAGGGTCGTGCGGAACTGAAGCAGGTAAGCGCTCTCCGCCGGGGCAGCGACGGCGGGGACGCCGCTGATCAGCGCGAACGCGGATATGGCCGATAAAATTGTGCGCAGCACGAATCGAACCTCCACATCGGCAGGGTCGGCGGTGACCGGAGGGAGTCACCGCCCGTGACCAGCACGTTACCGTGAAGGGCCAGGTCAGAACATCAGTCGAACGGCGGTGATCATCTTGACGAGGGTGTAGAACAATCCCTTTGACCGCCGATATTCACGTTCACCCGGATGGTGCATCCGGAGTAACGTCGGAGCAGGTATGCCCGACATGCCCGGCAAAGCATTTCCGCGCGGAGGACGGATGTCTGTCTCACCTGAGCAGCTGATGGAAGAACTGCGCACGTTGTGCCGGGGGCGCGGGGTGCAGACTCCGGGAATCGACTTGCACGTCGGGCCCGCGCTGCGCCAGGTGTGCGGCATCGTGGAGACCGACGGCGCGGAAGCCGTGCGAACGAAACTGCGCGACTGGGTCACGAACGCGGTCCGCGCTTTCCCGGCGGAGGTCCGCAACGCCGTTCTGGCGCCGCTCGGACTGCACGAGGAAGCTCAGTTCCGGTTCCTCAACGAACGCATCGAGTGGCTCGCGAAGCAACAGGACCGCGGCGCGCGCACGGTGCGCAGGAGGATGGAGGCCGGGCTGCAGCGCCTGGTGGAGGTGGCACTGCAGCCGGCACCGTCGACGGCGCACGTGACGCCGTCGGAACTCTGGCACGTCAAGGAGTTCGACGCGCTGCTCAAACTGGACGGTCCGACGCCCGCGTGCACGGAACGCCGGACCGTCGTGGCCGACACCGATGGTGTCAACGAGATCGCGTGGTCCATCACGATCCCCTCCCCCACGCCCGACGGCGCTCCTGGCGACGTGGACGTGGAGGTGTTGCACGGGGTGGAGCTCATCGGTCACGAACGGCCGTCCCCGCGGCGCTTCCTGATGAAGCTGCGCTTGCCCCGACCCCTCAACGCAGGACAAACACACCAGTTCGCGCTCGAGGTCAAAGTGCCGCGAGGACAGTCGATGCGTCCGACCTACGTGTTCTGGCCGGAGCGGATGTGCGAGTCGTTCCGGTTGCGCGTTCGGTTCGACCGGGACGACCTGCCGGACTCGGTGTGGCGCGTCGAGGAGGCCCTGGCGCGCGACACCGACGACCTGACTCCTTGGCCGAAGAAGCTGCCCATCGACGAGATCGGCGAGATCGACGTGTCGTTCCCGCACCCCCGTCAGGGCCGCGGCTACGGCGTTCAGTGGACACCACGCGTCTAGCTGGGCACGTTCAGATCATGAAATGCGGTTCCACGGCTGACACCTCCCTTTGTCAATCAGGGAGAACCGCAGTCCGAAGCCGGGTCAGATCACCGAGACCGTGAGGAAACTGCCGACGACGAATCCCACGAACAGGCAGATCGCGGCAACCTTCACGACGGTGGCGAGTGAGCAGATCATTCTCATCGAGAAATTCACCTTCTCATTCTGACTGGCTTTCGGCTGAAGTTCTCGCCGATGCACCAAGAGTGGCTTTCCGCCAGTCGGATGAGAACGGGTTTCCTGTTTCCTCCGAAATCAGGAAACCCCGGTGATGTTATTTCTGGACCGTGCGGCGCAACGCCATCACGAGCAATGCGTGCGAACTTCCGGCGTGCGGCAGCATGCCGCGCTGGACGAGGTCGAGCGCGTGGTGGAACGGCAGGGTCCGCACGCGCAGGTCGGCCTCACCGGGACCGAGATCGGGTTCGCCCTGAGTGAGGCCGGTGGCGAGGAAGATGTGGTCGACGTGGTTGCTCAGGGCGTCGGCACCGTGGATCTCGCCCAGCTGTTCCCACTTCTCGGCGCTCAGCCCCGTCTCCTCGGCGAGCTCGCGTCGTGCGGCGGCCAGCGGATCGGGGTCCGTGTCGTCGACGGCGCCGCCGGGCAGCCGCCATTCGGTGCCGCCGTGCGTGTAGATCCATTGTCTTGTCAGCACGACGTGATCGTCGTCCTGGAGTGCGAGGACGGTGACCGAACCCGGCGCCACGACGTGGGAGTAGGTGCAGTGTCCGCCATCCGGCGCCACGACGTCGTCGGTGTGCACCTCGAACCACGGGATCCGGGACTTGTGGACCACGTTGGTCGCCAGGCGCTGCCAGACCATCACCACGCCGGCCGCCTCGTCGGAGCGCATCATCACCATGACTCACATGGAACCATCGACAACCGCTTCAGTTATCCCCAGTTGATCGTCAATCAACGGCCAAATCGTGGACATTCGGTATCCCCGTGTTTGAACCCGGCACACTGTCCGGGAGGGGGTGAAACCGTTGTCGCCCACGTTCGCACAGGAGGTTCGCCGCCTGCGCAACGAGCGCGGACTCTCGCTCAGCAGGATGACCGGCCTCGTGCCGTACAGCAAAGGTCACCTCAGCAAGATCGAGAACGGTCAGGTCCAGCCCAGCCAGGAGATGGCGCGGATCTTCGACGACGCGCTGCGGGCGGACGGCCGCCTGATCGAGCTGGCCGACGCCCCGGCCCGGCCGATCCCGAGCGACCACGCCACTCTGCTCACCTACGACGCGATGTTCGACAACCATCGCGCGCTGGGCCACCGGCTGAGTCCTCGGGTGGTGCTCGCGAGCCTGCGCCCCCAGGTGGACGCCCTGGACTCCCTGGCCCGTTCCGCCGACGACCCCGGCCTGGGCCGCGCGCTGTGGCTGCTGGCCGCCCGGTACGCCGAGTACGCGGGCTGGATGGAGCAGGAACGCAGCAACGACGCCTCCGCCGCCGAACTGACCAGGCGCGCGGTGCTGTACGCCGCGAAGGGCGGTGACCGGGAGCTGGAGTCCTGGGCGCTGGTCCGCGCCTCCGAGTTCGCGCTGTACCGGGGAGACGCGCGCGCGACCGTCGATTACGCCCGCCGCGCGGGCAGGTCCCGCTCCACCGCCGTGCAAGCCGCTGCCGCGCAACGCGAAGCCCTGGGCTTCGCTCTCGCAGGCGCTTCCTCCCTCTGTGAGGACGCGCTGGACCGCGCGGACGAGCTCCAGCGTGCGGCCGGCGAATCCCCTTACGGCTCAAGGAGTCTCGTCGACCAGGTGGCGATCGTCCGAGCGTGGTCGTTCCACGATCTCGGCCGCCACGCCGAGGCCGCCGCCATCCTGGACAAGCAGGTCCCGCTGATCTCGCCGACCGCGTTGCGCGCCCGCACCCGTTTCGGCCTGCGCCGCGCGCTGGCCCACGCCGCGGCGGGCGACGTGGACCACGCGTGCGAGCTCGTCGTCGGGCTGCTGGACGACATCCGCCAGGTGCAGTCGGCGACCGTGCACGTCGACCTGACGGCGTTCAGCAAGCTGTTGTCCCGCTTGCGTCCCGCGGCGGGCCGCGAGGTGGCTGGCGAGATCAGCGAGATCCTCTTCGGCGACTAGCGGCTCAGGCGGTGCGCCGGCTTTCCTGTTCCAGGGCTTCTGCCATCTGGGCCCACACCTCGGCGCAGCCGCGCGCCATGTCCGCGACGAGCTCGCGGCAGTGCGACGGAACCCCGTCCACGACCGCGGCCCACTCCCCGGAGGACACCGCGTGCGCCTCCAGCCACCGCAGCACCAGCCGCCCGTGTTCGTTGAACCGCAACGACGGATCGCGCCGCAGGATCGGCAGGGTCGCGCCCGGTGCCCGCACCTCGGTCCGTGCCGCCGGGACCTCGACCTCGGCCTGCTCGGCGGCCCGCATCCGTTCCGGCACGGGATCCAGCCCGGCGCTGAGCCGTCGCCGGACGTCCCGGACGGTCCCCGGCGACACCCCGGCCGCGCGGGCGATGTCCCGCAACGACGCCGATGGTTGTGCCTCGATCATCTGTCCGGCCAGCCGCCGCCCGGCGGCCGAGTTGACCGGCCGGACCTTGCCGTCGCGCCCAACCCGGTTGGCGGCGCGGCCGCCCACGGCGCGCCGCAGCACCCCGACGGACTTGGCCGCGAGGCCGGTGGACGCCGCGATGGCCCGGTCGGACCACTGCGGGCGCGACCGCAGCAGGCGCCGGGCGGCGGCCTCGCGGTCGGCGGTGGACAACGTCGCGACGTTGAGGGAGACGGACAGGACGAACACGTCCTCCGCCGGTCCGTCGACGTACTCGACCTCGACGGATCTCTCCCCGCGCAGCGCGGCCGCCCGCAGGCGGTGCGCTCCGTCGACGACTCTCATGGAACCCCGGTGCACCACGATCGGCGCGAGCGCGGCACCGGAGGACGCCAGCGAACGAACGAACTCCTCGCTGCAGCCACCGAGTCGCGGCGAGTCCGCGGGCTGCAGCACGTTGATGTCGACGAGCATGCGAAACAAAGCCCCCCAGGCTTGGTGTCCCCAGTACCCCCAGGTGTCCGGGAACCTCACGTCGCAGACTAGCTACTTGGTCAACCGGAGCGCCACTCGATCGCGGGACAAACATCCATGACCATCCGCAGCCCGGCGGCCTTGGTCCGTTCGTACGCCTCGGGATCCACCACTCCGAGCTGGAACCACACCGCCTTCGCGCCGATCGACACCGCCTCGTCCGCGAACCGGCCGGCGTCCTGCGAGCGGCGGAACACGTCCACGACGTCGACGGGGAACGGGATGTCCGCGAGCGTCGGGTAGCCCTGCTCGCCGTGCACGGTCTCGGCGGACGGGTGCACCGGCACGATCTTCTTGCCGCGTTGCTGCAGGAACCTGGCCACGCCGTGGGCCGCGCGGGACGGGTTGTCCGCGAGCCCGACGATGGCCCAGACCTGGCAGTTCTCGAGGATCCAGTCGACGTCTTCGCGCATGCGGCCAGCGTAGCCGCGTGACGCCGGTCACAATTCGGTCAAGCTCGTCGAAAGCCGGGAGCCCCGATCGACGCGTCGGTAGAAACGCACGGACACACCAGACACGAGGAGATCGAGATGCGGTTCATGGTCATCGTCAAGGCGTCCCCCGAGTCCGAGAACGGCCAGATGCCCACGGCCGAGGAGCTGACCGCGATGGGCAACTACAACGAGGAGCTGGTGAAGGCCGGTGTGATGCTCGCGGGCGACGGCCTCTACCCGAGCTCCAAGGGCGCGCGGGTCGCGTTCGACGCCAAGGGCGCGACGACGGTCATCGACGGCCCGTTCGCCGAGACCAAGGAACTGATCGCCGGGTTCTGGATCTGGGAGCTGCCCTCGCTGCAGGACGCCGTGGAGTGGCTCAAGAAGGCGCCGTTCCAGAGCGGCGAGGTCGAGATCCGGCAGGTCCACGGCGCCGAGGCGTTCGAGGACGTCATGACGGACGAGCAGAAGGCGCAGGAGGACCGGCTCCGCGAGCAGATCAGCGCGCGGAGTCAGTGAGGCAGCGGCACTTCCGGGCACGAGTGGGCGGTCAGCGCGACGCTCAGCGTCAGCAGCGCGCGCGGTGAGGCCGGGCGGTGGCCGGTGAGCCGTTCGACCAGCCGCAGGCGGTGGTCGAGCGTGCTGCGGTGGATGTCCAGCCGCCGCGCCGCCGCCGCCCGGTTGCCGTCCTCGGAGATGAACGCCCGCAACGCGTCCAGCAGGTGCTGTTGCGCCACCACGGGTTCGATCATGCGGGCCAGCCGTTCGGAGACGTGCGGCTGGCGCAGCACCGCGAAGTCCGCCAACACGTGGCGCAGCTCGTAGACGCCCGGAGCACGGCCGTTGGCGATCCGCAGCACGTCCGCCGCCGTCGCACGGGCGGAGGCGAGGTCGCGCCGGGGAGCCCACGCGACCGCCATCCACACCTCGCCGCCGACGCGGTCGTGCAGTTCCCTGGCCAGTCCGGCGTGCTGGTCCTGAGCGCACGGCAGCAAGAGGTAGCCGCCGCGAGTGCCGTCGAGCACGAGCACGTCGGCGTTGTCCCGCACGGCCGCGAGCACTTCGGCCACACCGTCCTCAGTGGACGCACTGAACGCGACCACCGCGTAGGCCAGTGCGAGGCCCTCGAACCCGTTGTCGCGACCGGAAAGCAGTGCCCTGGCGAGCTGACGGCGGGTGGCCACGTCCTCCACGGGAGGCAGGTCGAACGGGCTGAGGATGTCACGCAGCACGTCGTTGAGCAGTCGGCTGTCCACCACGGTGGTCACGCGTCGCCTCCCTGGAGGGCTTGCGGTGTCACACCAGGACGGTAGGCAACTGTCGACAGTTGGCACAGATGGCTTGGGACAGCCTTAACGTTCGCCGCCCATGCCGATCGCAGTGCCGAGAACGGCGAGGTCGCGAGGGTTGACGGGGGACAGTCCGGTGAGCTGCTCGATCTGCCACGACCGGTAGTCGATCGTGCTGCGGTGGATGAACAGCTTCTTGGCAGCCACCGCCCGGTTGCCGTCCGCTTCGAGCAAGGCGAGGACCGTCTCGACGAGAACGGGGTTCGCCAGCAACGGCGCGAGGACCTTCCCGAGCTCGTCGCGCGCCTCCGGGGTCTCCATCACGGCGCTCTCGAGCAGCACGTCGTCGATCCGGTACACCCCGGGCGGACGGCCGAGTGACGCGACCAACGCATCGATCTCGTCGACTTCCCTGCGCGCCAACGCCATGCGCGCGACAGGCCGTTCCGCGACGGAGAACCACACCTCACCGCCGAACTCCTCCTGCACGTCCAGGCACAACGACAGTGCCGCCGCTTCGGCGGCGGGCAGCAGAAGGTGCCCGGATGTCGCCAGAAGCACTGGCCCACGGTCACGGAAAGCGCTTACCACCTGGTTTGGCAAGGCGCCGCGCACCGAGACGACTGTGTAGAACGCGGCCGCGCCGTCGGGCGCGCTTCCGGCGAGCACCGCGTCCGCCAGCCCGTCGTCCCCGGCGCAGAACGCGGACATCAGCTCGGCGGCCAACGCGGTACCGGCAGCGGCGAGCGCACGGGCGTCACCGCCGTCGTCCAGCATGGCCTCGGTCAGCAACCTGTCGGTCGACCGCAGCGCCATCACCATGTGCGCGATGGAGATCCTCGCCGAAGCGAGACGCGAGCCGGCGCGGTGCGCGACGGACACGGCCATCTCCTCCCACCCGTCGGTGTCGGCGGCGGCGGCGCGGTAGACGGGGAGGAACTCCTCGTGCAGCAGGCGACCGACGTCGAAGAGCACGATCCCTCCCCTCTTTCGCACGTCTGCGGTGAATCGGCACCGGCCGTGGCAACCCGGCGTCTTCCCGGCTACGCAGCGTTGCCGCTGGAAGAACAGCGGTTCGAGCACGACGGAGTCAGACGATCACCGTGCACGACCGCACTAACGACCGCGGCGGGGTTTCGCGCGCTTGGCCGGCTGTTTCTGCTGCCTGGGTGCGGGGTTCCGTCGCTGCTGCTGCTGTTTCCTGGCCGGCTCCTGCTGCGGTCCGCGGGTGCTGTTGACCGTGCGGCCGCGGACGATGCCGATCATGTGCTCGACCAGCTCGGGGTTCTCGTCGCGGATCGGGAACGACAGCGCCACCCGTGACTGCGGCGCGTCGCTCAGCGGCACGTACTTCAGGTCCTTGCGGTGGTGCAGCCTCGCCAGCGACTGCGGCACGACCAGCAGCCCGACACCGGCGGCCACGATCTCGATCGCGTCCGCGGTGGTCTCCGGACGCTCGACCGGCGGCTGCCCCGGCGGTTCGTCCCACTCCAGCGTGTCGTCGAGCGGCTGCCACAGGACCTGCTCCTTCAGGTCCTGAAGGGACAGTTCGTCGGCGGCCGCGAACTCGTGGTCCTTGGGGAAGACGACAACGGTGGTCTCGGTGTAGAGCGGGATCGCGTGCAGGCCCTCGCGGTCGCCGGGCAGTCTGAGCAGCGCGGCGTCAGCCTCACCTGACCGCACTTTCCCAGCGGCTTCGGCGGCGGTCACCTGTACGAGGGTCAGCGAGGTCTCCGGCAGGCGTTCCTGCCAGACCCGTGCCCACTTGCCCGGCGTCACACCTGGGACGTACGCGAGCGTGAACGATCCGGTCACGTGCTGAGGCTACCGGACGCTGCGGTTACTCTTTGTGCCATGAAGTCGCAGCAGACCATGAAGCCCGCCACCGCCGCCAAGAAGCTGGGCGTGTACCTCGAGGCCACGCCCGAGGAGTTCCGTGCGGGTCTCGTGTCGCGCGACGAGCTCAACGAGCTGCAGGCCAACCCGCCGGAGTGGCTGCGGGAGCTGCGCCGCAACGGCCCGCACCCCAAGCAGCTGATCGCGCAGAAGCTCGGCATCTCGACCAGCGGCCTGGTGCGTGCCGGCATCACCGAGGCGCTCACCACCGACCAGATCAACGCGATCAAGGAAGAGAACCCGGACTGGCTGGTGCGCGAGCGAGAGACCTACAAGGAGTTCCGCGCCGAGGAGGCACGGCTCGCGGAGAAGGCGCGCCTCGAGGACGAGTCCTAGTAGGCCGTGGTCAGGGTTTCGACGCCCGGCAGTTCTCAGCCCAGGACGAACGGGATCGCGAGGTCTCCGAGTTCCGCGCGCTCCGCTTCGGTCGGGGCGCGCCGTCCTGTTCCAACCAGCAGCACGTCCTCGTCCGACCACGAAGCCGGGAAACCACCGGCGAGCTGCTCCAGCATCTCGCGACACCGGGCCAGCGTCTCCGCACGCGGACCGGCCGCGTCCGGCAGGTGCATGACCAGGTCGAGGTGGTGCAGCGTCCACTCCCAGACGTAGGCGCCCAGGTAGCCGGCCGTGCCCAGCACCATGCCCCGGGTGCTGACCTTGAGCGTCGGATCGGCGAGCTGAGCGGCCCGCAACGCGGCCTGGCCCACGTCGTCGACGTGGAACTTCAGCAGCCGCGGCTCGCCGTACGCGGCGGCGAGCCGGACGGTCAGCGCCGCCAGCGGATCGCCAGAAGGCTCGTGCGCGACGTTCCAGTAGGTCACGGAGTCGTGCGTCACGGGATCCGCGGTGGGCGTGACCAGCGTGATCAGCACGTCCTGCGCGTCGATGACGAGGTGGCACACCAGATCCCGCACCAGCCAGCCCGCGCATCCGGACGGCCGTTCGAAGTCGTCGTCCGTGAGCTCACCGACGGTGGTGAGCAGTTCCCCCAGAGAAAGCGAAAAAAGATCCACACCCGCAAACTACAGCGGCTGCGAATCACAGGCAGATGGATCTCTGTTGCGGCATCAGGCGTGACGCCGACCCTCAGGAACCGTCCACAAAGGACATCATGACGTTGCCGGCCCCGTTCACGGAAGCCTTCCGGCCGGCGTCACCGATCAGGGTGGACACGTGAGAGCACCCGCGCGCCCTGGCGCGGGTCAGCAACGGGTGACCCGGTCGGCCAACGAGCGAATGTCCTCGAGCAGAGGCTCTGACCTGCGGTCCTGCCGAGGCCGGTACCGGGCGTGGGCACCGCGGCGTCGATGCAGACACCGTTCGGGCTGAGGAAACGCCTGGAAACGGCTAGCGTGGCGGCATGGGCAAGTCCCCGGCTGTGGAGCTAGAGGTGGAGGACCGCGTCGTGCGGATCTCCAACCCCGACCGCGTCTACTTTCCCGCGCGCGGCGAGACGAAACTGGATCTCGCGAACTACTACCTGTCCGTCGGCGACGGAATCGTCCGCGCGCTGCGGGAACGGCCGTGCATGCTGCACCGCTTCCCCGAGGGCGTCACCGGCGAGAAAGTGCACCAGAAAAGGCTTCCGCACGGCGCGCCGCCGTGGGTGCGGACCGTGCGGGTGCATTTTCCGCGCTACAACCGCCATGCGGACGAACTCTGCGTCACGCACATCGCCGACGTGATCTGGGCCGTGCAGATGTCCACTGTGGAGTTCCACCCGTGGAACTCCCGTGCCGCCGACACCGAGAAACCCGACGAGTGGCGCATCGACCTCGATCCCGGCCCGACGTGCCCGTTCGACAGGGTGCGCAGGGTGGCTCTGGTGGTCGAGGAGGTGCTCGCGGAGCTCGGCGCGGTCGGGTTCCCGAAGACGTCGGGCAGCAAGGGCCTGCACGTCTACGTGCGGATCAAGCCCGACTACGGGTTCCAGGACGTGCGCAAGGCGGCTTTGGCGTTCGCGCACGAGGTCGAACGCCGGGCACCGGACGACGTGGAGACCACGTGGTGGCGCAAGGACCGGGATCCGTCGCTCGTTTTCGTCGACTACAACCAGAACACGCGTGACCGGACGATCGCCAGCGCCTACTCGGTGCGCGGTGTCGCCGAGGCCACGGTGTCGACGCCGATCCGGTGGGACGAGATCCCGGACGTCGACCCGCGCGAGTTCACCATCGCCACCGTGCCGAAGCGCTACTCCGAACTGGGAGACCTGCACGCCGGCATCGACGACGCGGTGTGGTCGATCGAACCGCTGCTGGAGTGGGCCGCCAGAGACGAACTCGAGGTTCCCGATGAGCAGTGACCAGGTGAAGTTCTCCAGTCTCGACCAGCCGCTCTTCGGTGGCACGGTCAAGGGCGACCTGGTGGAGTACCTGGACTTCGTCGCCGACCGGTTCGTGCCCGTGCTCGCGGGACGGCCGCTGTCGGTGTGGCGGATCCTGCGCGGCCAGGAGCCGTTCATGCAGAAGAACGTCCCCAAGTACACGCCCTCGTTCGTCAAGACCGTCGACGTCTGGGCGGAGACGTCGCACCGCCAGATCAAGTACGCGTTGTGCGACGACAAGCAGACGCTGATGTGGTTCGCGAACCAGCGCGCGGTCGAGTACCACGTGCCGTTGTTCCTCAAGGATCATTTTGGGGACGACCACCAGACGCACATGGTGCTCGACATCGACCCGCCGGAGGGTGCCGGTTTCGACGTCGTGGCCGGGTCGGCGTTCCTGATCCGCGAGGCGCTCGCTCAGGCGGGCCTTCAGGGCGCGGTGAAGACCAGCGGTGCCAAGGGTGTGCACATCTTCGTACCGCTGGAGAAGCACGATCCGGACGACGTGGCCGCGGCGACGCGGGCGGTGGCGGCACGGGCGGAGAAGCTCGATCCGTCACTCGCCACGACCGCCTACATCCGAGCCGACCGGGACGGGAAGGTGTTCCTCGACTCGACGCGGGCGTGGGGTGCCACGGTCGTCGCCGCCTACAGCCCGCGGCTGCGGGAAGGCCTGCCGATCTCGTTCCCGGTGCCGTGGGACTCGCTCGCCGACGTCACCCCGGCCGACTTCACCGTCAGGACGCGGTTCGACGGCGACCCGTGGAGCGAGCTCATGCCCGAGCCGCAGCGGCTGCCGGACGACCTGGTCACCGAAGGGCACGGCATCCCGGTCGCGCGGGTGGTCGCGATGCACGAGGGCAAGCGGCGCAAGGCTCAGCGCGAACGCGAGAAGTAGGCGACCAACGCCGCGGCCAGGGGCAGGGTCACGTGGGCGACGCTGGTGAACGAGGGTTCACTGGCGGACACGTACTCGTTGGCGCGCACCAGCAGTCCGGCCGCGACGGTGACGTGGCCGGCGAACCTGGCGGTGCCGCTGGTCAGTGTGGCGATCAGCGGAACCATGATGAGGCCCGCGAAACTGGCGTGGGTGACGTACAGCGGGACGCCGCCCGTCAGGGTGAGGATCGCGTCGAGCAGCAGAAGGGCCGGTGCGATCGCGCTGACCCACGCTCGTTCGCGCCACACGCGGTATCCCGCCAGGCCCAGGAGTCCTACCGCGAGGACGAGGAACGCGACGTCCTCGGCGTCACCGTTGATCGTTTCCAGGGTGTCTGCCGAGTCCGCGACCAGGAGGAGTCCTGCCGCGCCGAGCACGGCTCCCGCGGCTGCCAGCCACACGGGGCTGGTCTGGCAGGCGACGGCGATGATCACCGCGGCCATGCCCAGCAGGAACCACGGGTAGTTCCCGCCGCTGCCGCCGAGCAGGCCGGTCGTGCCCGCCAGCAGGCCGAGGGCCGCGCCGGGCACCCACGGGTGGTCGCGGCAGGTCAGGACGAACATCGCCGCGACCAGCGCCCACGGCCAGAGCGTGCCGAACAGCGCGGTGCTGGGAGTGGTGTCGCTCAGGTGCCCCAGCAGTCCGCCGGAGACTGCCATGAGACCGGCGACGAGGAGCACCAGCGCCAGGCCGGCGGTCAGGCGCGGCACAGCGGTCTTGAGGCTCGGCGGCGTGGCGGCGGGCCTGGTCGCGGAGTCCGGTACCCGTGCGGCGCTCAGTCCCTGCGTGGCCGAGCCGGCACCCGACGCGGTGAGCCGAGACCGCCCGCGTCCGGTGTCTCGTTCGTCAGGCCGGTCGGCCTGACCACCGCCGCCCGCTCGATCGGCGCTCGCCGGGGTGTCAGACCCGCTGAGTACCGTGGAACGCGGGGGTTCCCGATCGGAGGGGACGCCTGCGCGAGCCTTGGCCGCATCGGGAGCGGCGCTCCCCCGCGAGGCGATCTGCGAGGTCGGCGCGGGAACGCCGGGCCGCGTCCGCTCCTCCAGGGCCTTCGCCGCTGCCGTCGCCACCATCCGGCTGTCGTCCTCCGCCAGCCGCCGCAACGCCAGCCGCGCCGCCAGCACCCGGCCCTCGTGTGCCACCGACAGCATCCGGACCAGCGAGGGAATCGCGCCGGCCCGCACGCCCGGCAGCGTGTGGTCGATGGCTTCCTGCAGGTCGGAGGGCAGCGCGGCGGGCACCGAGACCGGACGGGCACGGCGGGCGATGCGCAGGTCACCGCGCACGTCGAGCATCCACTTGCCCGGAGTCTGGTGCGGGGTGACGCGGCGGACCCTGTCGTAGACGTACTCGTAGAGCTCGTCCAGGCCGACGTGGCCGTCCTGGTCGCGGTCGGCGTCGCCGGACTCCAGGCCCTCCACCAGGGCCGAGGTGAAGACCGACGGCTCGCCCTCGGAGGAGTCGGCCACCGCGGCGCCCTCGAAGGCGTACTCCATGGACGACGAAGCCGTGATCACGGCCCTGCCGCTGCCGCCGAACTGTTCCTCCAGGCCCACGGAGCCGCCGGCGCGGGCGACCATGCCCCTGCCGAACGCGCCGGAGTAGCAGCAGTCGAGCAGCAGGACGATGCGGCGGGAGCGTGAGCGGTTCATGCGGCGGGCCACGAAATCGGCGGAGACCGCGGTGCCCGCGAGGCGGTTGAGCCTGGTTCCGGAGGTGGCGAAGTGCAGCTCGCCCGCCTCGTCCTTCACGCCGTGGCCGGAGAAGTGCAGGACCAGGAGGTCGTCCGGCTCGCGGTCGGCGAAGAAGTCCTCGACGGCCTCGTTCACCTCGGGGGCGGAGGTGTTGATCAGGGTGCGCACGTCGAAGCCGCCGATGCGCGGGTCGGCCAGGACCTCACCGAGGCGGGCGGCGTCGTGGGCCGGGGCGCGCAGGGCGGACAGGCCGGGGTCGGTGAACTCGTAGCTCGCGATGATCAACGCGTAGCGCTTGGGACGGCGTCTTTCCAGCCACTCCGCGGCTCGAGCGCGCTCGGCTTCCGTGGGGGCGCCGGTCAGTTCCAGCTCGTCGCCGTCGGCTGCCACGGTCACGGACCGCTCGCGGCGCTGGCCCAGCCACGAGGACACGGCGTTGATCAGCGCGGCCAGGACCGTGGACTGCGAGACGGTGGTGAGGATGGTGCCGAGCTCGGCCACGTCGAGGACCTTGGCGCCCTCGGGAGCCTCGCCGGAAACGCTGGAGACAGGGGCCAGTTCCCGCAACTCGGACCGCAGGAAGGCGGTGAGCTGCTCGATGCGCTCGTCGTCGGCCCCGTCCTCGTGGACGCGCAGAGTCACGTCGGTCATAGCGGCCTCCTACGGAAGGAGGTCGCTCAACCGGTCCAAAGCATTACGACGGGTCGGAACCGCGGAACGCGCCCCACCACAGGCCCAGCGCGGCGGCGATCACCGTCGCCGTGATCCAGCCCGTGAAACCGCTGCCGTCCAGGTAAGCCCAGAACAGGCCCACGATCGGCGCGGGCACGACGAACACCGCGTCCACCCGCAGCTGAGCCGTCAGGCCGCGGGGAGCCCGCGTCTCCGGGTCGGGCTGCACGGGGTTGTCGATCCGCCTGCCGCGCGGGTGCTTGTGCACCGGCCGGCCCGACGGGTAGATCGTCGCGCCGTCCACCACGGCGACCCGGCCGCCGCGCAGCTCGACGTCGACGGGCGACGGCAGCGTCACGAGCACCGGGTCGTAGTAGACGGGCAGCCACCGCTCGGCCGGGCCGTCGATCTCCAGCCACGACCGCACCATCAGCCCCGACTGCAACCGGATCCGCCGCACGGACACGGTGACCGGTTCGGCACGCGCGGACCGGACGGCCAGGAACCCCCGCACCAGACCGGCGAGCACCACCAGCAACGCCACCGCGATCGAGAACGTCACGCCACCCAGCGCGCGATCGGTCTCCAGCAACAGGTCCGCGCCGGGAATCACCGCGCGATCGGGGTGCGCGGGATCGAACGCCACCTGTGTCTGCCTGCCCACGATCCGGTCGCCGTTCTCGTGGGGAACACGAGCGGATCCGGTCGGCCACCGCACCTCCACCGCGCCGTCGGCGAACGACACGACGTTGCCGACCTCGCGCGAAGTCATGGAGGACAACAGATCGCGGTCGTCCGAATAGGACAGCCACGAGAACAGCGCGACGACGAAGCAGACGAACAACACGACCGCCGTGGCAAGAACACCATGGCGCAGCGCACGAACCCGGGAACGCAACAAGACAAGCTCCAAACAGAAGCGAACGGCCCGGCGGGAAGACCCGCCGGGCCGTTCAACAGCTAACTACACGTCACTGGGTGAAGCCCATGTTGATGTAGTCGTACGGGCGGTTCGCGTACGCGACGGCACCGAAGTTCGCCACGTTGCTCTTCACCGCGACCGCGCCGGGCAGCTGGTAGAGCGGCAGCTGGTGGCCCAGCTCCCAGATCTTCTTGTCGGCCTCGTTCGCGAGCTCGGCGCGCTTGGTGTCGTCGAGCTCACCGTTCGCCTGGTCGAGCAGCTTGTTGACCTCTTCGGAACCGATGCGACCGTAGTTCTGGTTGGTGCTGTTCGGGTCGAGGTAGTAGATGCCCTTGCCGTCCGAGATCGGCGTGGCCGAGGCCAGCCAGCGGAAGCCGGTCATGTCGAAGTTGCCGACGTTCACGAACTGCTTGAAGAAGTCGGTCGACGGAACGGCCTGGATGTCGACCTTGGCGCCGACCTCCTTCAGCTGCGACTGCACGAGCTTCGCGATCTGGTCGGAGACGGGGTTCGGCGTCGGGATGACGTAGCGGACGACGAGCTCCTTGCCGTCCTTCTTCCGGGTCTCACCCTCGAGCTTCCAGCCCAGCTCGTCGAGCTGCTTCTTCGCGGCTTCCTTGTCGAACGACGCGATGGACGAGTTGTCCTTGTACTCCTTCGTGCCCAGCAGGAAGAAGTGGTTACCCGTGACCTGCGCGTCGCCCTTGAGCATCTGGCCGAGCAGCGCGCGCGTGATGGTCTTGGTGTCGATGCCGCGCATCAGCGCGACGCGGAGCTTCGGGTCCTTGAGGAGCGAGGTGTCCGCGCCGTTGAACGTGATGTGCGAGTAGTCGGGCGAGATCGCCTGACGGATGGTGACACCCTGCATGGTCTTCGCCTTGGCGAAGTTGTCGACGCTCGAGCCGATGTCGAAGAAGTCGATCTGGCCGTTGGCGAGCGCGTCCGCGACGGCGGGACGGTCGACCTGACGGAACGTGATCTTGTCCAGCTTCGGCTTCTGGCCCCACCACGCGTCGTCACGGACGACGGTGACGACCTTGCCGGTGCGGTCGATCGTGCCGATCTTGAACGGACCGGCGGTGATCTTCGGGGCGTCGGCCCAGCCCTTGTTGAACTCCTCGGCCGTCGCGTAGGCGGCCTTCGGGTAGAGGGGCGAGAAGAGGCCCTTCCACTCGGCGAACTTCTTCTTGAACGTGACCTTGACGTCCTGGTCGGTCGCGCCCTTCTCGACCTTCTCGATGTCCTCGTAGCCGGTGGTGCCGGCGACCTCGAAGGCCTTGTCGGTGCCGTTGAGGGCCTTCCACATGCCCTCGAAGTCCTGCCACGACAGCTGGGTGCCGTCCGACCACTTGGCCTTCGGGTTGATCTTGAACTCGAGGACCTGCGGGTCGGTGGAGGCGACCTTCGCGTCCTCGAGGTAGTCCTTGTTGATCTCGATCGTGGAGTCGGCCTTCTGCCGGTACAGGTTCGGGATCATCGTGTCGATCATGCGCCGGCCGTCGGCGTTGGTGCCGTCGAGCTGGTTGTAGTTCCAGTTGTCCGGCAGCTGGTCAACCGGCCAGCGGAACTCGCCGCCGTCCTTGACCTTGGACGCGTCCTGCGGGTTGATGTCCGCCTGACCCACCGCGTTGTCCGCGCCCTTGAGCCCGGAGTCCGTCTTGCTGGGCCCCCCACACGCGGTAAGCGTGAGGGCGACCGCGACCAGCGCGGTCACTCCCACCTTGGTACGTCGACTCACTGTCGTGAACCTCCCTCGTGCCCGGACACCAGTTGCCGGGGACACTGTTCCTTCGTGCTCGCAGGTCATCTGAGACTCAGAGGACCTGACGGATCTGGGCGAAGTGGCAGGCGGCCTCGTGGTCGGAGGCCTGCACCTCGCGCGGCGGTTCCAGCTCGATGCACGTGCGCTGCTTCTCGGGAGGCAGCGAGGCGTGCAGGAAGCACCGGGTGCGGAACCGGCAGCCGGACGGCGGGTTCGCCGGGCTCGGCAGATCGCCGGTCAGGAGAATCCTCTCCCGCTGGCGTTCCTTGACGGGGTCGGGAATCGGGATCGCCGACAGCAACGCCTGCGTGTACGGGTGGCGCGGCGCGTCGAACACCGAGTCCACCTCGCCGATCTCGATGATCTTCCCCAGGTACATCACGGCCACGCGGTCCGCGATGTGGCGCACCACCGACAGGTCGTGGGCCACGAACAGGTACGCGAGGCCGAGCTTGGCCTTCAGCTCCTCCAGCAGGTTGATGACACCCGCCTGGATGGAGACGTCGAGCGCGGACACCGGCTCGTCGAGCACGACGAGCTTCGGTTCCAGCGCGAGCGCCCGCGCGATGCCGATGCGCTGCCGCTGACCGCCGGAGAACTCGCCCGGATACCGGGAGAGCTGTTCCGGGCGCAGGCCGACGAGACGCATCAGCTCCGGCACGCGCCGGTTGATCTCGTCCTTGCCGTAGCCGTGCACCTGCATCGGCTCGGCGATCACGTCGTTGATCGTCAGGCGCGGGTCGAGCGACGCCATCGGGTCCTGGAACACGACCGACAAGTCGCGGCGGATCGCCTTGCGGCGCTTGGAGTCCAAAGAGGACACGTTCGTGCCGAGCACGGAGATCTCGCCGGCCATCGGCTTCTGCAGGCCGAGGATCTCCATCAGCGTCGTGGTCTTGCCGCAGCCCGACTCGCCGACGAGGCCGAGGGTCTCGCCCTCGCGGATGTCGAACGAGATGCCGGCCACGGCGTGCACGGTGCCGACGCGGCGCTTGAACACCACGCCCTTGTTGATCGGGTACTCCTTGACCAGGTGGTCGAGCTCCAGCACGGTGTCACGCTGCTCGCGCGGCACCTTGGCGATCTCGGCCTCCTCGACGACCTCGGCACCGAAGATCTCGGCGGCTGCCTCGGCACCCTCGGCGTCGGTCGCGGCGATCTCACCGGTGCGGATGCACGCGGCGTGGTGCTCGGCCGAGCCGTCCACCTCGATCAGCGGCGGTTCCGCGGTGTGGCAGGCGTCGACGACCATCGGGCAGCGCGGCGCGAACGGGCATCCCGGAGGAAGGTCCGTGAGCGACGGCGGCTGGCCGGTGATCGGGACGAGCGGCTGCTTCTCGCCGACGTCGAGGCGCGGGATCGAGCCGAGCAGGCCGAGCGTGTACGGCATGCGCGGCTGCTGGTAGATCTCGTCGACCTTGCCGGTCTCCACGGCGCGGCCCGCGTACATGACCATCAGCCGGTCCGCGAACCCGGCGACGACGCCGAGGTCGTGGGTGATGATCACGATGCCCGCGCCGGTGACCTCCTGCGCGGTCTCGAGCAGCTGCAGCACCTGGGCCTGAACCGTCACGTCGAGCGCGGTGGTCGGCTCGTCGGCGATGATCAGGTCGGGGTCGTTGGCGATCGCCATGGCGATCACCGCGCGCTGCCGCATGCCGCCGGAGAACTCGTGCGGGAACGCTTTGGCGCGTTCGGCGGCGTTCGGGATGCCGACGAGGTCGAGCAGCTCGACCGCGCGCTTGTTGGCGGCCTGCTTCGAGACGGCGCCGCCGCGGTGCACCAGGATCGCCTCGGCGATCTGGTCGCCGACGGTGTAGACCGGCGTCAGCGCGGACAGCGGGTCCTGGAACACCATCGAGATGCGCCGGCCGCGGATCTTCGACAGCTCCGTGTCGGTGCGGCCGATGAGCTCACGGCCCTGGAACTTGATGGAGCCGGTGATGCGCGCGGACGAGGGCAGCAGGCCCATGACCGCGAGCGACGACACCGACTTGCCCGAACCGGACTCGCCGACGATGCCGAGGACCTCGCCGGGCGAGACCTGGTAGCTCAGCCCGCGCACGGCCTGCACGCGGCCCGCCTCGCTGGGGAAGGACACGTGGAGGTCTTCGACCTGCAGAACCGGTCCTTCGACCACCGGGTCGGCCGGCGAGTCGAACAGGATCTCCGAACTGGTCATCAGGCGGCCTTCTCCTTGGTGTCCTTCTTCTCCCGCTTGCGCACGCGCGTGGAGGTGGGGTCGAGCGCGTCACGCAGACCGTCGCCGACCCAGTTCACCGCCAGCACGAACACGACGAGGAAGCCCGCCGGGAACAGGAACAGCCACGGGAAGGTCGTCGCGGACTCGGCGTTGCCGCCGATCAGCGTGCCGAGTGAGACGTCGGGCGACTGCACGCCGAAACCGAAGTAGCTCAGGCCGGTCTCGGCGAGCACGGCGGAACCGACGTTGATGGTGGCGTCGATGATCAGCAGCGACGCCATGTTGGGGACGATGTGCTTGGCGATGATCGTCCGTGCCGGCTGCCCCATGAACCGGGCAGCCTTCACGAACTCGCGCTCTTTCAGCGTCAGCGTCATACCGCGCACGATGCGCGCGGTGATCATCCACTGGAACGCCGCCAGCATGAGCACGAGCAGCCACCACGACTTGCCACGGAACCACGGGCTGAGGATGGCGATGATCAGGAAGGACGGCAACACGAGCAGCAGGTCGACCACCCACATGAGCGCCTTGTCGGCGACACCGAGGAAGTAGCCGGCCGCCGCGCCGACGATGGCTGCCACCGTCGTCGAGATCAGCGCCACCAGCAGACCGATGATCAGCGACTTCTGCAGTCCGCGCATGGTGAGCGCGAACATGTCCGTGCCGATCTTGTCGGTGCCGAAGATGTGGTCGGCGTAGGGCGGCTGCAGGAACGCGGTGTAGTCGCGGTCCTCGTAGGACCACTGCGTCAGCAGCGGCCCGAGGAACGCGAGCAGGTACATCGCCACGATGATGGCCAGGCCGACCAGCGCCAGCTTGTTGCGCATGAAGCGGATGAGCACCAGCCGGCCACGCGTCATCGCCTTGCCCGGTTCGGGCGCGGCGTCGACGGGGCTGCCAGAGGCGGCGCCGGCGGTTCCCGCGGAGTCGCCCTCGTTGAGGATCACGGTCACGTCGTCGTCACCTTGCCTAGTTCACACGGATTCGGGGGTCGAGCGCGGCGTACAGCACGTCGGCGAGCCAGCCGGAGAACAGCACGCACACCGCGACGAACAGCGTCACCGTGGCGGTCACGTTCGTGTCCTGCGCCGAGATGCCGGTGACCAGCCAGTCACCCATGCCGAACCAGCCGAAGATCCGCTCGGTGAAGGTGCCGCCGACCACGAGCAGGCCGAAACCGAACGCGAACAGCGTCGCCATCGGGATCAGCGCGGTGCGCAGGCCGTGCTTGAACAGCGCCTTGCGGCGGGTGAGGCCCTTGGCCTGCGCGGTGCGCAGGAAGTCGCTGCCCAGCACGTCGAGCATCGACGAGCGCTGGTAGCGGCTGTAGTAGGCGATCTGGCCGAGCGCGATCGCGAGGGTCGGCACGATCAGGTGCTGCAGCCGGTCGCCGAGGTGCTCGAACCAGTTGCCCTGGAAGCCTGGTGTCTGCTCACCGACGAAGATCAGCACGTTGGTGCCGATCGAGTCGTTGATGCCCTGCGCGCCCATCTTGAGCAACGTGCCCAGCACGAAGACCGGCGTCGACAGCAATATGAAGGAGAACAAGGTCGCGAAGTAGTCGCTGAACTTGTACTGCCTGATCGCGCTCACCACGCCGAGCAGCACGCCGAACAGGATGCCGATCGTGATGCCGAGCAGGAACAGCCTCAAGCTCACGCCGATGCGCCTGCCCAGCTCGTCGGTGATCGGGCGGTCGGCGATGGTGCGGCCGAAGTCGCCCTGCACCACACCGCCCATCCAGGTCACGAACCGCTGCGGGATCGGCTGGTCGAGGTGGAGGTCTCGTTTCTTGGCCTCGATCGACGCCGCCGGTGGCGGTGGGTTGCGTTGCTGCAGCACCCCGATCGGGTCAAAGGTGACGGAGGCCAACGTGAACGCGAGGAACGTCGCCACGAGGGCGAGCACCACGTAGTTGACCAACCGCCGCAACAGAAATCCGGCCACCCGTGTTCAGTCCTCTCCCCGGTGGTTGCGACGTCGGCGCACTGGATTGCAGTGGACGAGTTGCAAGAGATTAACCGCCGATCTGGCGGACCGCCGCCCACCCCCACCATTACGCGGGGGGCCCACTGACCGGGCCATAGTCACCCATGCGTGGCGGAATGGGCGGGCGAACAGCCACATCAACAGTTGACTCTCGGCAATTGTGTGTCCAAGCGTGACCATTGTGCGTCCAGATCGCTGTATTCACCGTGAAGTTCCTGCTGCGGGCACGGATGGACCTGACGCATCCGGGTGAATGCAATGACCGGAAGATGTGGGACAAGCAGCGCAATGCGATCCGAAACCGGGCATCACGCTGCGGAGCGCGTTGAGCGTGCAGGGTTACTTTATCGATGCGGACCAGGTCACGGGGCCGTCCAGCGCACCGGGAGTTCGGCCACTCCGCCCACCAGCTGTTCCGTCCTGGGGGTGAGTTGCGCCACGTCGACCGCTAGGCCGAACGTCTCGAACCGCGTGACGAGGGCGCCGAAGACCTCGGTCAGTTCGACGCGCGCGAGCGGTGCGCCGACGCAGGACCTCGGGCCGTGGCCGAAGGTGAGGTGCGGGTTGGACTCGCGTGACGTGAAGGCCGCCGGGTCGGGGAAGCGGTCCTCGTCGCGGTTGGCCTGGTCGATGCCGAGCAGGACGAGATCGTCTGCCGGGATGCGGACGCCTTCGACCTCGATGTCGGACATCGCGTACCGGGGCATGCCGGCGTCTTCCCGCGGCGCCGAGACCGGTGAGCGGTGGCGCAGGATCTCCTCGACGACGTCCGGGATGGTCGTGGGGGCGTCGCGGAGTGCGTCCCACTGGCCGGGGTTGAGGCCCAGCAGCATGACGCCGCGGTCGATGACGGCGACGGTCGTCTCGTGGCCGGCGAACAGCAGGCCGGCGCTGCGATCATTTCTTCCTGGCCTGGTGGCGTGCCTTCGATCAGACGGGTGATGACGTCGTCGCCGGGTTCCTTCTTCTTGCGTTCGACGAGCTCACCCATGTAGGTCCAGAGGCGCCGAGCAGTCCGCAGATGACCAGGACCGGCAGCGGGAACGACACCGCCTCGTGGAAGTTCGCCGGCTGGGGCAGGCGCGTGAGGTCGTCGAGCAGGCCGTCGACGAGGTGCCGCACGCGTGGGCGCAGCGCCTCCATGTTCCTGGCGGAGAACGACGGCGTGAGCATCCTGCGCATCCAGGTGTGGCGCTCGTTCTCCTCTTCTTCTGTGGCTTGGTGCGGTTTGCCGAGCACCACCGAGTCGGTGAGTCTCGAGGCGTTGTCCGGGTCGGGGTGGCCGCGGCCGAGCCTCGTCGCCGGCCAGATCCCCTGATCCGTCGTATGCGACGCGTCGTGTCCAACGTACCTTAGACTTCGCGCCGTGGTCGACGCTTTCCAGGACGCGGAATCCGTGATGGCGCACTTGCGCGCGTTGCGGCAGGAGTTGCTGACGACGTCGATCGAGCCGAGCGGTGACCGGGCGCGCAGCGGGCTGACCGCGCCGCAGGTCAGCTTGATCAGGTCACTGGTGACCGAGGGGTCGGCGACGGTGACCGAGCTGGCGCGGCGGTTGAGCCTGTCGCACTCGACGACGTCCGGGATCGTGGACCGGCTGCAGGCGCGCGGGCTCGTGACGCGGGAGGCCGACCCCCATGACCGCCGCTACACCCGCGTGCGGGTGACCGAGCCGGTGCACGGGTACACGCGTGAGCTGTCCGAAGGGCCTTACGGGCGGCTCACCGCGGCGTTGGAAGCGGCCTCCCCCGCGGAGCGGAAGGCCGTGCTGGACGGGCTGGAGACCCTGCGGGCGTTGCTGGCTAGGTGACGCGCCACAGGCGGTCGCCCGCGATCACGAAGACCTGACCGCCGGCCACCTCGGCCGCCTTGACCTCGCCGGTCGGGCCGTCCGCCGGCCGTTCGTCCTTTTCGGACACCAGTTTCACGCCGTTGTGGTCGACGAACAGCGTCGGGGTGCCGTTGACCGGGACGGGTGCGGCGAGGTTCTGGTTGTCACCGACCGGGATGTCCGGGGTGGTCAGCTTCTTCCACTCCGGGCCGGACCACCAGGCGAGCTTGCCCTTGCTGCGGCCGACGACGTGGCAGGTGCCGTCCCAGCAGCGGGCGGCCAGCGCGGCGTCGCCGTCCGGGAGGGTCGCGGTGGTCCAGGTCCTGCCGTCGAACCGCCAGACCGCCGCGCTCACCGTGCCCTTGGCGATCTGCCAGCCCACGACGAGGGCGCCGTCACCGTCGGGCGTGACGGCGAGGGGGAAGCGGAGGAGCTCCTGCGAGCTCTCCAGGACGGTGCCCGCCGAGGGCTGGCGGCTCCACGTGTCCGCCGCGTACGTCCACATCGCGATGTCGAGGCCCGCCTTGGCGCTCTGCCAGGTGCCGATGATCAGCGGGCCCTGCTTCGTGCGGACCACGCCGATCAGCTCGCCCGCGCCGTAGCCGCCGAACGTGCTGAACCCCTGCGGTTTCTCGGCGATCTGGTGGGTGTCGCCGGTCCAGGCGCTCCACCGGACGTTGCCGTGCGCGCCGCCGCGTTCGCCGCCGACACCGGTGATGGTGGAGCCGTCGGAGGTGATGCCGTACCAGTGCGCTTCCTTGCCGTACGGGGTGGCCGGGGTGAGCCGCACGTTGCTCAGCGTGCCGTCCTCGGCACGGGTGACGAGCTCCGGGTGGTCCGTGGGGCGGGTGCCGATCACGAGCATGTCGCCGTGCGCGGCCAGGGCTTCTGGTGCGGCGGTGAGGTCGACGGCGGTGAAGCCGACCGACTCGTCGCCGCCTGAGGAGCAACCGGTGAGGACCAGCAAAACCGCGAGCGTCAGCCTCCGCATGCGGGCCAGTATGACCACATGCGGCCCGAACCCGGTGAGGTACTGCACTTTTCGGAGGATCCGGCGATCACGAGGTTCGTGCCGCACCGGGCGGCCACCGCACGGCAGCCGGAGGAGTACGTGTGGGCGGTCGGCTTCGACCGCTGCCCCGACTACTGGTTTCCCCGGCAGTGCCCGCGGGCCATGGCGTGGGTCGTGCCTTCTTCTTCGGACGAGGACCGCGAGCGGATCATCGGGCCGGGATGCGGTAAGCGGGTGCACGCGGTCGAGTACGGGTGGCTTGAGCGGATGCGGACCGTCTCGCTGTACGCGTACCGGCTGCCCGCCGACGTGTTCCGGCCTTTCGGCGACGCCGCCGTCGTCGCCGTCGAGCCGGTCACGCCGTTGGGGCCGGCCGAGCCGGTCGGGGACCTCTTCGAGTTGCACGAGGAGGCGGGGATCGCGCTGCGGGTGCTGCCGAACCTGTGGCCGTTCTGGGACGCCGTCGTGCCGAGCACGCTCGGGTGGAGCGGCATCAGGCTGGGGAACGCCCTGCCCCGGTCAGTGGAATGATCTGCGCCCATGCGGGTGCTGCTGGTGGAAGACGACGAGCCGATCGCGGAATCGCTCACACGCGGGCTGTCGCGCTACGGCTTCGACGTGCAATGGGTGCGGAACGGGGCCGACGCGCTGACGGCCGACGGCGACTTCGCCCTCGTGCTGGTCGACCTCGGGCTGCCGGACATGGACGGTCTCGACGTGTGCCGGGAGCTGCGATCCCGCAGTGACGTGCCGATCATCGTGATCAGCGCGCGGTCCGACGAGGTCGACCGGGTGGTCGGGCTGGAGATCGGCGCCGACGACTACGTCACCAAACCGTTCGGCGTGCGCGAGGTCGTGGCACGGATGCGGGCGGTGCTGCGGCGCGTGCAACCGAGCCAGAAGGAGCCGACGCAGGAACGCGGCCGGTTGCGCATAGACCGGCGGACGCGGCGCGTACACCTCGACGGGGCCGAGGTGGAGCTGTCGCCGAAGGAGTTCGACCTGCTGGCGTTCCTGGCGGAGGAGCCGGGCGCGGTGTTCACCCGCGAGCAGATCATGGAGGCGGTGTGGGACGAGAACTGGTTCGGTCCCACCAAGACGCTGGACGTGCACGTGGGTGTGCTGCGCCGCAAGCTGGGTGACGCGGCCTCGCTGGAAACCGTGCGTGGTGTGGGTTTCCGGCTGGTGCTCGCGTGATCCGCCAACTCGTCTGGAGTTACGTGCTCCTGGTCGCGGTGGCTATCGCGGCGTTCACGGTGCCGGTGGCGTTCACGCTGAACAGCCAGCTGTACGACGACGCGGAGAACACCGCGCGCAGGGAGGCCCAGACCGCGGCACTGCTGCTGGCGACCGGCGACACGCGGTCGCTGCGGGCGCTCGCCGACGCGTACGAACACGAGACCCCCGGCCGGATCGAGGTGCTCGGCCCGCAGCCGGAGAACAAGGTCTGGGACCGCAACGGCCTCACCCTCACCGTGCCCGCGCGCCGGGCCGACGGCACCGTCGTCGGCGCGATCCGGCTGTCCTATCCGGACGACCGGATCGTGCAGAGGCTCTGGCAGATCTGGGGTTTCCGTGCCGCGCTCGCGATCACCGTGCTGATCGCGGCGGCGTTCCTGGGCTGGTGGCTCGCGAAACGGGTCACCCGGCCGTTGCGGGAGCTCAACGACATGGCCGGCCGCCTGCGCGACGGCGACCTCGCCGCACGCGCCGAGGAGACCGGGCCGCCCGAGACCCGCACGCTCGCGCGCACGTTGAACAACGCCACCGAGACGATCAGCACGCTGGTCAACTCGCAGCGCGCGTTCATCGGCGACGCCTCGCACCAGTTGCGGACCCCGCTGACGGCGTTGCGGCTGTCGCTGGACAACGTCGCCGACGGGGTGGACGACGACTACGTGCGCGAGGACGTGGATCGGGCGACGGCCGAGGTCGTGCGGATGAGCCGGCTGGTCAACGGCCTGCTGGCGCTGGCCCGCGCCGAGGCCACCGTCGGGCACCCGGAACCGGTGTGGGTCAACGACGTCATCGCCGACCGGTTCACGGCGTGGCGCGCGTCGGCTGACGAACGCTCCATCTCGCTGGTCTCCGAAGGGTTCGACCTCCGCGTGCTCGCCACGCCGGGTCACCTGGAGCAGGTGCTGGACAACGTGCTGTCCAACGCGCTGGAGGTGTCACCGGACGGCGGGACGATCCTGGTCCGCACCACGCGGCCGGCGGTGGTCGAGATCATCGACTCCGGCCCCGGCCTGCCCGCAGCCGATCGGCTGCGGGCGTTCGACCGGTTCTGGCGCGGTCAGGGCCTCACCGGCAAGGGCGGCTCCGGCCTGGGGCTCGCCATCGTCAAGCAGCTCGTGACCGACGACGGCGGCACCGTGACGCTGGAGGACGCGCCTGGCGGCGGGCTCTGCGTGCGGATCAGACTTTCTCCGGCATCGCCGACGAGTGGTGGTTCACGATGAGCCACTTTCCGTCGATCTTCTCGTAGACGAACGTGTAGCGGGCGTCCACAGTGGTCGGCTTGCCGTCCTGGTTGAGCGCGAACCGGTAGGTGCCCGCGTCGATCGCGTCGTCGTTGTCGAGCACGGCGATGTGCGAGTCGAGGATCGTGCCGCTCGGCTTGTTCTGCAGGAAGTGCTCGAAGTAGTCGACGATCTCGGCACGCGTGCTGCGCACCTTGTTCGACACCGTCGGCAGCAGCACTGCGTTCGGAGCGTAGTGATCGGCCACCTTCTGGGGGTCACCCGTCTTCAGGGCGGCGTTCCAGTCGTTGAACAGCGCGGCGATCTGCTCGTTGGTCGGCTTCTCGTCGGCCTTCGGCGCCTGCTGTGCGACGCTGCCGGCGGCACCGGAGCATCCGGTCACCAGCAGCGCGGCTCCGACGAGGGCAGCGGCTCCAACCAGGTGCTTACGCATCGTTTAGGTCCTTCCCGATCGAGTGGCTGTTGACAACCACTTTCGGGTAACGCGCAGAAGCGTCCGGACAGGAGCAGCCCAGCGTTCGGCCAACCTTTCGGAAAGCCTGGTAAATGTGGACGTATGGGACTTCTCAGCGGAATGATGGGGAACGCGTCAAAGCTCGACCCGAGGGCGGCCGCGAGTGAGTTCGGGCGGCTTTTGGCGCAGGGGGAACAGGTCCACGCGGCGTATCAATTGGTGCGCGACTCGTTCCTGTTCACGGACCGGCGGTTGATCCTGGTCGACAAACAGGGCATGACGGGCAAGAAGGTCGAATACCACTCGGTGCCGTACCGGGCGATCACGCAGTTCGCGGTGGAGACCGCCGGTCACTTCGACCTGGACGCGGAGCTCAAGATCTGGGTCTCCGGCGGTGACGCGCCGATCTCCAAACAGTTCGGCAAGGGCGTCGACGTCTACGAGGTGCAGGCGCTGCTGGCGGCGTTCGTCGCGCGGTAGGACCTGGTCTCCGTCTGGACCGGGCTCGCGGTGCCCGCCTTCGGCCAGCTCTGGGAGGAGAGCGCCACGGCGATCTCGGCCAGTGCCACGACGAGCGCGGTGACGAGGTGGCTGGTGTCGAGCAGGACGTTCAGCAGGGTCAGGACCGCGGGCGCGAACCGGCTGCGGACCAGCACTCGCGTGATGACGGTGGCGCAGCGGGTGGTGGACATTTCCGTTCCCTTCCAAGGATTTTCCCTTCACAGATACGTCGAACCAGACACTCCCGTTTCGACATCGCCGGGCAGAAAGTCCTGGCCGCACAACGAAAAATCCCCCACCGGCACGTGGCCGGCGGGGGATTTCGCTTGTGCGGTCTAGCGAGGCTGCAGCATCGGGCGGAACTTGTCGCGGTACGCCCACGCCAGGCCGATCTCGGCGGCGGCGACCAGAACCGCCATCACCGTGCCGGACGGCTCCAGGAACACGTGGAACAGCACGATGTTCACGACCATCGGGGCCAGCATCGCCAACGCCAGCGGCACGAACCGGCCGACCAGCAGCAGCACACCCGAGACCAGTTGAACACCGGACGCCAGCTGCAACATGTACCCCGTCGCGTACAGGGCACCGCTGAACGCCACACCCTCCGGTGCCAACGTGCTCGGATCCGGCGCCGGCATGAACATCAGAAACCCGTTCAAGCCCGTCGTCGCGAACAGCAGACCGGTCAGCACACGGGTGACGATCGTGGCGTAACGGCCGACGGCGAACTTGCGGGCGGCGGGGGTGGCGATCGTGGCGCTCATGTCAGGTTCCTCCTGGGCTGTGGTGTCCTTCCACTGATGCGTCGAACGACCACCACACCGGATCGACAACCACGCCCAGAAAATCTTCAAAAAGTTTCGCCGAGACGAGAATGCCCTGGTCAAAGGCACGGAACCACTCCTGGCCCGCGACCGATTGCTCACGTGCGTCACCCGGTTCGCCCATATCCACGGTGACCCCGGACCCTCCCTTGCTGTGACGGGCCAGCCGTCGCGGAAGGGGTAGGAAGGTGCGGTTGACGGTGGTGGCAGCGGCCCCCGGCTACGGCAAGACGGAGACGGTCAGGCGCAGGTCGCGCCAAGCGCGGTGGTGTGCGGGCGAGGCGGCGGCGGACTTCATCCGGACGCGGCGGTGGGCTCCGCAGGTCGTGCTGGACGAGCCGTCCGTGCCGCCCGACGAGCTGCGCGAGTGGCTGAAGCGCACGCCGTGTGAGCAGGTCACGCTGATCACGCGCACACCGTTCGAGTGGGAGAACTCCGAACAGATCGGTCCGGCCGAGCTCGCGCTGGCCGAGTCCGCGGTCGCGCCCGAGGTGTACCGGGCGACGCTGGGATGGCCCGCGCTCGCCCGGCGGTGGCCGGACCACGAGGCTTACGTGCTCGCCACGGTCCTGCCGGCGTTGTCGGCGAAAGCCCGGCACCTGGTCACGGCGTTCGCGCGGCTCGGGCCGGTCCGGCGGGCGCTGTGCGTCGAGCTCGGGGTCGATCCGGCGGCGATCGTGGAGCTGACGAGGCTGGGCGTGCTGGTGGACGGCGCGCTGGTGCCGGCCGTCGCGGAGTCGGTCGAGCCGGTTGCCGTGAACTACCAGCGGGCCGCGAACTGGTACGCCCGCAACGGCCACCCGGCGGCCGCCGCGCACCTGCACGACCGGCTCGGGCAGCACCGGTCGCTCGCCACGCTGCTGGACGAACGCGGCAGCGAGATCCTGCAGGCCGAGCCGAGGGTGTTCGGCAAGCACCCGCTGCTCCGGAACAAGGCGAGAGCGCTGGCAGCCGTGCACGTCGAACGGGCGAACGAGCTGTTCGGCCAGGCCCGCTATCCGGAAGCGTTGAAGCACGCGGATCTGGCCGTGCAGCTGGCGGAGGACCACGAGTCGTTGCTGATCCGCGGTCGTGTGCTGGGCAGACTGGGCCGGTTGGAGGACGCCCGCGCGTGTGACGTCCGGATCGACGAGCTCAGGTCGCACGAGCAGCGCGCACGTGCTCGGCGACAGGGCTGAGCTTCAGCCACACCGGCAGGCCGCGCACCACCCAGCGCGGGCCGGTCAGCTCGATCGTGCCCGCGCGGACGGCGTCGAGCAGCTCGACCTCGCCCTCCCACATGCGGTAGAGAGTCGCGAGGTCGGACGCCATCACCGCGTCGACCTCCAGACCCGGATCGGTGTAGCAGACGGAGGCGTCGCCGGGTTCGACGACGAGCCAGAACGTGCGGCGCCGGTCGTTGATGCGGATCTCGATGTTGGCGCGGCGGCTCAGCGTGCCGGTGTCGATGCGGCCGTGCATCCACCACATCAGCACCTCGGGGTCGAGCTCGTCGGCGCGCGGGTCGCCGAACGCGTACCGGGCGCCCCAGTCGGCGAGGCCGAACACCAAGGGGCGCAACGCTTCACCCGCCGGCGTCAACGTGTAGCCGTCGCCGGTGCGCTGCACCAGGCCCGCGGTGGCGAGCTGCCTGAGGCGCCGGGACAGCAGGGCGCGTGACAGTCCCGGGAGACCGCGGGACAGCTCGTTGAAGCGCGAGGCACCGATGAGCATGTCCCGCACGATCAGCAACGTCCACCGGTCGCCCAGCACCTCCACGGCGCGGACGATCGGGCAGTACTGCGCATACGTCCTCAAGGTCCAGCCTCCGCTCTTAAAGGACTTCCTGCGGCGCTCGACAACACTGTGCACACGTCCTCAAGGCCCAGCCTCCGCTCCTAAGGGACTTCCTGCGGCGCTCGACAACACTGTGCACACGTCCTCACAAATGGAAGTCTCCGCCGCGGCGAGCGTTTCGTTACCGCCGTCCGGTTCACTTTCAGAACTACCTGCGGCGCTTGACGGTTCTTACGTTCGTCCCATGACAACACTTGAGACACCACGCGTGACCGGCACGTTCCCGACCGTCACCAGACACGACGACACGAAGTTCGTGCCGATGGCCGCCCGCATCGGCGCGATCGCGGCAGCCCACGCGTCCGGGCACGACCGTGACGCGACGTTCGTGGCCGAGGCGTACGAGGCGATGCGCGAAGAGGGATATCTGGCGTTGGCCGTACCCGAGGAGCTGGGCGGTCTCGGCGCCACGATGCGCCAGGTCTGCTACGCGCAGGCGGAGCTCGCCCGGCACGACGGCGCGACCGCGCTGGCCGTCACGATGCACCTGTATCTGACGCTGATGCAGGGCTATCGCCGACGCAAGGGAGCGCCGGACGCGGAGGGTGTGCTGCGGCGCGTGGCCGCGGAAGGCCTGGTCATCGCGACCAGCGGCGGTTCCGACTGGCTGTGGCCCACGACCACGGCGACACCGGTCGACGGCGGGTTCCTCGTTTCGGGACGCAAGACGTTCTGCAGCCAGTCGCCGCGCGCGAACGTCGTCGCGACGAGTGCCGTGCTCGGCGAGGAGGTGCTGCACTTCAGCGCGCCTCTCAACGCCGACGGCGTGCGCATCGAGGAAACCTGGGACACGCTCGGCATGCGTGGCACCGCCAGCCACGACGTGGTGCTGGAGGACGTGTTCATCCCTGCCGACAAGATCGCGGCGCGCCGGCCGTACGGGGAGTTCGGCGCGCCTCTCTTCGCCGCGGTCGTCCACTTCGCGCCGGTGTGCGGGGCGACGTACTTCGGCATCGCGGCGGGCGCTCGGGACGTGGCCGTGAAGTCGACGTCGAAGAACGCCGTGCGGCAGATCGGGTTGATGGACTACAAGCTGCGCACCGCGTGGTGGTCGCTGATGGGCTCGATCGAGGAGCTGGGCGACGACTACACGGCCGGCGCGGAGTCGGTCACCACGGTGATGCTGGCCAAACGCCACGCCGTGGTCGAGGCCGTCGAGGTCGTGAACCTCGCGATGGAGGTCCTCGGTGGACGGTCTTTCTTCCGGCGTTCACCGCTGGAACGCGCGTACCGCGACGTGCGTGCCGGGACGTTCCACCCGCTCACACCGGAAGCCACACTCGTGTACGCGGGCAAGGTCGCACAGGGTGACCCGGGAGTCACGGAGTAAAACCTTCTTGGGCAACTTCAAGTTGTAGGCGTGGCAAGGGTTTGGGAGCATGCGGGTCCGTCTCTTCCAAAGGAGCGATTCCGGTGGCCACTCGCCTCAACCCGTACCTGCGCTTCGACGGCACCGCGCGTCAGGCGATGGAGTTCTACCAGTCGATCTTCGGCGGCGAGCTGAAGATGAACACCTTCGGCGAGTTCGGCATGCAGGACTCACCACAGGCCGACCAGATCATGCACGCCCAGCTGGAGACCGACGCCGGCTACACGCTGATGGCCTCCGACACGCCGCCCGGCATGCCCTACAACCCCGGCGACACCATCACCATCTCCCTGTCGGGCGACGAGGAGGTGCTGAAGGAGTACTTCGCCAAGCTCGCGGACGGCGGCAAGATCGGCACGCCGCTGGAGAAGCAGATGTGGGGCGACGAGTACGGCGACCTCACCGACAAGTTCGGCGTGAGCTGGATGGTCAACCTGGGCGGTCTGGGCTGATCTTGTGACGGGCGGGGCCGCGGTGGTGGCCCCGCCCGTCGCGCTGACGCATGATGTGGACCATGAGCGAGCGTCTGCGCAGTGTGGTCGACCAACTCGCGGTCCGCCCGCACGACCGGGTCCTGGAGATCGGCTGCGGCCAGGGCGTGGCCGCCACCATGGTGTGCCAGCTGCTGACCACGGGCACGCTCACCGCGATCGACCGCTCCACCAAGATGATCGAGGCCGCCACCCGCCGCAACGCCGGCTACGTGGCGTCGGGGAAGGCCGAGTTCCTCATCGCGTCGCTGGAGGACATGAACCTCGGCGATCGCCGCTTCGACCTGGTCTTCGCCGTGCGGGTCGGGCTGTTCCACCGCGACCCGGAGCGGGCGCACGAGCTGGTGCGGCCATGGCTCGCACCGGGTGCCCGCGTGCGCTCGTTCTTCGACGCGCCCGTTCGGACCGGCACCGTCTAGATCCGCCCGAACAGGTCGCTGATCAGCTTCTTCGACGGCTCCACGCCGGCCGGCGACATCACTTCGATCTGGGTCTTGCCCTTGCGCGCGGCGACCGTGTGCTGCGCGGTCTCCGCGCCGCCCGCCGTCGCCTCGTACGCCTCGTCGTGGAAGCCCTCGATGGCCTTGGCCTTCTCCGGCTTGTCCTTGGCGAACGACGCGGCGGTGGCGTTCGTGGTGAAGCGGACCTCGACGGGCATGCCGGATCCGACGTACGTGCAGGTGGTGAGCGTCTTGTCGACGGTTTCCTGTTGGCCCTGCAGCCTCAGCCCCAGCGCCTTGCCGACCACGGACGAGTTGGCGTTGGCGCAGTTCGGCCCCTTGCCAACTGGTTGCTCGACGGTCGTCTGGGGTGCCGGGGCCTGCGGCGAGGCCTCGGGCTCCGACGTGCAGGCGGCGAGCAGGAACGCGGCGGCGAGAAGGGTGATGCGCACATCGGTACATCGACCTGGTCGCCGCCGCGTTACCCCGGTCAGATGCCGTCGATCAGCCGCACGGCCAGATCAGGGCTGAACTGCCCGGCGGGCACCGTCGGCGCGACGCCGCACTCGCCGTCGGAGTTGCCGGGCGTCTTGACCCACAACAGCATCTCCGCACCGCCGCCGACCTGCGCGGCGACGCCGAGCCTGCGGCCGCCGGGGTTGCACCACTCACCGTTGCTGCCGTTGCCGTTGCGGCTGGTGTCGATGACGAACCTCGGTCCGCCACCGAGCGCCGACACGACCGAGTTGGCGTAGCCGACGGACGCACTGGTCGTGTAGTAGTTCGACACGTTCACCGCGAAGCCGCGCACGTTGCGGACGCCCGCGGCGTTCAGGCGCGAGGCCATCGTCGCCGCCGGTACCCAACCCGCGTTGCCGCCGTCCAGGTACGCGTAGGTGTTGGGCGCTTTCTGCTGGAACATCTGGGTGGCGTAGACGAGCATGCCGTTGCGCTCGTCGATCTGGGCCCGGGTCATGCACCCGAAGTCGCCCAGCGCGTCCGGTTCGATCACGACCACCGCCGGTTTCGTGCCGATGCCCGCCGCGAAGCTGGAGATCCACGTCCGGTAGGCCGCCGGAGTGCCCGCCCCACCGCCGGAGTGACCGCCGCACGCGTCGCGGCCTGGCAGGTTGTAGGCGACGAGGACGGGCAGCTTGCCGTTGCCGTCCGCAGCACCCGCGTAGTTCGCCACGGTGCTGCCGATGTTCGCGTCGTTGCCGAACCACCGCGCGATCGGCTTGGAGCCGATGGACGCCTGGATCCGGGACGCTCTGGAGTCGCCGGGATTGTTGCGTGCCCACACCGCGGGCGACGAGTTGGGGTTCACGTAGAACCCGCTGGTCAGGTCGATCGGATTCGCCGCGTGTGCGGGCACCGGTAAGAGGAACAGCAATGTTGCCAGACAGATGATCCACCTCATTGTGGATCTCCTTTCTGTTAACGGGAATCTGCGTACGCGGCCACCCAGGCCAGCGCGGAGTTCCAGTTGATCGCGACCTCGTTCGTCGACCACGAGCCGATGTCGTCGATGTGGCACTTGGCGGGCTTGCAGCCACGCAGGTTCTGCTGCGCCACCGGGTCCTGCAGGCCGGTGTTCGGGCCGCCTGCCAACGCACCCGCGGGCGGGTTCGGGAGCTTCGGGTCGAGCTGGTGCGCCCAGTGGCGGTGGTGCTGGTTGCGGACGTCCCGTTCGCCGTAGCCCGTGACGAACGACCGGTTCACGGCGTTGCGGCCCAGCAAGTGGTCGAACGACTCCAGCACCGCGTCCCGGTACTTCGGGTGGTGCGTGATCTCGTGCGCCAGCGCCATGATCATCGCGGCGTTCGCGGTGGAGCTGGTCGAACCCCACACGTAGCCGGGTGCTGGGTCGGGATAGCCCTGTTCCCGCAACGACTTGACGTAACCGTTGGCGACGCCGAGCAGCCTCAGCCGCGCGGTGATCACCTTCGCCACCGGGAACAGCGACGGCACCCGCAGGATCGTCAGGTCGGCCAGCGCACCCGTGTCCTTCCACGAGAATCCCGCGCTCGTGAGCCTGGTGTTGATGCGTCCCAGGTACTTCCGGTCCCCCGTCAGCGCGTACAGCTCGGCTGCCGCCCACGAGAACTCGTCGCGGACGTCGGTGTCGTCGTAGGGGCCACCGCCGACGTTGTCCTCGCGCGGCGCGTACACGGCCGGGTTCTCGTTCGCCGCCTGCCACGCCCGTTCGGCCGAGGTCCGGCACTGGCCCGCGAGGCCGGTGATCACTCGCGCACACCGGGCGCCGGCGGCGGCGAGGTTCAGCGTGGCCGCCGTGGAGACGCCGTGCAGGTAGCGCGGCTGCGGATCGAGGTGCGGCAGGGTCGGCAGCGGTGTCCAGGCCAGATCGTGGATCTTGTGGTGCACCATGCCGTTCGGCGCCTGCATGCGCATCAGGAACTCGACTTCCCACCGTGCCTCGTCCAGCACGTCCGGGCGCGGGGACTGCTCGTACGAGTCCATCAGCTGCCACGCCGCCAGTGCGCCGTTCACGACGTACTTGCCGTGATCACCCGCGTCGTACCAGCCGCCGCGCACGTCCAGCGAGTAGTCGCACACGCCGGGCAGACAAGGCACTGACGCGTCGCTGAGGTGCCCGGCGGGTCGCGCGTAGGCCTCACCGACGCGCGCCGGCTCGATCGGAGTGCCGCTGCGGTTGTGGTAGAAGTACGCCAGCGCGTCCCGGCTCAGCTGCCCGTACGGGTCACGCGTGATGTCGAACGGCAGCGACACCTCCTCGCCCACGACCAGCATGAAACCGTTGCCTGCCAGGCGGTACCGGGAGAAGTCGGCGATGTGCACGTGGTCACCGGACACAGCGTCGTCGCCGCGAACCTCTGTCCGTCCACTCCGGACAACCTGGCCTGACGCGTCCTTCAGCTGCCACGACACCGGTTCCGTCGACGGGTGCACGATCGTGGCGCGCTTCGGACCGTCCACCGCGTAGGCGTGCTGGTTGACCCGCACCGGTGAGCCGTACGTCCAGCCACCGCCCGGCGGGATCGCGCCACCGGTCAGCGACACGTCGTCAACGCACAGCGTGTACGGCTCGGCCGCACCGCCCATCTGCAGCGACACCTGCTGGTGGATGTCCGACACCGTCGAACTGCCGGTGAACTCGAACGTCTGCGGCGCAGCCGACAGCGTGACCGGCTTGTTCAGGGTGGACTGGACGACCGCGCGGATCGTGACCGGTTTCGTGGCTGACGCCGTGAACCGAAGTGTGTACGGCTGACCTGCCTCCAGCGGCACGTCGTTCTGACCGATCATCGAGTTCCACGGGTTGATCGTCCCGGCCGGGATGTCGGCGCACAGGCGGCCGTCGACGACCCGTGACGGCGTGTTCCCGCTGCTCCACCACGGGGTCTTGCCCGCGTCGAAGGAGCCGTTGAGCACGCGCTCGTACCCGGCGGCGTGCGCCGGGGCGGCGAGGGTCAGCACGAGCACGACCGGCAGCCCGATCGCGGTGAGTCTGAGTCCAGCAGTCATCGGTGGCCTCTTCACAGATGCGTGATCTCGTGGTTAAGGTTCTGTAAGCGCTTCCAATTTCGGCGAACTGTACGCCACATCACAGCACTTCAAAAGACCGTAATCGCTTCCGGAACATCCGCCGGACCTGGAGGTACCCGATGTCCAGACTCTTCGCGCTCGCCGCTGTGGTCGCGCTCTCCGCGTGTGGTGCGCAAGCCACCGGCGACGGCACGACCCTGATCGTCAAGACGTTCAGCCAGTTCGGCTACGAGGACCTCTACCGCGAGTACGAGGCGTCCCACCCCGGCATCAAGATCAAGGAGGAGAACATCGGCAAGCTCGGCGACTACACGCCGAAGCTGCAGCAGTGGATGCAGACCGGCAAGGGCGCGGGCGACGTGGTCGCGCTGGAGGAGGGCATCCTCGTCCAGTTCATGGCCAGGCCGGACCAGTTCGCGGACCTGCGCGAGCACGGAGCCGCCGAGCTGGAGCCGAACTTCCTGCCGTGGAAGTGGAAGCAGGCCGTCACGGGTGACGGCAAGATCGTCGGGCTCGGCACGGACGTCGGCGCGCAGGGCATGTGCTATCGCAAGGACCTGTTCGCCCAGGCCGGGTTGCCGACCGATCGTGACCAGGTCGGCGCATTGTGGCCGACGTGGGACGACTACATCGAGGTCGGGAAGCGGTTCAAGGGCACCAAGTTCTTCGACTCCTCCGGCGGCGTCTACCAGAACGTCCTGATGCAGCAAGGCGATCACACGTACTACGACACGTCGAACAAGCTGGTCATCGACAGCAATCCCGGTGTGCTCAAGGCGTGGGAGACGACGGTCCGGATGATCGAGGCCGGGCTGTCGGCCAACGTCGACCAGTGGAGTCCACAGTGGAACGCGGGCTTCAAGAACGGCGCGTTCGCCACGATTCCCTGCCCGTCGTGGATGCTCGGCACGATCGAGAAGCAGTCGGGGCCGGAACTCAAGGGCAAGTGGGACGTCACGCGGGTGCCTGGCGACGGCGCGGTGCGCGGCGGCTCGTTCCTCGCGGTGCCGAAGCAGAGCAAGCACCCGAAGCAGGCCGCCGAGCTGGCGACGTTCCTGACCAGCGCGAAGGGGCAGACGGCGGCGTTCAAGTCGAAGAACAACTTCCCGTCGTCACCGCAGGCCATCGACGACCCGGCGGTGCGCGAGTTCACCAACCCGTACTTCGGCGACGCGCCGGTCGGCAAGATCTTCGGCGAGAGCGTCAAGGCGTTGAAGCCCGTTTACCTCGGCCCGGACAACATCGCGATCAACGACCGGGTCGTGAACGCGCTGACCGCCGTGGAGCAGCGGAAGCTGACTCCGGACGAGGCCTGGGTCAAGGCCGTCGACGACGCCAAGCGGCTGGTCAGGTGAAGTCCCTCCCGATGAAGTCCGTTACCGAGCGGCTCTCGCCGTACCTGTTCGTCGCGCCGTTCTTCGTGATCTTCGCGGCGTTCGGGCTGTTCCCGCTCGTGTACACGGCCTGGGTGTCGGTGCACGAGTGGGACATCGCCGGGCCGGGCGGGTTCGTGGGCCTGGACAACTACGTCACGTTGTTCGGTGATCCGGACTTCTGGAACGCCACGTACAACACGATCGGCATGCTGGTGCTCGCGACGGTGCCGCAGCTGTTCTGCGCGCTGGTGCTGGCGTCGTTGCTCAACCAGAAGCTGCGCGGGCTCACGTTCCTGCGCATGGGCGTGCTGCTGCCGATCGTCACGTCGGTGGCGGCGGTGGGCATCGTGTTCAGCCAGATCTTCGACCGCGACGCGGGCATGGCGAACGGGTTGCTCGGCCTGCTCGGTGTGCAGCCGGTCGACTGGCACGCCGACAAGTGGTCGTCGTGGACAGCGATCGCGACGATGGTGAACTGGCGCTGGACCGGCTACAACGCGCTGATCTACCTGGCCGCGATGCAGGCGGTGCCGCGCGACCTGTACGAGGCGGCCACTGTGGACGGTGCGTCGAAGGTGCGGCAGTTCTTCAGCATCACCGTGCCGAACATCCGGCCGGCGATCCTGTTCACCGTGATCATGTCGACGATCGCGGGCATGCAGCTGTTCACCGAACCGCTGATCTTCGGGCAGGGTGGGTTCGCGATCTCCGGTGGCAGCCTGCGGCAGTTCCAGACCCTGTCGATGTTCATGTTCGAAAAGGCGTTCCGCGACTTCGACTACGGCTACGGCTCGGCCGTGGCGTGGCTGATCTTCGTGCTGATCACGCTGCTGGCCGTGGTGAACTTCCTGATCACGAGGAGAAGCCGATGATGGTCAGGCTGACGCTGGCCGCGGCGATCGTGCTGTCCGCGTTCCCGCTGTACTGGCTGTTCGTGGTGGCGACGCGGGCCAACGACGTCGTGGGCGACTGGCCGCCGCCGTTGCTGCCCGGCCCGAACCTCGCGGGCAACGTCGGCAGGCTGTTCGACGCAGAGCAGGCGAACTTCCTGCTGGGTATGGGGAACTCGGCGCTGTCGTCGGCCGTCGTGACGGTGTCGGTGGTGTTCTTCAGCTCGCTGGCCGGGTTCGCGTTCGCCAAACTGCGGTTCCGCGGCCGCAACGCGCTGCTGCTGGTCGTTCTAGGCACCATGATGATCCCGGTGCAGATGGGCATCATCCCGCTGTACCTGATCATGGTGGAGCTGGGCTGGCAGAACCGGCTCGAAGCGATCATCGTGCCGTCGCTGGTGTCCGCATTCGGCGTGTTCCTGATGCGCCAGTACGCGGAGAAGGCGGTGCCGGACGAGCTGATCGAGGCGGCGCGGGTGGACGGCTGCTCGACGTTCCGGATCTACTGGACAGTCGTGCTGCCCGCGTTGCGGCCTGGTGCGGCGGTGCTGGGGCTGTTCACGTTCATGGGCACGTGGAACGAGTTCCTGTGGCCGCTCGCCGTGCTGGAGGCGGACAACCCGACCGTGCAGTTCTCGCTGTCGCAGCTGTCCACCACCTACTACACCGACTACACCCTGATGTTCGCGGGCGCGCTGGTGTCGACCGTGCCGCTGCTGGTGGTGTTCGTGGTGTTCGGGCGGCAGATCATCGGCGGGATCATGGAGGGGGCGATCAAGGCTTGAGGCAGACTACTCCCATGTCCAACCGGCCGGTCACCGTCGACGACGTGGCGAAACACGCGGGTGTGTCCATCGGCACCGTGTCGCGCGTGATCAACAACGCCCCGCACGTGAGCCGCAAGGCCCGTGACGCGGTCGAGCGCGCGATCGACGAGCTGGGCTACGTGCCGAACAGGACGGCGCAGTCGCTCGCCGGGCAGCGCCGCGGGTCCGTCGTGCTGGCCATCTCCAGCGACGATCCGGGGCTGTTCGCGAACCTGTTCTTCGCTCAGGTCGTCACCGGGGTGAACGCGGTGGTCGAGGAGACCGACCTCGAGCTGCAGCTCGTGCTGGCCGCCTCGGACAAGGGCCGGGCCAGGCTCTCGCGGATCTTCAAGTCACGTGCGGCGGACGGAGTGATGCTGCTCGCGTTGAAGGAGAACGACCCGCTGTCGGCGTTGGCGGAGTCCAGCGGGCTGCCGGTCGTGCACGGCGGCCGGTCGCTCGATCACGAGCCGCGCTTCTACGTCGACGCGGACAACCGGGGTGGCGCGCGCGAGGCCGTCGAGTACCTGATCTCGCTGGGGCGCAAGCGGATCGCGACGATCACGGGGGCGCAGGACCAGCACGTCGGGGTCGCGCGGTACCTCGGGTATCGCGAGGCCGTGGTGCTGGCCGGGCTCGACGACTCGCGGGTCGCACACGGCGACTTCACCGAGACTGGTGGGGAGGCGGCGATGACGGACCTGCTCGACCGGTTCCCCGACCTGGACGCGGTGTTCGTGGCGTCGGACGCAATGGCGGCCGGGGCGTTGTCCGTGCTGGCGTCCCGTGGCGTTCAGGTGCCGTCGGACGTGGCCGTGGTGGGGTTCAACGACATCGTGACCGCACAGCACACCACGCCGGCGTTGACGACCGTGCGGCAGCCGATCGACGCGCTCGGCCGGGAGATGACCAGGATGTTGCTGCGGCTGATCGACGGCGACACGCCGACGTCGCTCATCCTGCCGACCTCCTTGGTCCGCAGAGAGTCAGCCTGAGACCTCCCGCTCCGGCGCGTCCAGAGTCGACCTGAGCACCTCGTCGACGCGTGCTTCCCAGTCGGCTTCCGCCACCGTGCCGTTGAGGACGGCCACCGCGGCGAGGGTCACCGTGCCCTCGATCTCCGCGGTCAGCGTGGGAACGCTGACCGCGCCGGTGAACGCCGTTCCCTGCGGCGCTGCCTGCCGTTCGACGCCGGTCCAGCCCCGGACCCCGACCAGCGGGGCGGGTAGCTGCGTCGCCCAGCCGGTCAGCTCGGCCCTCGTGCCGGGCGGGGCGCCGATCACCCGGTGGATGCGCAGCTCCTGGTCGTCCCAGACGGCCGTGACGCTTTCGATGCGCAGTCCCGGCGCCATCGGCTGCTTCGCGCCGAACACCGGGAGGTGCCAGGAGGCGGCCCAGTTGTCCCGCGCGCCCATTGGGTGGATCCGCCTGCGGACGCTGCGGTCGCCTCTGATCACGAGGCTGATGTGGTTGTCGGGGGCGTTGTGCTTAGACGTCGGTCCAGTGGCCGTCGAGTAGGCGAAGCGGCTGTAGAGCGGGTCGTCGTCGGTCGCGTACTCGCCCTCGAACGGCCGGACGTGGTCGCTGCCGTGGTTGTGCAGCCTGGTCACGCCGTTGTGCTTCTGGATCAGCAGACCTGGGCCCGGCAGCGCGAGCGTGCGGTCCGAGTCGTCGCGTTCTTCCTGTTCGGTCCACAGTGGATGATCTGGACCGGCGAGCAAGCAGACGAACGCCTTCGAGGCCCAGTACGGCGAGGCCGGTCCGGAGTAGTGCTGCAGGGTCGCCTCGTGCGGGCCGTGCCAGCCGAGGGTGAGCAGTCCGTCGGTGAGTGCGCCCCGGTCGAGGAAGTACTTGAGCGCGTTGCTGATGAGGTGCCGCGAGTGGCCGGGCCTCAGCGGTGTCTCGCCGGTGACCGCGCCGAGAGCGACCGCGCTGGCGGCCGCGAACCGGTAGGTCAGCGAACGTCCGAAGTAGATCGGTGCGCCGTCCGCGCCGAACAGCAGGTGGCAGCTCTCCAGGTGCTCCTTGAGGTGTGTGGTGATCGGCCTGCCGTCGAGGAACGCGTCCAGCGCCGGGTAGAGGTGCAGCGCCCAGCCGTTGTAGTGGTCGAACGCGCGGCCGTCGCCGTCGGAGTACCAGCCGTCGCCGCGGTACCAGCCTTCGAGCAGCTCCATCGCGCGCTGTTTCGCGCGTTGCGTCTCGTCGTCGCCGCGACCGGCGGACTCGAGGAACGAGGCCACGGTGTACGGGAAGAAGTACCAGTTGTTGGCGGCCGGGACGTGCCGCAGCGCCTCCCGCAGCCACGACTCGGCGCGGTCCTGCTGAGCCCCGGACAGCTTGTCCCACAACCACGGCCTGGTCAGGCGCAGGCCCAGTGCCACCGACGCGGACTCGACCATCGGCTGGCCGACGTCGGTGATGGCTGGCCACTCCCCCGCCGTGCCCGCGACCAGGCCGGCTGCGTAGCGCTCCAGCCAGTTGTGCGGATCGTCACCCCGCGCGGTGCGGAAGGCCGCTGCCAGGAACGTGCGGGCGTACCCCTCCAGGCCGTCGGACCGCACGCCGCTGCGCGAAGGGCGGCCGGGCAGGTCGAGGAAGGCCTGGTCGGGTGACGCGTACCGCCAGGCGGAGCCCAGCAGCTCATCGGCGGCGGCCACCCAATGCGCGCGGGTGAGGCCGGTGTGAGGGCTGAGCACGCGGTCCTCGTCTGGCAGCTTCACGCGATGCGTTCCCTTCGTTCTGCGGGCACCGGGGTCAGAAAGGGCTCTCCCGCCACCCATCTGCGCACTTCGGCGACCGCGTGGTGGGCCAGGCGGAGCCACTCGTTGCCCTGCGAACCGGCCAGGTGGGGTGTGATGAGCACGTTGTCGTTGTGCCACAACGGGTGGCCGGCAGGCAGCACCTCGGGGTCGGTGACGTCGAGCACCGCCCGGATCCGGCCGGCCTCGGCGGCGAGCGCCTCCTGGTCGACGACGGCGCCGCGGGCGGTGTTGATCAGCACCGCGTCGTCCCTGAGCAGCCCGAGCAGCTCGTGGTTCACCAGTCCCCTGGTCTCCGGCAGCAACGGCGTGTGCACGCTGACCACGTCGCTGCGCCCGAACAGCTCGGTGATGCCCACGGACTCGGCACCGTCCACTTCGGTCACGAACGGGTCGTGCACCAGCACGTGGAAATCATACGGCCGCAGCAGCTCGATCACCCGACGGCCGATCATCGACGCGGACAGGATGCCGATGGTGGCGCCGTAGTTCCCGACGGTCGGAGGGAGGTCGTAGTGGCCGATCTGCTTGGTGGCCCGGTAGTCACGAGCCCGTTCCAGCACGCGCTTGCCGGTCAGCAGGATCATCGCGACGGTGTACTCGGCGACGGGCAACGCGTTGGCCGAAGCCGCGGAGGAGACCGCGATTCCGCGTTCCCAGCAGGCGTCCGTGACGAAGCCCTTGACGGAACCGGCCGTGTGCACGATCGCTTTGAGGCCGGGCAACCGTTCCAGGACTTCCGCGGTGATCGGCGGGCAGCCCCAGCCGGTGACGAGCAGGTCGACGTCCGGGAGCTCGCCGAGGTTCTGGGTGACGGGCCCGAAGTCGCAGATCGCCTTCAAGTCGCCGAGCACGGGTGCGAGGACAGTGGCGGCGGCCTCCGCCGACATCGCACCCGCGCCCCTCACTTGACGGCTCCCGCGGTCAGGCCGGCTCGCCAGAACCGTTGCAGCAGCATGAACGCCAGGATCAGCGGCAGCACCGCAAGCAGGGAACCCATGATCACCACCGGGTAGTACTCGGGCGACACGCTCGCCGCGCTGTTCCACTGGTAGAGCCCGAGGCTCACCGGGTACAGCTTCTGGTCGGACAGCATGACCATCGGCAGGAAGAAGTTGTTCCAGATCGCGGTGAGCTGGAACAGGAACACGGTGACCGCGCCGGGTCCGAGCATTCGCAGCGCCACCTTGAAGTACGTGGCGAGGTCGCCGGCGCCGTCGATGCGGGCGGCCTCCAGCACCTCGTCCGGTACGTAACCCTGGCTGAAGATCCGGCCCAGGTAGACGCCGAACGGGTTGAACAGCACCGGGATGAACACCGCCCAGAAGGTGTTGACCAGTCCGGTTTCCGACGCCATCAGGTAGAGCGGCAGCGCGAGCACGGTCTGCGGCACCATCACGGCCGCCAGCACCAGCCCGAAGAGCTTCTCCTTGTGCCGGAAGGAGTACTTGTCGAAGGCGTAGCCCGCCGCGACCGAGATGAACGCACTGGCGGCGGCACCGACGACAGCGTACAGAACGCTGTTGACGTACCAGCGGCTGTAGAGGCCCTTGTCCATCGTGAAGAGGTCTTTGACGTTGTCGGCGAACGAGAAGTTGCTCAGCGACAACAGGTCGCTTTCGAACAGGGCATCGACGTTCTTGGTGGCGGCGAGCACCAGCCACAGCACCGGCAGCAGGGTGTAGAGCACCGAGATGCCGACGACCAGGTTGACCGTGGTCCGGCCGAGCAGGGTCATCAGGCGGCCTTCCTGTTCGTCCAGCGGGTGACGCCGTAGGAGAGCGCGATCGTGAAGGCCAGCAGGATCACCGACGCAGCCGCGGCGAGACCGTAGTTGTTGCGGGTGAAGGCGGCGTCGTAGATGTACATGCTCGGGGAGAACCTGGTGCTGATCATCGGCGTGGACTGGCTCAGCAGCACCGGTTCGGTGAACAGCTGCAGCGCCCAGATGAGCGTGAACATCGTGACCGTCACGATCGCGGCCCTGACCAGCGGCGCCTTGATCCGGATGGCCTGCTTGACCGGGCCGGCGCCGTCGACCACGGAGGCTTCCAGCACCTCGCGCGGCACGGCCTGCAGCGCGGCGTAGAAGATCACCATGTTGTAGCCTAGGTTGCTCCAGAGCGCGATGTTCACGATGGACGGCAACACCGTGTCCACGCCGAGGAAGCTGATCCTGATGTCGGCCTTGGCGAAGAGGTCGATGATCGGGCTGATGCCGGGTGTGTAGAGGTAGAGCCAGATCAGCGCGGCGATGATGCCGGGGACGGCGTGCGGCAGGTAGAGGCCCATCTGGGCCCAGCTCCTGAGCTTCGCCACGCCGGAGTCCAGCAGGAGTGCCAGGGTCAGCGCGCCGACGACCATCAGCGGGATGTAGATCAGGCAGTACAGCACCACGGTCAGCAGGCTGCCCAGGAACGTGGGGTCGCTGAGCACCGCGACGTAGCTGCGCAGGCCGACGAACACCGTGCGTTCCGGGCCGAAGCCGAGGCCCGGCTGGTCGGCGCCGAAGAGACTCAGCCACACCGCGGTGCCGACCGGTACCAGGAACACCGTGACCAGCAGGAGGAAGAACGGCGCCAGCAGGACGGCGCAGGCGAGCTTGCCCTTCACCGCTCTCCCTCCTCAGTGGACAGTCCCAGTGCCTTGAGGTCGGGCATGGTGCCGTTCTGGGCTTCGCGCACGGCCTCGATCAGGGTGGTCCGCCCGGCGCCCGCCTTGGCGAACCCGTCCTGCATCACCCGCTGCGTCGCGCTCATCCGCGGCCCCCACACCCAGCCGTCCCGCACCCTGTCGGCTTCCTGCTTGAACAACTGGTAGACGTCCTGCCCGCCGTAGTACTCGCGCGGGAACGCCCTGCTGCCGGTCTCGACGAGGCCGGGCGCCACCGGGTACTGGCTGCTGGTGCCGCTCTTCAGCCTGGCGGTCAGCGCGGCGGGGTCGCTGACCTGCCACTCGATGAACTCCATCGCGGCCTCGGGTTGCGCGGAGTCCTTGGTGATCGCGAACGTCGACCCGCCGTGCGTGCCCACCGCGGGTTCGTCCCAGACGGGCATGGGAGCGATGCGCCACTTGCCTTTCTGACCCGGCCGCGCCCGCATCTGCGCACCCGCGTCCCACGCGCCGGTCAGCCGGGTGACGACGAGCCCCTGGCCGATCTGCGCGTCGGACTGCCTGCTCTCGACGGCGTTGCGGAACACCAGGTCGTCGTCGATGAGCCGTTGCCAGTACGCGGCGACCTTCCTCGTCGGTTCGTCGGTCATGGTGACGCGCCAGGTGCCGCCGGCCGTGTCGAACCACTTCGCGCCCGCCTGCCACGCGAAGCACGCGAACTGCATGGCGCCGTCGGTCGGGAACAGCACGAGCCGCTTCGCGGAGTCCTTGTCCCGCACGGTTTTCGCGAGTTCGGCGAAATCGTCCCAGGTTCGCGGAACCTTCAGGCCGTACTGGTCGAACAGGTCGGCGCGGTAGTGCAGCACCATCGGCTCGATGTCGAGCGGGACGCTGAACACCCGGTTGTCGAACGTGGTGAGCTTGAGCGCCTGAGGCAGCAGCTTCTGCTTCAGCCGGTCGGTGACGAGGTCGGTGATGTCCCGCGCGACGCCGTCGATGGCGAAGCCGGGCACCTGCGGGTATTCGATGGTCGCGACGTCGGGCGCATTGCCGGCGCGGGCGGCGTTGCTGAGCTTCGCGTAGCCGCCCTGCAGACCGGAGGGGATCTGCTGGAAGATCACCCTGATCCGGCTCTGCGAGGAGTTGAACGCGTCGACGACCTGCTGGCTACCGCGCAGGGCCGACCAGAACGTGATCTCTACCGGGCCTCCGGCACCGCGGCGTTGCGGAGTGGAACAGGCCGCCAGTGGTGCCGTGAGGCCCGCCGCGAGGAGTGTGCGACGACTCAGGCGCATGGTTCGCATCCTGATCGCCTGATCGCTTTTGCGTCAAGAAACGTTCAAACGCTCAGTCGATGACCGGACCTTCAGCTCGGGCAGCAGCTCAACGCGTTCCGCGCTCTGCCCCGGGTTGCGCAGCTGCCGCAGGAGGAGTTGGGCGGCCACCTGTCCCACCTCGGTCTTGGGCGGCGCGACCGCCGTGAGCGGGATGCTGCCGAGTGCCGCGACCACGTCGTCGTACGCCACCACCGAGCACCGCTGCGGCACCTTGATCCCGGCGTCCGTCAGCTGCTGGACCAGCATCAACGCATCCACGTCGCCGTGCAGGATCGCGGCCGTCGCCCGATGTGCCCTGAGAATGCCGACGAGCCCCGTGTCCGGTGAGCTCCCGACCGTGATGGCGTCTTCGAGGTCCTTGGAGATCTCCTTGAACGCTCGTCTGAGCGCTCTCGCCGTCGGACTGTCGTCGCGCGCGGCCAGCACGATCCGCCGATGGCCGAGATCGGTCAGGTGCTTCACCGCCAGGTGCACGCCGTACCAGTGGTCCGAGCACACCGAGTTCATCGCCCTGAGCCGCCCGCTAGGCCGGCGTTCCATCAGCACCGTCGGCACACCGGTCTCGGCGAGCCAGTCGTCGGCCGACTCCTCTTCGCAGGTGCGCCACCGCGGTGCGATGAGCAGACCCTGGACCGGTTCGGCGAGCGCTCGTTCGACGATCGGTTTCTCCGCGCCTTTGACCTGCGGCGCGATGTGCAGCACGACCCGCATGCCCGCTTCTTCCAGAGCTTTGCGCGCGCCGTTCATCGTCTCGTACAGGTACGCGTGCCGCTCCGGCACGACCAGCGCCACCGCACCGTTCGACGGTTTCACCGGCTGCGGCTGCTGAACCGGGCCGAGCGACCGCGCGACACCGTGCCCTCGGCGCAACTTGCCGAGCCTGGCCAGCTCCTCGACGTCACGCCGGATCGTGACGATCGAGACGTCCAGCTCGCTGGCCAGATCGCTCACCTTGACCGTGCCCCGCGACGCGACGACGGCCAGAATCCGCTGCCGCCTCACCTCGCCGGGTTCACGCATGGGAGTCCGCCTGTTCGTTTGAGCGTTTCGGCGCGAGCATAACCCGAGGAACGGTCACAGCGCCGACCAACGCCCCGACCGCCGTGATCACAGCAGCACCCATGGCCGCGAAGCTGAGCGAAACACTTTCCGCGACCCACGGCCCGACGATCGCCCCGATGAGCGTCGCCAACGCCTCCACTGCGAGGAACACCGCACTGATCCGCCCGAGGTACTCGTTGTCCGCCACCCTCTGCAACGCCGTCTGCGGCGCCACCACCGTGATCGATCCGAACGCGCCGATCACCACCGCGGCGATCATGGCGATCCCGAGTTCCTGGGCGCCGAACAGAACCGCGAACCCGCCCGCCGTCCCCAGTTGCGCACCCGCGAGCACCGTCCGCAGTTGCACCCGATCGAGCCATCGAACTGCGACCGCCCCGGCCAGGAAACCGACGCCGAGCGCCGACAGCACCATGCCGACCTGAGTGCTGCCACCGAGGATCCGCACCCCGAACGGCACCAGCAACGCGCTCAACGCCGCGTTGGCCGCCAGGAACACACCGGTGAGCGGCAACAACGTCCGCGCGAGTTTCAACTCCCCCAACGCTTTCAGCCCAGCCTTCAACCCTGCTCGTCCTGTTTTCTCGGAGGATCTCCTGCGAGTGCAGGCGATCGCCACGGCCGAGACCAGGTAGCTCGCCACGTCCAGTCCGATCAGGACCTCGAACCCGGCCCACGCGAGCAGAACTCCCCCGAGCGGCGGCCCGACCAGCCGCACCACGCCGTCGGTGGCGGCGTTCCACGAGTTGGCGCTGCTCAACGCGCGACCAGTCCCCACCACAGCCGGCACGTGCGCCTGAGCCGCGGGCCGGAACACCACCGCGCCAACGCTTTCCGCGATCACCGCGACGTAGATCGCAGCCGGCGTCCCGATCAGCATCACCGCGACAGCGCCGGCGCGGAACACGTCTGCCGCGATCATCACCCGCCGCCGGTCCCAGCGGTCGACGAGCACGCCGGCCATCGGGCCGAGCAGCAACGCCGGCAGGTACTCGGCGGCGAGTGTCAGGCCGGTGGCGAACACCGATCCGGTCAGCGCGTACATGTGCGCCGGTACCGCCACCACCAGCAACCACGATCCGAGCAGGCTGACAGCCCGCCCGGTCCACAGGAACCGGAAGTCCCTCATCCCCCAGGCACTCATACTCACAAGATAGAGACAGGCGTTCTATGCTCTGTCAAGATAGGCGTCGTGGACTCTCTCGGACCGACGCTTCGTGCCCTTCGTCAGGCCAGCGGGCGCACTGTCGCCTCGGTTGCCGCTGATGCCGGGCTTTCCGTGCCGTACATCGCGAACCTTGAGAACGGGCGCGGCAACCCGACCACCGGGGCGCTGGCGCGGTTGGCCGGTGCGCTGGGGACCGAGTTGCGCGTCTCGTTCGGGGAGGGTGCCGAGGAGGCGCCTCTGCCGGTGCCACCGTCGCTTGTCCGGGTGGGGCGGAGTGAGCGGTTTCGGCGGGTGGCGGCTGAGATCGGTGCTGATCCGGCGGATGTGGTTGCTGCGTTGGCTGCTGTTGGGCGGGTGGTGGACGCGGGTGAGCAGGATTGGTGGCGGGTGTTGGACGCGATGGTGCTGGTGGCTCGGCATCCGGTCTGACGGGTCGGCCGCCAGTGGGGGCGTGGGTGGGCGTACGTGGCGGGCGCACGTGGAGGGCTGACGTGCGTGCGTTGGCGGGCTGGTGGCGCAGGTCGGTGGCGTTGGTGACGTTGGGTTGGACAGTGGCGTGGATCGGTGGCACAGATTGCGTTAGGCAGACCGGGTAGCGAAGGCCGGTAGCGCGGATTGCGTGGACAGGGCGAGTAGCGCAGGCCAGCGGCACGAGTTGCGCTAGGCAGCGCGGTTAGCACAGGCCGGTAGCGCGGATTGCGTGGGTAGGGCGGGTGGCCCGGGTCGCGGTTTGGGCGGCTTCGCCGACCCTGCACATGCCCTCCTTCGTCGGGTGTGTGCCTGACCTAGTTTCTGTGGTCAGGTCCCGTAGGTGGTTGCGGGGCATGGGCATGTGGCGTGCGGATGGCGCCAGTTGTGTAGGTGGTCGCCAGGGGTCGGGTTGCGACCTAGACCGATGCGGTGGAACGCCGGTTACGCGGGTGTCCCCAAAGAGCGGGTTGCAACCCAGACCCATGCAGGTAGCGCTGTTGCGTCGACGGCTGCCAGAAACGCGGGTTCAACCCAGGGCGATGCGGTGGGACGCCGGCTGCGTTGACGGTCGCCAAAGGCCGGGTTGCGATCGAGGGATTTTCCTTGGATCGCAACCCGTTCACCGGGCGGGTCTAGAACGGTGGCGGGTCGCCCAATACCGGTTCTGGTTCGCGTTGGTAGGTCTTTCCGGCGGGGCTGCGGAAGTGGAACCTGCCGGGTTCGGGTTGGCTGACTTCCCAGGCCGTGCGGTGCTTGACGCGGTGGTGGTGGCGGCAGAACGGGCCGAGGTTGGCCTCCGAGGTCGGCCCTTCCGGGAACGGCACCGTGTGGTCGAGGTCGGACTTGTACGCGGGCCGCATACAACCGGGGAACCGGCAGGTGCGGTCCCGCGTCCACACGAACCGGCGGAGTTTGGCCGGTGGCCGGTAGGTGCTGGTGCCGAACTCCAGCGCCTCACCCGTGGTCGGGTCGGTGAGCAGCCGCCGCCAAGTCGCGTCACCGGCCAGCTCCCGCGCCAGGTCAGCGCTGATCGGGCCGTACCCGGCCAGCTCACCCGGCTGCTCCGACAACCCCAGCAACGTCGCCGCCGACACGGTCACGTACAGCTCGACCTTCACCGCGCTGGTCTTGTCCGGGGTGGCCAGCAGCAGGTCGGCCACCACGTCGGCGCGGATCTGGTCGACGGTGCGCGGGTCGGCCGGGGTCTGCAGGCCGCGGGCGATGGTGTCCACGCGCTCATAGCACGCGGTGGCCCGCGCGGCCGGGAGATAGGCCCAGAACTGGGCCATGCCGTCCTCCGGCGTCACCGACAACCCCGTGCACCGCTGCGCCTTGCGCAACTCGGCCCGGTCCTCGTGGCCGTCGGGGTCGACGCGCATCACCACCCGGCTGGCCAACTGCCGCAGCTGAGCACCGGTCTTGCCCTCGGCCTTGGCCAGCACCCGCTGCTCCACCTCCGCCGCCAGACCAGCCGACAGCGGCACGGTCTTGTCATGCACAACCCGCGCCTTGTACAGGTCGATGTCCCCCTTCTCCAACGCGTCCAGCGTGCGCGGCAGCTTCGTCGCCAGGTCCAGAGCCAGGGCGATCTGGTCGCTGGTCCACCGCGACGTCCAGCACATCCCGGCCGCGATCTCCGCGTCGAAGAATTCCTCACCCTCACACGCGATCGCGTAATCCGCAAGAATCCGCAACCCCTGCGCCTGATGATAGGCGACTTGTTTCTCGTGATAGGCGAGAGCATCGAGAACCTCGACCGCGTCCATACCCCAAATTCTATTCGAGATCAAAAACCACAAAGGGGCCAGAGCACTACACCATCGAGTGAACCAGCAGTTCAACCGCCATATGGCACCGTGCGCACCAACTCTCTCTAGACGCTACGCAACCACTAGCAACCACCTACGCACCCGGAACGAAACGAAAGCAAACAGACCACGCCCCGCAACCACCAACAAAAGCCGGCCACAGAAATTCGGTCCGGCACACGCCCGACGAAGGAGGGCATGTGCCGGGTCGGCGAAGCCGCCGAACCCGGACTCTCAGGTTCAGCGGGCTAGCGTCGCCACCGAAGGGGGCGATGATGATGAAGATCGTGATTCCAGGCGGCACCGGCCAGATCGGTGGCGTGCTGCGCAGGGCGTTGACCGCGGCCGGTCATGAGGTGGTGATCGTCAGCCGTAGCAGCGGCGTTCGGTGGGACGGGCGGACGCTCGGGGTGTGGGCGAGTGAGATCGACGGCGCGGACGTGGTGATCAACCTGGCCGGACGGAGTGTCAGTTGCCGGTACACGCGGGAGAACCTCGACGAGATGATGCGGTCGCGGGTCGAGTCGGCGCGGGTGGTGGGGGAAGCGATTGCTCGGGCTGCCAGGCCGCCGAAGGTGTGGTTGCAGATGAGCACGGCGACGATTTACGCGCATCGGTTCGACGCGCCCAACGACGAGGCGACCGGGATCGTCGGCGGGGACGAGGAGGGTGTGCCGGAGTACTGGGGGTTCAGCGTTGAGATTGCCAAGAACTGGGAGGCCGAGCTCGAGAAGGCGGACACTCCGGAGACCCGCAAGGTCGCGATGAGAGCTGCGATTGTGATGAGTCCGGACCGGGGTGGGGCGTTCGACTACCTGTCGTGGCTGGTGCGGCTCGGACTTGGCGGAGCGGTTGCCGGTGGGAGGCAGTACGTGTCGTGGATTCACGACGACGACTTCGTGCGGGCCGTTGCGCTGCTGATCAGGGAGCCGATCGAGGGTGCGGTCAACCTCGCGGCGCCTGGGCCGTTGCCGCAGAAGGACTTCATGCGGGAGTTGCGGAAGGCCTGGCGCGTGCCCGTCGGGCTGCCGGCGAACCGGCGGATGGCGGAGGTCGGGGCGTTCGCGATCAGGAGTGACACCGAGTTGCTGCTCAAGAGCCGGAGGGTCGTGCCGGGCAGGCTCGGGGAGGCCGGGTTCGAGTTCCGCTTTCCGAACTGGGCCGAGGCGGCGCAGAATCTGGTTGAGCGCAGGAGGTGAGATGCCGAGGATCAACGACGTCGGCGGGCAGGACGGGTTCGGGCCGGTCGAGGAGGAGTTGGACGAGCCCGCGTTCCACGCGGACTGGGAGGCGCACGTCTTCGCGATGAACCGGGCGCTGGTCGGACGCGGTGTCTACAACCTGGACGAGTTCCGGGACGCGGTTGAGCGGACGATGTCACACGAGTCGTCGTACTACGAGAACTGGTTCCGGGCCATTCAGACGCTCCTGAAGGAGAAGGGGCATGTCTGAGCGGTTCCGGGAGGGTGACCGGGTGCGGACGTCCGCTGCGGACCCGGATCATCACACTCGGCTGCCCGGCTACGCGCGTGGGCGGGTGGGCGTGGTGATCGGTGATGACGGCGTGCATCCGCTGGCGGACCTGAGGGCGCGGGGGGTTGAGCGGCCGCAGCCGGTTCATCTGGTGCGGTTCACGGCGCGGGAACTGTTCGGGCAGGGGGATCACACGGTGACACTGTCCCTTTGGGAGGAATACCTCAGCGATGAGTGACGATCACGACGACTCTCCCATCGCCGCGCGCGTTCGCGAGCTGGAGGCGATCCTGGAGGAGAAGGGGTTGCTGGACGCGACTGAACTTGACCGGGCGCTGGAGGCGTTCGCGCACAAGGCCACGCCTGCCAACGGGTTCCGGGTCGTGGCACGGTCTTGGGTGGACGAGGAGTTCAAGGCGAGGCTGCTCGAGAACGCGAACGAGGCGTTGCCCGCGGTCGGGTTGTCGATGGGCGGCGGGCTTCAGGTTCAACGGTTGCGGGTCGTGGAGAACACCGAGAAGGTGCACAACGTGGTGGTGTGCACGCTTTGCAGCTGCTATCCGATCGCGCTGCTCGGGCCGTCGCCCACCTGGTACAAGAGTCCGGCCTACCGGTCGAAGGTGGTCAGCCATCCGCGGGAGGTGCTGGCGCAGTTCGGGTTGGAGCTGCCCGCCGACACGGAGATCCGGGTGTGGGACGCGAACGCCGAGTCGCGATACATGGTGCTGCCGCGACGGCCTGCGGGCACCGAGCAACTGTCCGAAGAGGAGCTCGCGGCGAAAGTGACGCGCAACGGGCTGATCGGCACCGCGGCGGTGTGACAAAGGGCCGCCTCCACAGACGGGAGACGGCCCTTTTCGGTACCAGAACTACATGTTCTTCATGATGTTGTCGATCGCCTTGCCGAGCTGGGCGTACTTCTGGGTGTACAGCACGGGGAACACGCCGGGCGGGTCGGCCGGGCGGTTGGCGTCGACGTAGTCGGTGCCGAGGTTGCAGAACACGACCACGATGTAGTTGCGCTTGTTCTTGCCGCGGAACGACTTCACGATACCCGCGTCTGAACCGGTGGTGTCGACCCAGCCCGTCTTGTGGGCGAAGGTCACCTCGGCGGTCTCGTTGCACGGGCGGACGTCACGGTCGTAGACCGCGTCGCCGACCTTCACGGTGCCGTCCGGCCTGATCCAGCGCGACGGAACCTGCTGCGGCAGACCCTGGGTCGGGTAGTCGCGGCCGCACCAGTTCGAGGTGGACAGCATTTCGTTGTGGCCCTGGCCGAGCAGCGTCTCCTGGAAGAACTTCCGCGAGGAGAGCGACAGCTCGTTCCTGGTGACCGCCTTGCCCTTGCCGGTCGTCCACAGTGCACCGGGGCCACCGCCGTTGATGAGCAGCAGGAGCTTCGCGGTGTCAAGGCCGCTCATGTTCGAGCCGATCCAGCGGCCGCCGTTGCCGGGAATGGTCTCGGTGACCATGAGCGTGGGCATGCCGAGGTTGACGAACGTCTGGTTGACGTGGTCCCACGCGTTCAGATCGTGGATCATCTTGATCAGCGCGCAGGTCGACTCGTTCTGCGACTTCGTGATCATCTCGTCGAAGTGCTGACGGATCTTCTTCACCGACTTGCCGCCGCACGCGGGGCGCACCGGGTTCGGGTCGTAGACGTAGTCGGCGTCCAGGTCGACCTTGCCCTCGTCGGCCAGGCGCAGCACACCGAAGCCCACCATCAGCTTCAGCACCGACGCCGGGTACGGCGAGGAGAAGTCGATCGGCGCGTTCTCCCGGCCGGCCAGCACGTCACGCGTGCCCTTGCCGCCGTTGACGTCCCACTCGGTGTCGTCCCACCAGCGGTAACGAACCTGGTCGGTCGACAGTCCGGACTTCTTGACCGGCACGACGACGCCGTTCGGGTACTGCGGGCTGAGCAGCACGTTCGCGACCTGCTTCGGCCGGCCGTACTCATTGAGCTCGATGATCGCCGCGTCCATGTTCGGCGTCTGGTGCAACGGCTTGCCCGCTGCCTCCGCCGACATCGTCATCCGCGCCTGGGCCTTGTTCATCAGCTCGGCCGGGCTCGGGTCGTACTTCTCCCGCTGCTCCGCCGACCGCGCGGTGGCGAGGGTCGCCTCCGGCGGCGTCAGGTCGATGACGTCCTTGAAGTTCTGCGCGACGATCGCCTCACGCAGACGCTCCGCCAACGAGTGGTCTTCCGCGGAAGCCACGGCCGGTGCCAGGGTGGCACCCGTCAGCGTGAGCGCGGTGCACAGCACGGTGAACCGCTTGAGCTTCATTCACTCCCCCAGTCGAGTGGATCTGATACAGTTGTACTTTATCATTCGCATCGCGCTGACTTCGTAGTCCCTTCTACGGAGATCCGCACGTTTCCCGGTCTCAATTCGCCAAGCACGCAGGCTCTTGGCACGGTGATCACGAACGCCACACCGGTGATCGACTCGTCGGGCCGGAACACCCGCGCATCGTAACCAGCAAGCGCTTTCCGGGTTGCCTCGGGCGAGAAGTCACCGGACGCGCACACCCGCTCGAGCACCGGCCGGATCTTGGCGGCGAGCTCGGTTCCCGCGACATTTCCCTCTGGCGACAACGGCTCCCGCGCCACCTTCGGGATCAGCGGGGCAGGCACCGCCCGCACGGTGGCGGGGTCCGGCGTGCAGGACTTCGGAGCCAGGCTCGTGGGTGCCGGTTGCGGCACGACCACCGCGTGTCCAGAAGGCACTGTCGTCGTAGGCGGTGGCTGCGTCGCCACCTCACCCGCGCCGCATCCGGCGCAGAGCAGCAGAACGGCCAGTGTCCCCAGCGCTCTCCCCATGCCGCGCACTCTGGCACAACCCGGACGGTGACGGTCAGCGGACCGCCTGAACCGCTGGAGCGTTCTCGACGGACCGCACCGACGGGGAGGCGACCATCGCCACCGTCGCAAGCGCTGGGATCGCGGCACAGCCGAGCAGCGTCGCCGTGATACCCGCGGCGCTCGACACCGGCCCGACCACGAGTTGGGCCAGCGGCACGGCCGCGAGCGACCCGAGCATGTCGTAGGAGTAGACCCGCGCGAGTCGTTCGCCCGGCACGTGGTGCTGGAGCGAGGTCTCCCAGGCCACCCCGAACTGCTGCATGCACGCGCCGCAGACGAACGAGGCGACCATGAGCAACCAGGGTTCCGGGTGGAGGGCGAGCGCCAGCGGCAGTCCCGCGAACCCCATCACGAATGCCACGCCGAACAGGAGCAGGCGCCGCGCGCGGATGCGCATCGCGACGAACGCTCCGGCGAGCATGCCCGCGGTCTGCGCTGACAGCACCAGGCCCCACGTCTCGCGCCCGATCACGGTGTCCGCGATGACCGGGCCGAGGACCATCGTGCCGCCGGCGTAGGCCGCATTGACGAAGAAGAAGGCCACGACCACGCCCCAGACCCAGGTCCGCGACACGAACTCGGTCCAGCCGAGCCGCAGCTCGGACAGCACACCCGGCTTGTGCTCGGCGGCTACGCGGGCGGCCGGCACGCGCACGAAGGAGAAGGCGAGCGCGGCCAGGCCGAACGACAACGCGTCCACCACCAGGCCCCAGCCCGGTCCGGCGAACGCGATCAGCAGGCCGCCCAGCGACGCACCCGCGATCATCGAGGAGTTGAGCGCGAGGCGCAGCAGGGCGTTGGCCCGTTGCCGGAGCTCGGCAGGCACCGTCTGCGGAACGAGTGCCGCGGAGGCCGGGAAGGAGAAGGCGGTCGACATGCCGTTGACCGCCGCCAGCACCACGAACGCCGGGATGGACACGGTTCCGGTCAGCACCAGGACGGCGAGCAGGGCCTGACTGGCCATGGAGACCGCGGACGAACCCACGAGCACGTACTGGCGGGGCAATCGGTCCGCAACGACACCGCCCCACAGCAGGAACACGACGTTCGCGATCGAGCGCGCCGCCACGACGACACCGAGTGTGGTGATCGACTCGGTCACGTCCCGCACGGCGAACACGAGCGCGATCTGCGCCATCGCGCTGCCCGCCATGGTCGTCGCACGGGCCGTGAGCAGCCAACGAAAAGCCGGATGCGCCAATGGCGCGAACGAATCCCCCATGGTCGGAAAGTACCGCAGCGGGAGCCGCCCGATCTGGGGGATCGAGCGGCTCCCGCGCTATCGCACCCTCGGGTGCGATGAGGCGATGACCACCGCGGCGGCGACGGTCACCAGGTTCTTCAGGATGTACTGGGCTTCGAAGGACGCCTGCAGCGGACCGGTCCACATCTCGCCGGGAAACAACACCAGCGGTGTCGACACCAGCACGACGTGACCGATCAGCAGGACCGCGCACAATCGTGGTGCGCGGAAGCTCAGCAGAACCAGTGCGATCCCGATTTCGGTGATCGCGGCACTCAGTCTCGCGAGATCCCCGTGGATGATCCCGAACGTCAGCGCGGAGACCGTGCGTTCGACGAGATCTTGGGCAGGGCTGCCACCGGGAAAGAGCTTCAGCACGCCGAACCAGAGGTACACGACCCCGAGTCCGATGCGCAGCAGTGGAATTCCGGCGCCACCCGCGAAACGGGTGAGGCGTTCTTCCGTGCTTTCGCGGCGTGTGGTTTCTGGACGCAACATCAATCTCCCTCTCCTGTCCGGCTGCCACCACCCAGCCAGACAGGACGGACGAGGAAGATCAGTTGTCGGGCTACGAGTCCCCGAGGGGGTTCAGCAGGTCCGCCTTGCCTTCGAAGGCGAACAGCATCAGGTCGACCATGCGGAACGTGCTGGAGTCCGGGCCGAGCGTGGGCCGCCAGTACGGCGAGCGCACGATCGAAATCCGGCTGCCCTCCATCGCGCGGTGGAAGACCTCCGCGGTGATCCGCCCGCCGACCGGGCCCATCAGCCCGTTGTTGAACTCCGCCTCACGCAGGACGTAGAACCACAACGGCGTCGCCTCGGCCAGCTGCGCCTTCTGCTCCTCGGTCAGCGAGTCGAGGTTCGCGCCACCGTTGCCGGTCAGGATCTGCTCGGCGGTGAGCGGCTCGACCCCGAACAGCTCCGCGATCTGCTGACCGGTGGCGAGCTCCATCATGTTCGCCCTGGTCAGGTTGCGGAACGCGAGGTTGCGCTGGATCTCGGGGAACTGCGTCCCACGACCGCCGAACGTGCCGGCCGGCAGCCCTCGCAGCGGGTTCACGAGCAGCGTGTCGATCCGCTTGGTGACGTTGCCGCCGCCGGACTCCGCCGGTGGCACGAGGTCGTCCCGGTCCGCCTCGGTGAAGTCGTAGAGGCGGCGGAAGTCCGCGATCCAGTTGCTGGGCAACGTGAAGAGCTCGCCCCTGTTCACGTCGTCCAGGTCTTCCGGCGCCTGCGAAGTGGGGTCGAAGTTGCCGGCGGTGCCGGTGAAAACGAACAGCAGGAACAGCGTTCCCGCCACGCCGGCGGGCGTGTTGAACACGCGGTTCCACTCGTATTCCTCGCGGATCATGCTGTGGCCGAGCCGGTAGGACGCGACCGAGAACTCGATCGGCATCGTCGGGGTGTTGTCCCGGCCGTAGTGCCTGCCGGGCACCTCGAAGAACCTGCGGCCGTTGGTGAAGACGTCGTCCACGATCGCCGGGTCGACGATGCGCGGCAGGAAGTCCGTCTTCAGCATCCACTGGTAGTGCCGCACCACGAGTTCCTTGGCGGCGCGGAACAGCCGGTCACCGGTGAGGCCGGTGAGCGCGAGCTCGTCGACCACGCGGTTGTGGAAGCGGATGAACGCCAGGTGAGTCTGCGCGATCACCAGGTTCTCGTCGTTGCGCGGGTCCGGGATCAGCGGCGCCCGCCGATCCGCCGGCGTGCCCGCGGTCCCTCCGCGGCGCGGCAGGTCGAAGCCCTCGAACGGAGGGAATCCCGGCCCCAGCGCGGTGGTGGTGCCCATCTTGAGCTTCACGCCGTCCTCGGCGTAGAAGATCTGGTCGTCCTTGTCGCGCGGACCGCGGCCGTAGACCGAGTCGAGGTCCAGCGCCGGTGAGCGGCCCTGCATCAGATCGTCGATGTTGACGTCCTGGCCGAGCTGCGACTCGGTGCGGTCCATCGTCAGGTCGTGGTCGACGAACTGGCCGAGGTAGGTGAACCCCGCTGGCACGGCCGGGTTCTCCGAGTCGGGCTGTGCGACCTCCCGCCCCGGCGTCATCGCCAGTGCCAGCGCCTCGCGCAGTGCCTCGTCCGTCCGCGGGCCCTTCGGCCCCAGCCGGGAGAAGCGGAACCTGCGCAACTCCTCCGCCGTGGAGGGCTGACGCGTGGTGGCCTCACCTTTGTCGTCGAATTCCAGCACACCTTCGCCCACGACGAAGAAACTGTCGCGCACGTGCCTCTTCATAGATTCCCCCTGTATCCCCTCTTACCCAGGCGACCTGTTCTCCCCAACAAGCACCTGCCCCACCGCCAGTCTCCAGACGGCCTAAATTGTCGTCGAAGCTTTTGGCCACAACCAAAAGGTCGTCACACAGCGGATACGAGGTGGTCCGGAATATTCGTGAACACCGGCATCCGCCATCTCGGCAGCCAATGACGTGATCTCAACGAGTTTCAGGTGAGCCGTCCGTGTTCGAAATGGGTGAGTACGAGTGCGGCTTTGACGATGTGGCCGATCTTGCGTGGGCTGGTGGTGAAGTGCCGCAGGGCGCGCCAGCGCCCTGTCAGCAGGGCGAAGCCGCGTTCACCGAGGCAGCGCAGGCCTCGCAGCAGGGCGTTGTAGGTGCGAGTGTCGATGTCGAGCACCTGGCCGTCCGTAGGTTGTTTGACCGGCGTGAACACGCCGATGCCTGCCCCGTCGTAGC
>NZ_BAABBE010000020.1:0-153643 GCF_039537795.1 Lentzea roselyniae
TGCGGCGCATCGGGCAGCAACGGCTGCGCCAGCAGCCACAACGGCTCCGGGCACCACTTCTCCACATCGTTCATCGCTGATCAACGATATAGCCTACCTTGCAACACACCCAAACGAGATGCGGTCTAAGCGGCCGCACCCGCAAGGGAGTGCTGCTCGTGCACATCCTGTCGGCGGCGGCGTGGCTGGGCATCGACCTCGCACTGGGCATCCTGGTGGTGGTCGCACTGTCCACAGAGGACACCGGCATCGCAGGCGTCGCCATACAGGCGATCGACCTGTTCGCGATCTGGCCGATGTTCGGCGCCAGCGTGGTCTGCATGATCTCCGGCGTGGTCCTGGGCCTCGGCAGCAAGTACGGCCTGGTCAGGTACTGGTGGGTCGCCACCAAGCTGTTCATGAACGTCGGCATGTCACTGCTGATCGCGTTCTCGCTGCGCCCGGGTGTGCGGGAAGCGGCCGAGATCGGCAAGCGCATGTTGGCAGGCGACCCGACGGCGGTCATCCCGCCCGACGTCATGTACCCGGTCGTGGTCGCGCCGACGTTGCTGCTGTTCGCCTACATCCTGTCGGTGTTCAAGCCGTGGGGCCGGATCCGCAGGTCAGCGCAGCCAGTCAAGCGCGAGCGCCGCGACCTCGTCGGGGCGGTCTAGCTGCAGGAAGTGCCCGGCGTCCGCCACGATCTCGACCCGCGAACCTGGGGCGAGACCCGTGGCGGCGTCGGTGTAGTTGTCGGGCGTGATGCAACCGTCCTGGGCGCCCGCCAGCACCAGCATCGGGATCGGCGCCGGCTTCTCGGTCGCCTGCGCCATCGAGGACAACGAAGGATCGTGCAGCGACCGGTCGAAGTTCGCCCGGTACAGCTTCAGCGCGTTGACCCTGAGCTGCGGATCCTCGTACATCGACAGCACGTGCGGCGGTACGGGGAGACCCGGCGACCAGGTCCGCCACAGGTACTCGATCAGTGTGGAGTTCAGCAGGCTCTCCGCGACCCCGGGCACCTGGAACATGAACAGGTAGAAGAACCGTTGCTGCTGCGCGGGATCGTCGAAGATGTGACGCAACGTGGCCGGCGGCGGCACGGACATCGTGATCACCCGGCGCACCCGCGAGGGCCAGCCGGCCGCCAGCCGCCCGGCCACACCGGCGCCGATGTCGTGGCCGATCACGTCCAGCGGCTCGGGCGACAGCGCGGCGTTCACCGCGGCGGCGTCGGCCGCCAGCGTCAGGCCGTCGGCGAACGGCAGCTGGTCGAACGTCGACGGGTGGTGCCCGCGCAGGAACGGCGCGACGACCCGGCGGCCGGCGGCCACCAGTCGTTCGGCGAGCGGGCCGAACGACGCCGGGTGGTCGGGGAAGCCGTGCCAGCACACCACGATCGGGCCCTCACCCGCGGCCAGGGCGGGGAAGGAGAGGCGCTCGGTCGGGATGACGATCTCTTCGAAGTCCATCAGAAGTTCACTCGCATCACGAAACGTCGTTTGGTGGGGTGGGTGACCTGCGTGAACCCGGCCTCCTCGAACACCTGACGCGCACCGACGTGCAGCTCGCCCCAGGTGACGGTCTGGCCGGGCGCGGCGATCATCGGATACGCCTCGACCGCGCGAGCGCCCTGTGACCGAGCGTGCTCGACGGTCGCGGCCGCCAGCTCGTAGGTGAGGCCTTGCCTGCGGAAGCCCTTGCGCACCACGAAACACGTCACGGCCCACACGCCGTCGTCGTCCTTGTCCTCGGATCTGCCCTTCCACGGGACGGGCAGGTCGAGCAGCTTCGCGTAGTCGCACCGGGGTTCGACGGCCACCCAACCGGCGGGCTCACCGTGCACATAGGCCACCAGCCCGCTGCCACGGGCGGCCTGCGACTCGTGCGAGGCGTAGCGCTCGTCGAACGTCGAGTCGCGCCACATCCAGCCCTTCACCTTGTAGCGCTGGCAGCGGCACTTGCCCGGCTCGGACCCGTCGAAGATCGCCTCGACGTCCTCCCAGGGCACCTCGCCAGACGGCACGATCCGGATCACGTCGCCAGACTAGTGTCCTGCGTCGGAAATCCGCCTGCAAAATCGGGCGAGTGACTCAAGGATCTCTTCGGCGGTCTTGGTCCAGATGAACGGCCGTGGGTGGGTGTTCCAGTCGGCGATCCAGGCGCGGATGTCCTTCTCCAGCGCCTGGACGCTGCGGTGGGTGCCACGGGTGATCTGCTGGTCGGTGAGGAAGCCGAACCAGCGTTCGACCTGGTTGATCCAGCTGGATCCGGTCGGGGTGAAGTGCATGTGGAACCGGGGATGGCGGGCCAGCCAGGTCTTGATCGCCGGGGTCTTGTGGGTGCCGTAGTTGTCGCAGACCAGGTGCACGTCCAGTTCAGCGGGGACGGTCTTGTCGATCGTGACCAGGAACTGGCGCGGCCCGGAACGTCGGCTGGGTGATTCACGCTCGGCAGGGCGCCTCGCGGCACCACGATGCACCCGTCTGACCGCGAATTCGCCCGGCAACGTTCCGGGCCGCGCCACTAGAGCTCCTGGGTGAGGTTCACGGGGTTTCCGTCAGGATCGAACACGTGGGCAACGCGTTGTCCCCACGGCATGTCGTTCGGCGGTCCCTGCACACGGCCTCCCGCGGCCTCGACCAGGGGCAGCAACGCGTCGACGTCGGGAACGTCGATGCTCAGCGCGATCCGGGGCGGCGCCGAGACGTCGGCCTTCTCGGCGACGAGCCCGAGCTCGGCATCACCGATCTTGAGCGTCTTGTAGAACACCGGACCGGACTCCGGGTACCGGAACACCTCGGTCGCGCCGAGAACCTGCTCGTAGAACGCCTGCAAGGGCGGAAGATCCGGGGTCACGATGATGGGCTGGATCGCCATGGTTCCTCCTAGTCGTCCACCGTTGTACGGGGCGGCTGGCCGGAACTCATCGGTGCACCGAACAACGGCAGGAGTTCGGGAACGTTGAGGAACGTCGTGGTGCCCGTGACCAGCCCATCGCGCACGTCGATGAACACCAGCCCGAACGGCCGGTCCATCCCCGGCCGCATCTGCCAGTACGCGGGCGACGCGTTCGCCCGCGCCGGCACCAGCCACGCGCCGGCACACGTCGCCTGGGGATCGTTCAGCGCGACCGAGATCGGGCCACGGCCCCGCAGCCACCAGCTGAACGGCGGCATCGACATCGTCGCGTCCTCGTGCAGCAGCGCCACCAGAGTCCGCACGTCGTGCCGGTCGAACGCCTCGCAGTATCGGCTGAGCAGTGCCTTCTGCTTCGGGTCGGCGGGGTGCAGCGGCTCGCCTGGATCGACCACCTGCATCGTGGCCCGCGCCCGCTGCAACGCGCTGTTGGCCGCAGCCACCGAGATGGAGAGCAGATCGGCGACCTCGGCGGCCTGCCACGCCAGCACGTCCCGCAGGATCAGCACCGCGCGCTGACGGGCCGGCAGGTGCTGCAGTGCCGCCACGAACGCCAGCCGCACGGTCTCCTTGCGGATCGCCTGGTCCTCCGGCAGGACCTTCGCGTCGGGCATCGGCTGCACGAAGGTCCGCTCGGGCAGCGGCGCCCCGAAGTCCCCGCCGGGCGATCGCAGGTCGACGGCCAGGGCCCGGCGCTGGGCGGACCGCAGCATGTCGATGCAGATGTTGGTGGCGATTCGGTACAGCCAGGTCCGCAGCGACGCCCGCGACGGGTCGAAGCTGTCGTACGCCTTCCACGCGCGGACGAGCGTCTCCTGCACGGCGTCCTCGGCCTCGAAACCGGAGCCGAGCATGCGGTAGCAGTAGCCGGTCAGCTCGATCCGGAACGGCTCCAGCTCCTCGATCACGAGAAAGACCCTACGCGGACCGATGAGTTTCCGTCGGCTGATCCGTACCCCTGCCATGACCGAAGAAATCCGGGCCGCCGTGGCGGCGGAACGACGTGACCAGGCAGAGCTCCTCGCCGGGCTCACCGAGGAGCAGTGGCACGCGCCGAGCCTGTGCGAGGGCTGGCGCGTCAAGGAGGTCGTCGCGCACACGACCCTGCCGTTCCGCAGCTCAGTCGGACGCGTGCTGCTGGAGACGCTCAAGTCCGCCGGCCGGTTCAACCACGCCTCCGACCGCATGGCCAGGAAAGACGCCGCGGCCCTGTCCATCGACGACCTGCTCGGCACCCTGAAGGCCAACATCGGCCACCCGTGGACCCCACCCGGCGGCGGCCCGGCCGGCGCGCTCTCGCACGACATCATCCACGGCCTTGACATCACGGTCGCGCTCGGACTCGACCGCCAGGTGCCGCACGACCGCCTCAAGATCGTCCTCGACGGCATGAACCCGCGCAGCGTCAAGTACTTCGGCGCGGACCTCGACGGCAAGAGGCTGGAAGCCACCGACATGGACTGGACGTTCGGCGAAGGCGAGCCGATCAGGAGGCCGGCCCAGGAGCTCCTGCTCCTCGTGTGCGGCCGCTCACTCGCCTGACGAGGTCACCGCTTCACGCACCCGCGCCGTCGCCTCTGTCGTCGTCGCGAGGAACCGGGCCACCACCTGACGGTCTTCCGCGCTGAGCCGCTCCCACGCCGAGGAGAACTCGCGCGCGAGCGGCTGGAAGAACGTCGACGCCAGCGCCGTCGCCGTGGAGAGCACGCGGAGCTCGACGCGGCGGCGGTCGTCCGGGTCCCGGTCGCGGACCACGTGACCGGCCCGTTCCAGCCGGTCCAGCACCGAGGTCGTGGCGGAGGCGCTCAGGTTCAGCGCCTTCGCGAGCGCGCCCGGTGTCATGGGGGAGCGGGCAGTCATGATCAGGTTCAGGGCCGTCATGTCGGTCGGGTGCAGCTCGTGCGCCGCGCTGAAGATCTCCAGAAACCGGTTCGACTCCGCGACCAGCGCACGCAGCAGCATGCTCAGGTCGTAGTCGCTTGCGTCGCTCACGGGGTCAGCATACTGTTTCGTCCATCGAAAGATTCGACGACCGAAGGAATGCGGATGCGCGTCCTCGCCGGGATCCTGCTCGTCGTCTGGCTCGCGCTGGGTGGGTTCACCGGGCCGTACGCGGGCAAGCTCTCGGAGGTCGCGGAGAACGACAGCAGCGCGTTCCTGCCGAACTCCGCCGAGTCCACGCAGGTCGCTGAGCTGCAGAAGAAGTTCCAGCGCGCCAACGCGATCCCCGCGATCGTCGTGGTCGAACGGTCCGGCGGGCTGACCGACGAGGACAGGAAGTACCTCGCCGACCGCGGCAAGGGCTTCCAGGCGTCACCGGTGATCCCAGCACCCGACGACAACGAGGCCGCCCAGCTCGTCGTGCTGCTCGACCCCGCGAAGGAGGTCCGCGACTCGGTCCTGCAGCTCCGCGACGGGGCGCGCGGTGCGCCACCAGGGCTGAAGGTGCTGGTCACCGGCCCGGCCGCGCAGATCGCCGACCTCGTCGAGGCGTTCGGCGGCATCGACGGGCTGCTGCTCGTCGTCGCGGGCGCGGTCGTCGCGTTGATCCTGCTCGTCGTCTACCGCAGTCCGCTGCTGCCGGTCGTGGTGCTGGTGTCGGCGGTGTTCGCGCTCGGGCTCGCCAGCTTCGTCGTGCACCTGCTGGCGAAGAACGACGTGCTGGCGCTGAACGGCCAAAGCCAGGGCATCCTCTCGATCCTCGTGTTCGGCGCGGCGACGGACTACGCGTTGCTGCTCGTGTCGAGATTCCGCGAGGAGCTGCGGGACACCCAGGACAGGTACACGGCCATCCGCACGGCGTGGCGCGGCACGATCGAACCCATCGCGGCCTCGGCCGGCACGGTGATCCTCGGCGTGCTGTGCCTGCTGTTCAGCGACCTCGACTCGAACAAGGGCCTCGGGCCGGTCGCCGCCATCGGCATCGGCGCCGCACTGCTCACCACGATGACGTTCCTGCCCGCGACGCTGGCGTTGCTCGGACGCGTGGCGTTCTGGCCGTTCGCGCCGAAGCTCGGCTCACCGCACCCGGAGACGACCGGGCTGTGGGGCCGCACGGCGGACCTGGTGCGCCGCAGGCCACGCGCGATCTGGATCGTCACGACGCTCGTGCTGCTCGTCGGCGCCGCGTTCCTGCCGCAGCTCAAGGCGTCCGGTACAGCGCAGTCCGACGTGTTCCTGACCGAGGTCGAGTCCGTTGCGGGACAGGAGGTCCTGTCGAGGCACTTTCCCGGTGGGACCGGCTCGCCGACCGTCATCGTCGCAGCAGAGGGCAAGACCGCCGAAGTGCTTCAGAAGTCCAAAGTGGACGGCGTCGCCGACGTCCGGCCCACCGGCACGGCGGACGGGCTCGTCCGCGTCGAGGCCACGCTGAAGGACGCGCCGGACTCCGACGCGGCGGTGGCGACGGTCGAGCGCATCCGTGCGGCGGTGCACGGGATCGGCGACGCGAAGGTCGGTGGGCAGACGGCGACGTTGCTGGACACCAGGACGACGTCGGAACACGACCGGCTGCTGATCATCCCGATCGTGCTGGTCGTGATCTTCCTGGTGCTGGCGCTGCTGCTGAGGTCGTTGCTGGCGCCGGTGCTGCTGATCGCGACGGTCGTGCTGTCGTTCGCTGCCACCATGGGCGTCTCGGCGCTGGTGTTCAACCACGTCTTCGACTTCCCGGGTTCCGACCCGGTGGTACCGCTGTTCGGGTTCGTGTTCCTGGTGGCGCTGGGCATCGACTACAACATCTTCCTGATGACCCGCGTCCGCGAGGAAACCCAGCGCCTGGGCACGGTCGAGGGCACGTTGCGGGGCCTCAGCCTGACCGGTGGCGTGATCACGTCGGCGGGTGTGGTGCTCGCGGCGACGTTCGCGGCGCTGGCCGTGCTGCCGATCCTGTTCCTGACGCAGATCGCGTTCATCGTGGCGTTCGGCGTCCTGCTGGACACGTTGCTGGTGCGGTCGTTGCTCGTGCCGGCGCTGTCGGTGGACATCGGTGGCCGAATCTGGTGGCCGTCGAAGCTGAGGTGAGTCAGGATTCCCGGCATGACCTACACGGCACGCCAGCTCAACCGCGCGACGCTCGACCGGCAGATGTTGCTGCGGCGTGAGCCCGTTGACGTGCTGACCGCGGTCGAGCGGATCGTGGCGATCCAGGCCCAGGAGCCCGCGTCACCGTACATCGCGTTGTGGAACCGGATTGAGGGCTTCGACCCTGCCGACCTGGACCAGGCGTTCACGAGCGGGGCGATCCGCAAGGCCGCGCTGATGCGGATCACGTTGCACGCCGTCACCGTCGCCGACCACGAGGTGTTCCACCACGCGATGCTGCCCGTGTTGCGCGCGTCCCGGCTGAACGACAAGCGTTTCAGGGCCATGGGACTCACGATCGAGCGGGCCGACGAGGTGCTGGCGCACCTGCTCGAGTTCGCCGCCGAGCCGAGGACCAAACCGGAGCTGGAAGAGCTGCTGCACTCGCACGTCGGCGACGTGGGGGAGCCGGGCATCTGGTGGGCGCTGGCCGCCTACGCGCCCATGGTGCGGGTGCCGACCGGTGGTCCGTGGGCGTTCGGGCCGCGGCTGTCGTTGCAGACCGCGGTGATCGAGCGGCGCGAGCGGATGGCGGCGCTGGCCGAGATGCTGCGCCGATACCTCACCGGGTTCGGGCCCGCGACCATTGCGGACATGAACCAGTTCACCATGGTGCCACGCACGTCCATCAAGGAAGCGCTGGAACGGCTGGACCTGGTGAAGACCGGCGACCACTACGACGTTCCGGATCGGACGGTTCCGGACGAGGACACCCCGGCGCCGCCGCGGCTGATGGCCATGTGGGACAGCACATTGCTCGCCTACGCCGATCGCAGCCGGATCATCCCCGATCAGTACCGCAAGGCCGTGATCCGCAACAACGGCGACACACTGCCGACTCTTCTCGTCGACGGTCATGTGGCAGGGGTCTGGCGTCCGGCCGAGGACGGCGGCATCGAGGCGACCGCCTTCCACGCCCTGAGCGAGGAACAGTGGGCCGGTCTCGCCGAGGAGGCCAGGGCGCTGCGCAAGTTCCTCGGTGACCGGGACCCACAGGTCTACCGGCGTTTCAACCGCTGGTGGACCGGTCTGCCGGTCTCCGACGTCCGAATTCTGTGAATACGTCAAGATCCACAAAGGGTCATGCACAAGTCACTGTTCCTCCACCCTGCATGGAGGAAAGCCCAATGTTCCAAACGAGAAAGCGCGCCGCTACAACCAGTTCACCCCTGGCCAGAACACCCGCATGCAGAGCGCCTGGACGGCGTACCGCAGCGGTAGGTGATCCAGCCCGAGTGGAGGGACGTCGCTCGATGAGCGGCGTCCCTTTCGCTTTCTTGCTTGGAGAGCTGCCAACGGCCAAGCTGTGACAGGTGACAGATCCCGTGCCGCACATGTCGGGCGTCGATCATCCCGAGGTCGACGAGATGCTCAGCGAGGTCGCGCACCAGCTCTTCGCGGCGAACCTCGACCTGCAGACGGTGCTGGGTGTGTTCAGCAGGCAGCAGGGCGCCGGCCGCGACCGCGTGCACGCCGTCATCGACCGGCTCGACGACACCATCGCCGCCATCCACCACGCGGGCGCGCGGCTGCAGATCTCGCTGGCCGACCAGGCCGCCCTCAACCAGGCCAGGGGAGTGCTGGCCGCGCGGCGGGACATCTCCGTCGCGGAAGCGTCCAACCTGATCACCGGCCACGCCGCACGGCACGAGCTGGACGTCTCCGCCGTCGCCCGTGCCGTGCTGGCCGGAGATCACCTGTAGCGACCCGGTCAGACCTTCTGCTGCTCGGCCGGCCGCATCTCGGGAACCGTTCCGTTGGGCGCAGCTTCGTGTGCCGTCTCGGGTGCGGCGAGCCGCTCGGTCATGGTGCCGCCCTCGGGAGCGCCGGTGGGTGACGGGATCTTGCTCAGCAGGTACCCGGCGTGGCTCACCGCGAGCAGCACGAGCAGCGTGTCCGAGAACGCGGGCAGCCCGCCGATGCCCGCGGGGTTGTCGACGGCCCTGAGCGCCGCCACCGCCTGCGCGCCGTAGGCCAGCAGCAGGAGGATCGTGATGAGGAAGTTCTGGAACTTCGCCAGGTCGATCGACTTGCCCGCCGACGCGCCTTCCTCGACGGTCAGCATCTCCCAGACCCGGCCGCCTCCCCTTCCCCGGGGTGGGCCGCGACCGAGTCCGGCCGCGTCGTGCTCTTCACGACCTTGATCGCAGCCGCCCCCACCGCGGAGCCGATCGCGATGCTGAGCAACGTCAGCACCTGACCGGCGATGGTGAACCCGGCGACGTCGACCTGCCCGGCCGCGAACCGCCCGAACGCCATGCCGCTGACGAGAGACAGCAGCACGACGGTCCACATCATCATCTGCAGGCGGGACAGGCTGTACCGGCCGCGCGCGTCCCGCAGGACGTTCTGCGCGCCGAGCGTGCCGGGACCGCGACCGCGAGCAGCACGATGACGAGAGCGGACACGAGCCAAGCCCAGAACGTGGTCGCCATGGCGGCCTCCTCGTTACGCCTTTCGGACGCTGTGAGGAGTACGTCGTCGCGAGGTGACCAGGTGTTATCACACCGGGTAACGATTCGGGGGGATCTACCAGTGGCAGGCGGTGTCCGGCTCGCAGCACGGCGCCAGGAACCGGCAGCTCGGGCAGATCCACTTGGAACCGTTGCCGTAAGGACGCAGGTCGTCGGACTCGCACTGCGGGCACTGGGGGAGTTGGACGGTCTTCCTGGCCGGCTCGGTCACGCGTGACACGGTACTTCAGGTGGTGCGCGGGCGCGGGTCGGCGAGGTCGTCGTAGTCGATCACGAGGCTCGCCCGCCTCGCCGGTTCGCACTTCGCGAGGTAGAGCCGCTGACCCTCGACGTACCGATGGTTGCGCGGGTCGTCCGGATCGGACGGACTGCCGTCGCGCACCGCCATCCGCGCGACGGAAACCGCGAAGTCGACGGACAGGAACACCGAGAAGTCCCAGTGCTCCACGAGCTCGTCGCGATGCAGGAAGATGCCGTCCACCAACAGGATCGCCGGACGTGACACGACTTCCTCCGGTGCGTCGACGTACTCGTCCGTCGCCAGGTCGTGGCTCGCGCGCCGGAACGGCCGGCCGGCGGCGAACGGCACGAGCAGGTGACCGGCGAACCTCTCGTGGTCGAAGCTGTCCAGGAAGAAGCCCTCCGGGGACGCCGGGCCGCGCCGGTGGCGGATCTCGCGCGGGTGGTGGAAGTCGTCCACGGAGGCGCGGACGACGGTGCGGCCACGGGACCGCAGCACCGCGGCGAGGTCATCGCAGAACGTCGTCTTGCCCGCGCCGTCCACTCCGTCCACCGCGACCAGGCCGTCGGCGGGCAGCAGGTCGGCAACGGTGTTCAGCACCCCGGTTCGCGTCACGGCACCGACGATCTCACGGAAGGTCACCGTGACGGGCCCCATCGGATGAGACCCACGTCTCCTGAGCATCAAGAACGCGTAAGGGCCGCCCCCAAGCCCGTAAGGACGTTGTCAGGTATCGCCTGATCAGGGATTTCCTGCCGCACGCTGCCGGGTGTCATCAAGAAGACCTCGTCGTTGAAGGGAGCGGCGTCATGGCCGACCTGGCCTGCGCGTTGCTGCTGATCGGGAGTTTCGTCGTGCTGGGCCTGACCGTGCGCGGACTGGAGAAGTTGTGAGCGGCACGGGACTCGTCGCGAACGCCGTCGCGGGCGTCCTCGCGCTCCTGCTGATCGTCTACCTGTTCATCGCACTCATCAGGCCGGAGAAGTTCTGATGCCACCTCTCGTGGCCGGCCTGGTGCAGGCCGGCATCCTCGTCGCGGCCCTGGCGGTCGTGTACCGGCCCCTCGGCGACCACATGGCTCGCGTGTTCGAGCACAAGAGCCACTCGAAGCTGGAGAAGGCGATCTACCGCTTCGCCCGGATCGACCCGGATGCCGAGCAGAAGTGGAGCACCTACGCGTACGGCGTGCTGGGCTTCTCGTTCGTCGGCATCGTGTTCCTGTACGTGATCCAGCGCGTGCAGGCCTTGCTCCCGTTCGGCTTCGACCGGGGCAACGTCGGGCCTGCAATGGCGTTCAACACCGCCATCAGCTTCGTGACCAACACGAACTGGCAGTCGTACGTGCCGGAAGCCGTCATGGGCCACACGGTCCAGATGATCGGGCTGACCGTGCAGAACTTCGTGTCGGCGGCGGTCGGGCTCGCCGTCGCGGTGGCGTTGATCCGCGGTTTCGTGCGGCACCAGACCGATCGGCTCGGCAACTTCTGGGTCGACCTCACCCGAGGCGCCATCCGGATCCTGCTGCCGATCGCCTTCGTCTTCGCCGTCGTGCTGATCGCACTCGGCGTCACGATGAGCCTCAAGTCCGGAGTGGACGTTGACGGGCAGACCATCGCGAACGCTCCCGTGGCGAGCCAGGAGGCCATCAAGGAGCTCGGCACCAACGGCGGTGGCGTCCTCAACGCGAACTCGGCGCACCCGTTCGAGAATCCCGGTGAGTGGACCAACCTGGTCGAGATCTTCCTGATCCTGGTGATCCCGGTGTCGCTCACCCGCACGTTCGGCCGGCTCGTCGGCCAGCACAGGCAGGGGTACGTGCTGCTGAGCGTCATGGCCACGATCTGGACCGCGATGCTCGCCGTGATCTGGGGAGCGGAGGCGAGCGGGCTCAGGCCGTTGGAGGGCAAGGAACTCCGCTTCGGCATCGCCGGCAGCGCGATCTTCGCGGACGCCACCACGGGCACGTCGACCGGCGCGGTGAACTCGTTGCACGACAGCTACACCGGGCTCGGGGGCGGCGGTGCGCTGCTGAACATGCTGTTCGGCGAGATGACGCCGGGCGGTGTGGGCACGGGCATCTACAGCATCCTGGTGATGGCGGTCGTCGCGATGTTCCTGGCCGGTCTGATGGTCGGCCGCACACCGGAGTACCTGGGCAAGAAGCTGGGGCGCAAGGAGGTCACGGCCGCCGCGGTGTCGATCCTCGCGATGCCGGCGGTGCTGCTGGTCGGCGCGGGCATCACGGCGATTCTGCCAAGCACACGGGGAGCGTTGAACAACCCCGGTGCGCACGGCCTGTCGGAGATCCTCTACGCGTACGCGTCGGCGTCGAACAACAACGGGTCGGCCTTCGGCGGCATCACCGCGACCAGCGACTGGTTCCAGTCGTCGCTGGGGCTGTGCATGCTGTTCGGCCGGTTCGTCCCGATCATCGCGGTGCTGGCGCTGGCCGGATCCCTGGCCGCGCAGAAGAAGGTGCCGGTCACGGCGGGCACGCTGCCCACCACCGGACCGCTGTTCGCGAGCCTGCTCACCGGCTCGATCGTGCTGGTCGCCGCGCTGACCTTCGTTCCCGCTCTCGCTCTCGGTCCCATCGCGGAGGCACTGCAGTGACCGCCACACTCGACCAGGCCGTTCCCGTGCGGACGAAGACGATCACACGGGCCCACCTCGTGGACGCGGTGCCCGAGGCGTTCCGGAAGCTCCACCCGCGCCACCAGCTGCGCAACCCCGTCATGTTCGTCGTCTGGGCGGGTTCGTCGCTGGGCACGGTCTTCACGGTCACCGATCCGAGCGTGTTCACCATCTCGGTGACGCTGTGGCTGTGGTTCACCGTGCTCTTCGCGAACCTCGCCGAGGCCGTCGCGGAAGGCCGCGGCAAGGCGCAGGCGGACTCGCTCAGGAAGGCCAAGAAGGACGCGGTCGCGCGGCTCGTGAACGGTGACGTCGTCGCCGGTACCGAGTTGAAGATCGGTGACCTGGTGGTCGTCGAGGCGGGCGAGGTCATCCCCGGTGACGGTGACGTCGTCGAAGGAATCGCCACCGTGGACGAGTCGGCCATCACCGGTGAGTCCGCGCCGGTGATCCGCGAGTCCGGCGGTGACCGGTCCGCGGTCACGGGCGGCACCACCGTGCTGTCCGACCGGATCGTCGTGCGGATCACCACCAGGCCGGGCGAGTCCTTCGTGGATCGAATGATCGCGCTGGTCGAAGGCGCCGAACGGCAGAAGACGCCGAACGAGATCGCGCTGACCATCCTGCTGTCCACGCTGACGATCATCTTCCTGCTCGCCGTGGTGGCGCTGCAGCCGTTCGCGATCTACTCCGGTGGCGAGCAGTCGGTCGTCGTGCTGACCGCGTTGCTGGTCTGCCTCATCCCGACGACGATCGGAGCGTTGCTGTCCGCCATCGGCATCGCGGGCATGGACCGGCTGGTGCAGCGCAACGTGCTGGCCACGTCCGGCAAGGCCGTGGAGGCGGCGGGCGACATCGACACGTTGCTGCTCGACAAGACCGGCACGATCACGTGGGGAAACCGCAGGGCGACCGAGTTCATCCCGGTCGGACCGACGTCCCACGAGAAGCTCGTGGCGGCCGCGCGGCTCGCGAGCCTGGCTGACGAGACGCCGGAAGGCCGCAGCATTCTGGAGCTCGCGGGCGGGCGGCCCGCCACCGATCACGAGAAGACGGGCGAGTTCGTCCCTTTCACCGCGCAGACAAGGATGTCCGGCATCGACCTGGACGGCAGGAGCATCCGCAAGGGCGCCGCGTCCGCGTTCGAGCTGACCGAGACGGCCCGCGGGGTCGTGGACGAGATCAGCGCGCAGGGCGGCACTCCGCTCGTCGTGGCGCAGGACGGCGAGGTGCTTGGCGTCATCCGGCTGTCCGACGTGGTGAAGCCCGGCATGAAGGAACGCTTCGCCGAACTGCGCGCGATGGGCATCCGCACGGTCATGGTCACCGGCGACAACCCGTTGACGGCTCGTGCGATCGCGGAGGAGGCGGGCGTGGACGACTTCCTCGCCGAGGCCAAGCCCGAGGACAAGATGGCCCTGATCCGCAAGGAGCAGGAGGGTAGCCGCCTGGTCGCGATGACGGGGGACGGCACCAACGACGCGCCCGCGCTGGCGCAGTCGGACGTCGGCGTCGCGATGAACACCGGCACGTCGGCCGCGAAGGAGGCCGGCAACATGGTCGACCTCGACTCGGACCCGACCAAGCTCATCGAGATCGTGGAGATCGGCAAGCAGCTGCTGATCACGCGCGGTGCGCTGACGACGTTCTCCGTGGCGAACGACCTGGCCAAGTACTTCGCGATCCTGCCGGCGATGTTCGCGGCGATCTACCCGGCGCTCGACCGGCTCAACATCATGCACCTGGCCACGCCGCGGTCCGCGATCCTGTCGGCGGTGATCTTCAACGCGGTGGTCATCGTGGCGCTGATCCCGCTGGCGCTCAAGGGCGTCCGTTACCGGCCGTCCAGCGCGTCCGCGCTGCTGCGGCGCAACCTGCTGATCTACGGCCTCGGCGGTATCGTGACGCCGTTCGCCGGGATCTGGCTGATCGACCAGCTCGTGCGACTCGTCCCCGGGATCGGCTGACATGGACAACTTTCTGAAGCAGTCGTGGGCGGGTCTGCGGATCCTGCTCGCGCTCACCGTGCTCCTCGGCGTGCTGTACCCGCTGGCGGTCTGGGGTGTCTCGCGGCTCCCCGGTCTGCACGACAACGCCGAAGCGGTCGGCACCACGCTCGTCGCCGTCACGCGTGAAGGCGACAAGTACTTCGTGCCGAGGCCGTCCGCCGCGACGCTGCCCGCGTCCGGTGGCTCCAACAAGGGGGAGCTGAACGAGGACTACACGAAGGTCGTCGCCAAGCGGCGGGCGGCGGTGGCCCAGCGTGAGGGCGTCTCCGAGAACCAGGTTCCGCAGGACGCCGTCACCGCCTCGGCTTCTGGTCTCGACCCGCACATCAGCCCGGAATATGCCGCGTTGCAGGTGCCCCGTGTGGCGCGCGCGTCCGGGCTGCCGGTGGAGAAGGTCCGGGAGCTGGTCGTTGCCAGCACCGGGGGCACCTTCACCACCACCGTCAACGTGACGGCGTTGAACCGTGCCATCGACGCTGCCACCCGTTGACGGTCGCCGGGGTGAGCTGAGGATCTACCTCGGCGCCGCTCCCGGCGTCGGCAAGACCTTCGCCGCGCTCGGCGAAGCTCACCGGCGCCGGGAGCGCGGCACCGACGTGGTAGTCGGACTCGTGGAGACCCACGACCGGGAGAAGACAGCCTCACTGCTCGACGGCCTGGAAGTGGTGCCGCGCAAGGTGATGCGGCACCGCGGCGTCGATGTGTCCGAAATGGACGTGGACGCGATCCTCGCGCGCAGACCCGAGGTCGCGGTGGTCGACGAGCTCGCACACACCAACGTGCCGGGCTCGCGCAACGAGAAGCGCTGGCAGGACGTCGAGGAACTGCTCGACGCGGGCATCGACGTCCTGTCCACTGTCAACGTCCAGCACCTGGAGTCGCTCAACGACGTCGTGGAGCGGATCACCGGTGTGCGGCAACGGGAAACCGTGCCGGACGAGGTCGTCCGCCGCGCCGAACAGGTCGAGCTGGTGGACATCACCCCGGAGGCGCTGCGCCGCCGGCTCGCCCACGGCAACGTCTACGCCGCGCACAAGATCGATGCCGCGCTGGGCAACTACTTCCGGCCCGGCAACCTGACCGCGTTGCGCGAGCTCGCCCTGCTGTGGGTCGCGGACCAGGTCGACGTGGCGTTGCAGCGGTACCGCAGCGAGAAGTCGATCACCGACACCTGGGAGGCGCGAGAACGGGTCGTCGCCGCGATCACCGGCGGCGCGGAGAGCGAGACGCTGATCCGGCGGGCCCGGCGGATCGCCGTACGGGCAGGGGCCGAACTGCTCGTCGTGCACGTGATGCGCGGGGACGGGCTGACCGGTGTGACCCCCGAACACATCGCCCGCTCGCGCAAGATCACCGAGGACGTCGGCGCGACGTTCCACTCCGTCGTCGGCGACGACGTGCCGACGGCATTGCTGGAGTTCGCCCGCGGGGTCAACGCCACCCAGCTCGTGCTCGGGACTTCGCGCAGGTCACGCCTCGCGCGGGCGTTCGACGAGGGCATCGGCGCGGCCGTGGTGCAGGAGTCCGGCGCGATCGACGTGCACATGGTCACGCACGACGAGGCGCGGCGCGGACCGCGGTGGAAGATCGGTGCCGACCCGTTGCCGTCACGGCGCCGGCTGATCGGCTGGGGACTGTCCCTGGTGCTGCCCGCTGCCGTCACCTGGCTGGGCATGCTGTGGCGCGACGAGCTCGACTTCTCGACAGATCTCGTCGCGTTCCTGCTGGTCACGTGCGTGGTCGCGATCGCGGGCGGCCTCGGCCCCGCGTTGTTCTGCGCGGTCGCCGGCGCAGGGCTGCTGAACTTCTTCTTCACCGAGCCGTACCACAGCCTCGCGGTGAACTCGCCGGAGAACGTGATCACGCTCGTGGCCATGGTGATCGTCGCGACCGTGGTGGCGCTGACGGTCGACAGGGCGGCCAGGCTGGCGGAGCAGGGTGCGCGGGCGCGGACAGAGGCCGCGTTGCTGGCCTCGTACTCGCGGACCGTGCTGACCTCGCCGTACCCGCTGGCCCGGCTGCTGGAGAAGATCCGCGAGAACTTCGGCCTGGAGTCCGTCGCGCTGCTGGAACGGCGTGGTGGCGCCTGGGAACGCGTCGCGTGCGTGGGCCCGCGGCCGTGCGACGAACCGGACGAGGGCGACGCGGACGTGCTGGTGACGCCGGACGTCCACCTGGTGCTGCGCGGCCGGACCTTGCCCGCGAGCGATCAGCGGGTGCTGGAGGCCGCGGCCGGGCAGGCGCTGATGGCGTGGCGGCAGCAGCGAATGGCCGACGAGGCACGCGACGCCCAGCGCAGGGCCGAGACGACCGAGCTGCGCACGGCGTTGCTGTCGGCGGTCGGGCACGACCTGCGGACGCCGTTGACGTCGATCAAAGCCGCGATCGGCAGCCTGCGGGACGAGACGCTGCCGCTGTCCGCGGAGGACGTCCGGGAGCTGATGGCGACGGTCGAGGAGTCGGCGGACCGGCTGACCGGACTGGTGGACAACCTCCTGGACTCGTCACGGCTCGCCACCGGTTCGGTGGAGCCGGTGCTGCGGCCCGTCAGCTACTACGAGGCCGTCGCCAGGGCACTGGCCGGCGTCGACGAGCAGGTTTCCGTTGTCGTGGACGAACATCTGCCGCTGGTGCTGGCCGATCTGGGCCTGCTGGAACGAGTCGTGGCCAACGTCGTGGACAACGCGTTGCGGCACGGGACGCCGGGACCGGTCGCGATCAGAGCCAGCCGCCACGGCTCGCAGGTGGAGCTGCGGGTCGTCGACCACGGCAAGGGACTGCCGAAGAAGACTGGAGACCGGATCTTCGCGCCTTTCCAACGACTCGGCGACCGTGACGCGACACCGGGCGTCGGCCTAGGGCTCAGCGTCGCCAAGGGCTTCACCGCCGCCATGGGCGGTGAGATCAGCGCGGAGGACACACCGGGCGGCGGGCTCACCATCGTGATCTCGCTGCCAGCTCACGAGGAGTCAGGATGACGTCAGTGCTGGTGGTCGATGACGAACCGCAGATCGTCCGGGCGTTGAGGATCAACCTCAGCGCGCGCGGATACAACGTGATGACGGCCTACGACGGCAAGTCCGCCCTGGGCGTCGCCGTGGAGGGCAAACCGGACGTCGTCGTGCTGGACCTGGGCCTGCCCGACATCGACGGCGTCGACGTGATCGCCGGCCTGCGCGGCTGGTCGACGATCCCGATCATCGTCCTGTCCGCCCGCACCGACTCCGCGGCCAAGGTCGAGGCCCTCGACGCGGGTGCCGACGACTACGTGACCAAACCGTTCGGGATGGACGAGCTGCTGGCCAGGTTGCGCGCCGCCGTGCGACGGGGTTTGGCGCGCGAGGCCGGCGATCCCGTGGTGCAGACGGCGTCGTTCGTCGTGGACCTGGTGGTGAAGAAGGTCTGGCGAGATGACCGCGAGGTGCACCTCACGCCCACCGAGTGGGGGCTGGTGGAGATCCTCGCGCGCAACCCCGGCCGGCTCGTGTCGCAGAAGCAGCTGCTGCAGGAGGTGTGGGGGCCGATGCACCTCAACGAGTCCCAGTACCTGCGTGTGTACTTCGCGCAGCTGCGGCGGAAGCTGGAAACCGATCCGGCGCGTCCCCGTCACCTGATCACGGAGCCCGGGATGGGGTACCGGCTGGAACTCTGACGGTTGACGTGGAGGGCGTGAGAGCGCTTCCATGGACGTAGCCGCCGCACGATCGTGACAGAGAGGTCATCATCGTGGCTCGAAAACTGCGGTACGCCCTGCTGGGCCTCCTGCTGGCGCTCCCACTCTCCGGCGCCGCGCAGGCAGCGGTCCCACCGACCCCACCCGGCTGGACCCTGGCCTGGTCGGACGACTTCAACGGCCCGAACAACTCGGCCCCGAACCCGAACAACTGGATCGTCGACATCGGCCACGGTTATCCCGGCGGCCCAGGCAACTGGGGCACCGGCGAGATCCAGCGGTACACCAACGACCGCGCCAACCTGCGCCTCGACGGCACCGGCAACCTCCGAATCGTCCCGCTGCGCGCGGCCAACGGCGAGTGGACCTCCGCGCGCATCGAAACTCGCCGCTCGAACTTCAAGGCACCCGCCGGCGGCGTGCTGCGCATCGAGGGACGCATCCAGATGCCGAACATCACCGGCACCGGCGCGCTGGGCTACTGGCCCGCGTTCTGGGCACTGGGCGCGCCCTACCGCGGCAACTACTGGAACTGGCCGGGCATCGGCGAGTTCGACGTCATGGAGAACGTCAACGGCATCAACAGCGTCTGGGGTGTGCTGCACTGCGGCGTGAACCCCGGCGGCCCGTGCAACGAGACCAACGGCCTCGGCGCGTCCCGTGCCTGCCCCGGCAGCCAGTGCCCCGGCAACTTCCACACCTACCGCTTCGAGTGGGACCGCTCGGTCAGTCCCAACCAGTTGCGCTGGTACGTCGACGGCCAGCAGTACCACGTCGTGCGGCAGAACCAGATGGACGCCGGGACGTGGAACAACATGACGTCCCACCAGGGTTACTTCATCCTGCTGAACGTGGCGATGGGTGGCGCGTTCCCGAACGGTGTGGCCGGCCGCGCCACCCCGACCCCGCAGACCACGCCGGGCCGTTCGATGGCGGTGGACTACGTGGCGGTGTGGACGCGCCCGTGACCGGCGCCACCGTGATCGTCAGAATCACGTCAAGGTGAGGGCCGGCGGTGTCAGGGTCCCGTCCGGGCGCTGGGCACGTGCCGGTGATCGGCGTGCAATCGGGACATGACACTCGCGGAGTTGCTGCCCAGCATCGGCTGTTCCACCGAGCCGGTGCTGGAAGAGGGTCTGTGGCCGGACGGGACGCACCTGTCCGGCTCGGACCTCGTCATCGGTGGAGTCCCCGCCACGCGGCTCGCGGCCCAGTTCGGCACGCCCTGCCAGGTGCTGGACGAGGCGACGGTGCGCAACCGCGCCAAGGCCTTCGTCGCGGCGCTGCCGGAAGCGGAGGTCGTGTTCGCGGGCAAGTCGTTGCCGTGCCCCGAGGTCTACCGGTGGATGGCCTCTGTCGGGCTGTCGCTCGACGTGTCCTCCGCCGGTGAGCTCGCCCTGGCGCGTGCCGCGGGCTTTCCGGCCGGGCGAATCGTCATGCACGGCAACGTGAAAACCGGCGAGGACCTGAAAGCCGCGCTGGAGTACGGGGTTTCGCGGATCGTCGCGGACTCGTTCGACGAGATCGCCCAGCTCGGTGCTCTCGCGCGGCACGGCCAGGAAGTCATGATCCGGGTGACGCCGGGAGTGGACGCGCACACCCATGCCGCTGTCTCGACCGGTGTGGAGGACCAGAAGTTCGGGTTCTCGCTGGCTTCCGGCGCCGCTCTCGAAGCCGTTCTGCGAGTGGTCGAGCAGCCCTCACTCAGGCTCGCCGGCCTGCACTGCCACATCGGCTCGCAGGTGCGGCACGTGGCGTCGTACGAGGAAACCGTGCGGCGCATGGTTGGCCTGATCGCTTCTTGCGGCGTCCGCATCGAGCAGCTCGACCTCGGTGGCGGCTTCTGCGCGCCGTACCTGCCGGGGGAGTCGTCGTTCGACCTCTTCGGCTTCGCGCAACGCGTTCGCGGCACGTTGAGCTACGAGTGCGCGCTGCATCGCGTGCCGGTACCGCGCATCCTGATCGAGCCGGGACGTTCGATCGTCGCGAACGCGGGCGTCACGCTGTACCGGGTCTGCGCGGTCAAGCGTGGCGTCCGCACGTTCGTGGCGGTGGACGGCGGCATGAGCGACAACCCGCGCCCGGCCCTGTACGGCGCCAAGTACGCGGTCCGGCTCGTCGGCCGTGGCGGGAAGCTGCGGCCGGTGACCGTGGTCGGACGGCACTGCGAGGCCGGGGACGTGCTGGCGGAGAACGTGTTGCTGCCCGCCGACGTGCACGCGGGTGATCTGCTCGCGGTGCCGGTGACGGGCGCGTACCACCACGCGCTGGCGTCGAACTACAACCAGGTCGGCCGGCCGCCCGTCGTCGCGGTGCGGGACGGGCTGGCGCGGCCGATCGTGCGGCGCGAGACCGAGGAGGACCTGCTGCGGCGCTATGTCTAGGGCTTGACGGCCTGGGCGACCAGCCAGCTGTCCTCGTGCATCAGGTAACGCGTGATCTTGCCGTCGCGGACGGTGAACTCCTGCACGAACCGCGTCTCGATCCACTTCCCGGTGGCCTGGACCTGCGAGCGGAGATCACCGGTGCGCACGGCCAGCGCACCGTCGACCAGCGTGGCGTCGACGGCGAACCGGTCCGGCGTCAGGTACTTCGGGACGTCCTCGGCGTAGAACGCGCGGACCTCGGCCCGCGTGGCGCGCTTGCCGATCCACGGCACGGTGGCGGTGTCGCCGGGGATCTCCCAGTCCACCTCCTCCGCGAACAGGGCGGCCAGGCCGTCCACGTCCCACGCCCGCATCAGGCGGTCGAACTCGGCGATCACGGCACGGGTTTCTTCGGTCGACATACCTCCACCCATACCAGGTTGATCGTTCTACTGCGAAGTCGAACGTGTGTTCCCGTAAACATCGCGCCGAACCGGGTCGTGCCGGGCCTCGCCAGGCCCGATCTGGGCCGACGTCGCCATCGCACTGCCGAAGCTGTGGACGCACAACCGGGTCGCGGACGTGCTCGAGCTCGCGGTCGAACTGGCACAGCAGGTCAAGCCGGACGGGAACGTCAGCGGCCTCGCGGAGGTGGCCACGCGCAAGGGTTCCAGCAAGGCCGTCGTGCAGGCGAAGCGCCTGGTGGCCGCACTGGAGCTGTCCGGCTGACGGCGGTCAGCCCGCGTACCGGCCTAGGATGACGGCATGGAGCTGGGACAGATCGTCGCGGAACGACTGATCGAGGGTGTGGCACCGGACGGATCACACATCGAGGTGGTGATCAGGTTCGGTGCCCCGCGCCCCGATCCGTTGAGCAGCAACGGTGACTGGCAGTGTCCACATCAGATCGTGGGCTTGGGCGACGACTCGGTCGGTGCCGCGCACGGCGTGGACTCGTTGCAGGCGTTGCTGCTCAGCGTCTACGCGGTGCGGCTGAAGCTGGCCGAGTCGGGCAGCACCCTCGACTGGCTGGGCGCGCCCGACTTCGGCCTGACCATCGCTCCCGCGCTCAGCTAGCGAAAACGGGGTAGTGGTCCGAGAAGTCCGTGTAGGTGTACTCGCGGCCCCACGACCAGATCGACCACTGAGGACTCTTCGCGCGCCGCGTTTCGTTGCGCAACACCGGTCCCTGGATCGTCAGCACGTAGTCGAGGTGCTCGGACGCGTACTCGGGCCCGTACTGGTCGCGGCAGACGCCGTTGTCCGCGCAGTCCCATGAGAACGGGTGTCCGGTCACCTCGGGTGTTGAAGCGCCCAGTTCGGCGACCATCCGCGGGAACTCGTCACTCGCCTTGACGACGTTCAGGTCACCCGCCACGTACACCGGCTCGGACGCCGGGATGTTCCTCGCGGCGAGGAACGCCTTGATCTCGGCACGTTGCTTCGTCCGGTAGCCGGCCGGAGCGCTCGTGCAGGTGGAGTCCTCCGCCTGCATGTGCGTGCCGATCACGTGCATCGGCCCGGCCGGCGCCTCGATCCGCACGTACGCGAAACCCTTGTTGGAGAACCAGTCCGCCCCGCACGCATCGCGGTAGACGTGCTGGACGCGCGTGGTGATCGGCCACCGGCTCAGCACCGCGACCCCGCCGTCCTCCGGCGTCGAGGAGCTGTAGGCACCCGACGTGACGTCCCACCCGGCGGTGCTGCGACCGAGCACCGGCGTCTGGTGCGGGTAGGTGTCGCGGAGGTTGGCGAGCAACCGGTCGGAGGCGGCGTTGTCGAACGCCTCCTGCAGCACGACGACGTCCTGACCGTTCAGCACGCCGGTGCTGTCGATCAGGTCGGCCCGCGCCAGCTGACCCCAGTTCGGGTAGAGGTTGCGGGACAGCATGAACACGTTGTGGGTGGCGATCTTCGGGGCGGCCGGTGCGGCGACCGCGGGGGCGACCGGGATCGTGAGCGCGACGGCGGCGGCGAGCGTGATCAGGCGCATGCGGCCGATGGTGAAGGACGTGAGGATCCTTCACAACCGTACAGCGGTGTCGTATCGATCAAGCGTTGATGAACTTCAGCGCAACCGGTCGAGGTCCGCGCCCGACTTGTCGACCAGGGCGCGCATCGCGTCGTAGGCGGCCTCGGCGGCCCGTGCGGTGATCGCGTCCAGCACCGCGCGGTGCGACGGCACCGGATCGTCGTCCACCGACCCGTGCACGAGCTTGTCCCGCTCGGCGAGGCCGATCGCGATGATCTGCTCGACCTGCGTCAGGAACGCGTTGTGCGTGGCGGCCATCAGCAGCCGGTGGAACTCCAGGTCTGCCCGGACGGTCGCGGCGAGGTCGCGTGCCGAGGCCATCCGGTCCAGGGCTGCGGACAGTGCCTCGATGTCCGCGTCGGTGGCGCGCTCGGCGGCCAGGCGGGCGGCGGCGGGCTCGACGATGACCCGCATCTCCGTGAGCTCCTCGAACAGGCTGTGATCGGCGTTGGCCTGGGTCTGCCAGCGCATCACGTCGGTGTCGAGCAGGTTCCACGACGTGCGCGGCTGCACGAACGTGCCGCGCTTCTGCCTGGCGTCGATCATGCCCTTGGCCGAGAGCACCTTCAGCGCCTCGCGCAGTGCTGTCAGCGACACGTCCAGTTCTTCGCGCAACGCCGGAAGATCGAGGGTGTCGCCCTCGCCGATCTCGCCGGCCAGGATCCGGCCGGCCAGCGCCTCGACGGTCTGGCCGTGCACGCCCCGCAGCCGCTTCTCGCTCATGGCGCCAGATCATACGGCACTCATAAATTATGAATTATTCTTGACTTGATCATGGTGGCAGCGCAGTCTGTCCGCCATGGACAGGCGTCACTTCCTCCGCGTCACCGCCGCCGCGGGAGCCGGGCTGCTGGTCGGCGGCACAGCTTCCTGCGCCACGTCGGCGTCCTCCGGCCCGGTCACGCAGACCGCGGGCACGGTCTCGATCCAGTCGAACCTCTCGGCGCCCGCGGCGAAGGCGGCGATCGAGGCACTGGTCAAGGCGTTCAACGACAGGAAAGGCGCGCAGGCCTCGGTCAACACCGTGGCCTCCGAGACCTTCCGCACCCAGCTGCCGAGCTACCTCACCTCGGCCAACCCTCCCGACCTGTTCACCTGGTACCCCGGCTCACTTCTCAAGGGGTACGAGGAGAAAGGGCTGCTGCTCGACGTCGGCGACGTGTGGCAGACCATGGGCGACTACTCGCAGCCGTTCAAGACGTTGAGCGGCAAGGTGTTCATCCCGACCACCTACTACTGGTGGGGCTTCTTCTACCGCAAGTCCAACTTCGCCAAGTGGGGCGTCACCCCGCCGACGACCTGGGCCGAGTTCGTCGCGCTGTGCAAGACGTTGCAGGGCAAGGGTGTCATCCCGCTCGGCATGGGTGCGGGATCCGACTCGCCGTGGACGGCGTCGAGCTGGTTCGATCACTTCAACATCCGCGTCAACGGCGCGCCGTTCCACCGTGAGCTCCTCGCGGGCAGGCAGCGGTTCGACGACCCGAAGGTCAAGGCGATCTTCACGCCGTGGCGCGAAGTGCTGCCCTTCACCGATCCGAACGGCACCGCGATCGGCTTCCAGGAGGCCACGACCGCGTTGCTGCAGGGCCGCACCGGCATGCTGCTCACCGGCGCGTTCTTCGCCGACGCGGCACCGAAGGACGCGCTGGAGGACGTCGACTTCTTCCGCTTCCCGATCATCGACCCGAAGGTGCCGCTCGCCGAGGAAGGCCCGACCGACGGCTTCTTCGCGAGCTCGAAGTCCCCGCACGTCAAGGAGCTCAAGGAGTTCCTGACCTTCGCGGCGACCGCGGAGGGCCAGGAGGTCTACATCAGGAACTCCTCCGGCACGATCCTGCCGACCAACCCGAAGGCGAAGGACTCCGGCACGCCGCTCGTGCAGAAGGGGCGCCGGCACCTCGAGGAGGCCGCGGAGATCACGCAGTTCTTCAACCGCGACTCGAGCGACGCGCTGCAGCCCACCGCCGACGCCGCGCTGGTCAAGTTCCTGCAGCAACCGGACCAGCTGGACACGATTCTCGCGGACTGGCAGAAGGCCGCGCAGCAGGTGTGGTCGGCCTGAGATGAGTCGCCGAGTCCCTCCTGTCCTGCTGCTGTTCGTGCTCGTCCCATTGCTGGTGGAGGGGTTCTGGGTCTTCTGGCCCGCGCTGCAGGGGTTCTGGCTCGCGCTGACGAACTGGGACGGGGTGTCAGCGCCCCGGTTCGTCGGTGCCGGCAACTTCACCCGGATGATCGACGACCCGGTGTTCCACACCGCCGTCACCAACACCGCGATCTGGCTGGTGCTGTTCGGCGGGCTGTCCGCGGCCGGTGGTCTGGGGCTCGCGGTGCTGCTGCAGAAGGAACGCCGGGGCGTCGGGATCTACCGGGCGGCGCTGTTCGTGCCGGTGGTGTTCTCGCTCGTCGCCACGTCGCTGATCTGGCAGGTGCTGTACCAGCCGGGCGGGATCTTCGACTCCTCGCCGCTGGCCGACCCCGGCACGGCGCTGTACGCGGTGCTGGTTCCCGCGCTGTGGCGGCAGGCCGGGTACGTGATGGTGCTGTACCTGGCCGGGCTCAAGGGAATCGACCCCGGTCTCTACGAGGCGGCCACTTTGGACGGTGCCACGGCCTGGCAGAAGTTCACCCACGTCACCTGGCCGCAGCTGCGGTCGGTCAACTCGGTCGTGCTGTCGGTCATCGTGATCGACTCGCTGCGCTCGTTCGACGTGGTGTGGTCGATGACGCGCGGCGGGCCCTACCACTCGTCCGAGCTGCTCAGCACGTACATGTACTCGACCGCGTTCCAGTCGCTGAAGCTCGGTTACGCGAGCGCTCTGGCGGTCGTGATCTTCGTCCTCGCGTTCGGCGTGATCGTGACGTACCTCGTCCGCGCGTTCCGGGAGAACTGATGTCCAATCGCGTTTTCCACGTCGTGGCGGGCACGATCTCCGTGCTCTGGCTACTGCCGATCGCGGCAGTGATCATCACCGCTTTCCGGTCGTTCGACGACATCGCCGCCAACGGGCTGGCCGCCGTCCCGCAGTCGTTCACGCTCGCCGGGTTCGCCGACGCGTGGACCAACGGCGGCGCGGGCGCGATGTGGAACAGCGTCCTCGTCACGGTTCCGGCGGTGTTCCTGTCACTGGCGCTCAGCTCCGCCGCCGCGTACGCGTTGAGCCGCTTCGAGATCCCCGGCCGGCGCACGGTCATCCTGCTGATGCTGGCGGGGAACCTGCTGCCGCCGCAGATCCTGCTGGTGCCGGTGTCGAAGCTGACCGAGCTGCTCGGGATCTACGACACCTTGTTCGCGCTGGTAGTGGTGCAGGTCGGGTTCGGTCTCGGCTTCTACACGTTCGTGCTGCAGGGCTTCATGCGCGCCATGCCGAACGAGGTCCAGGAGGCGGCGACGATCGACGGCGCCGGTCCCGTGCAGATCTTCTGGCGGATCGTTCTGCCGATGACCAGGCCCGCTCTGGCGGCGTTGGCCGCGCTGGCGTTCACCTGGATCTTCAACGACCTGCTGTGGGCGATCACCGTGCTGCGGTCGTCGTCCGTCATGCCGGTGACGCCCGCGCTGCTGGCGTTGCAGGGTCAGTACGTGTCGAACTGGAACGTCATCGCGGCGGGTTCGGTGATCGCGGCGATCCCGACGGTGGCGGTGTTCCTGCGGTTCCAGCGGCACTTCATCTCCGGACTCGCGGTGGGAGCGGTGAAATGACCTGGACCCTGAGGATGGCCACCACCTCCTACACGGTGGCCGTCGAACCCGGCGGCCGCTGGGCGGAACTGGTGGCCTGGGGCCCGCACGGGGTCGAAGCCGGGCCGTCGCCGCTCAAGAACCTCGGCGAGATCCACTTCATCACCGAGGCCGACGCGGCACCGGTCGAGTACGTGCCGCGCGGGCAGCGTCCGTTCACCGGCGCAGACCTGGAGCTGGCCGGCGACTCGTGGTTCACCTTCGACGGTGCCGCGGAGTCGGACGGCGTGCTGCGGCTGGCGTTCGTCGACGAGATCGCCGGACTCAGGACCGTGCTGTGCTACCGGCCGGAAAGCACCGTTGACGTGCTTTCGCGCTGGGTTGAAGTGACCAACACGTCCGGCCGGCCCTTGCGGCTGGACCGGATCGGATCGGCGGGCGTGTGCCTGCCGGTGCGCGGCCCACGACTGTCCTTTCTGCACGGTGAGTGGGCTCGCGAGTTCCAGCTGGACCACGTGGACCTGCCCGCGGGCGGGTTCCGGATCGGCAGCTCCTACGGCGTTCCCGGGCACAATTACGCGCCCTGGTTGTCCGTGGACGACACGTGGGGTGTGTCGCTGGCGTGGTCCGGTTCCTGGGAGATCACGGCCGAGGTCAAGCCTTCCGGACTCACGCGCCTGCGTGCCGGAATGCTCGGCCCGGTCGTGGTCGAGCCCGGGGAGACCTTCACGACGCCCGAGGTGGCGCTGGCGTGCTCGACGGACGGCTTGGCCCGCGTCTGGCACGCCTACGACCGGTTGCGATCGAGGCCCGTTCGCAAGCCCGTCCTCTACAACTCCTGGGAGGCGACGGGATTCGACGTCTCGCTGCCGGAACAGCGAGAGCTGGCCACGATCGCCGCGGATCTCGGGGCCGAGCTGTTCGTGGTGGACGACGGCTGGTTCACCGGCCGCCACGACGACACCGGCGGACTCGGCGACTGGTACCCGGAGTCGCCGGACTTCGGCGCGTTCGTCGAGGACGTCCGGGCGATGGGCCTGGAGTTCGGCCTGTGGGTCGAACCGGAGTGCGTGAGCCCGAAGTCGAAGCTCCACGCCGAGCACCCGGACTGGGTCTACCGCACCGAGGGTCGCGAACCCACGCTGATCCGCAACCAGCTGCTGCTCAACCTCGGCCTGCCGGAGGTGTACGAGTTCGTGATCTCCACCCTCGACCGGCTGCTGACCGGTTGTCGGATCAGCTACCTCAAGTGGGACCTGAACCGGCCCGCCACCGAACGCCCCGGCGAGCTGGACAACGCCCACGTCCGCAACTACTGGCGCGTCCTGGACCACCTGCGTGCGCGGCATCCGCACGTGCTCGTGGAGGGCTGCGCGGGCGGCGGCGGCCGGACCGACCTGGCCACGACGGGCCGCGTGGACGTGGTGTGGCCCAGCGACAACACCGGGCCGCTGGACCGGCTGAAGATCCAGCGCGGGTTCCTGCACATGCATGCCCCGCACCTGATGTCGTCATGGGTGACCGACGCGCCCGGCATGTTCGACGCCCGCCCGCGTTCGCTCAAGTTCCGCTTCGTCCTCGCCATGGCCGGTGTGCTCGGCATCGGCGCTGACGTCCGGCACTGGTCTCAGGACGAACGCGAAGAGGCCGCCGTGCTCATCAAGCGGTACAAGGGCATCCGCGACGTCGTGCACCACGGCGAGGTGCACCTGCTCAACGACGCGATCCAATACTCCGGGACCGACCGCGTGGTCGTGCTGGCGTGGCACACGGGATCGCTGACGGGCGTGCCGGTGGTGCCCGGCCAGTCCTCGCGGGTCAGGCTGAAGGGCCTGACCGCTCAGTCCTATGTGGACGAGAACGGCGACGTGTACTCCGGCGCGCACCTGACGCACGTCGGGCTGCCGTTCGACTGGTCTCGGACGAACGACGCCGACATGGTGGTGCTACGCCCGTACTAGGGCCTGGATGTCCTCGATCGGCGTGCGGGCGAGGGCCGACCCGACCCCGCACGCCACCGCGCCGGCCTCCAGCCACGCGGGAACGTCGGCCGGTGCCACGCCACCCGTCGGCACCAGCGGCGCGTACGGCAGCACTGCCAGCACGTCCCTGACCCACTGCGGTGTGGGCGCCGGAAACACCTTCACGGCGTCCGCCCCGGCCTCCAGCGCCCGCACGACCTCGGACACGGTGCCGGCGCCGGGCAGCACCGCTGCCCCGTACCGGTGCCCGGCCCGGATCACCGGTTCCTCCAGGTTCGGCGCCACCAGGAACTGTGCGCCCGCCCGCACGGCGGCCACGGCGGAAGCCTCGTCGAGCACGCTCCCGGCACCGATCGTCGCCGCGGGGTACGCCTCACGGAGCTGCCGGATCGCCTCCAGCGCACCGGGGTTGGTCAGCGGGAGCTCGAGAGACGTGAGGCCCGCGTCCAGCAGCGGAACAGCGGCCTTGACCGCCGAGGACGCGTCGGAGGTGCGGATGATCGCGATGATGCCCTGCCGCACGACTGCCCGGGTGATCTCGTAGCGGTAGCTCACGCCACCCAGGCTACTACACATAAATTAGGAATTATTCTTGACACTCACAGGTCACGCGGGCAGGCTCACCGCATGGAATCGGCACAGTCCGTGCTACTGCTGGACCGGACAGTGGTGCGCGGACCGGACAACAGGGTCCACCGGCAGAAGTTCTAGGAGAACGTGCATGAAGTGCGCGGTGGTGTCGGGTGCGGCAGCGGGAATCGGTGCAGCCACGGCACGGCACCTGACCGAGAACGGGTACCGGGTGATCGGCATCGACCTGACGGGTGATGTCGCCGTCCAGGGCGATGTCAGCGACCCCGGAACCTGGCGGCGGGCGGTGGAACTGAGCGGCGGCGGCGTGGACGCGTTGGTGAGCAACGCCTACACGGTCACCGTGGCTCCGCTGGACGAGACGACGCCCGCCGAGTGGGACCGTCAGCTCGCGGTCAACCTCGGCGGCGCCTTCCACGGCCTGCGTGCCTGCCTGCCGTCACTGCGGCAGCGGGGCGGCTCGGTCGTGCTCGTCTCGTCGGTGCACGCGCACATCGGCATCCCGGGACACGGCGCGTACGCGGCCTCGAAAGGCGGGCTGGTGGCTCTGACCCGCCAGCTCGCCGTCGAGTACGCCCCGCACGTCCGGGTCAACGCGGTCCTGCCCGGTCCCGTGCTGACGGCGGCGTGGGACCGGGTGTCCGTCGAGGATCGGGAACGCAGTGCCCGGGCCACCCCGGCCGGACGCCTCGGCGATCCGGCAGAGGTGGCGTCGGTGATCGGTTTTCTGTTGTCTCCGGGGGCGTCGTTCGTGACGGGCGCGGAGATTCTGGTCGACGGCGGCTGGTCCGCGGCGAAGGACTCTTCATGAAGGTGACGGCGGTCGAGACGTTCCTGGTCGAGCCCCGCTGGTTGTTCCTGAAGGTGAGCACGGACGAGGGGGTGACGGGCTGGGGCGAGCCCGTGGTCGAGGGCAGGGCCGGGACGGTCCGCGCGGCCGTGCACGAGCTCGCCGAGCTGGTGATCGGCCAGGACCCGTTGCGCGTGGAGGACCTCTGGCAGGTCCTGCGGCGCGGCGGTTTCTACCGCGGCGGCCCGGTGTTGTCGTCGGCGCTCGCCGGCTACGACCACGCGTTGTGGGACATCGCCGGCAAGGCACGTGGCCTGCCGGTCCACGAACTTCTGGGCGGCCCGGTCCGCGACCGCGTCCGCGCCTACTCGTGGGTGGCCGGCGACCGGCCCGACGGCGTCTTCGAAGCGGTGGCACGACAGGTCGAGGCGGGCTTCAGCGCGGTGAAGATGAACGCCACGGCCGAAATGCGGCCCATCGCCTCGCCCGCCGACGCCGAGGCCGTGCTGGACCGTGCCCGCGAGGCCCGCGAGGCGCTGGGACCTCGCGGCGACCTGGCGATCGACTTCCACGGCCGCGTTTCTCCCGCCATGGCACGACGTCTGGTGCGCACGCTCGAAGAGGTGCAGCCGATGTTCGTCGAAGAGCCGGTGCTGCCCGAGCTGCCGGTCGAGGTGCTGGCGTCGGTGGTCTCCGCGTCGACCGTGCCGATCGCGACGGGGGAGCGGCTCTACTCGCGCTGGGAGTTCAAGCCCGTGCTGGACGCGGGCGTTGCCGTCGTGCAGCCCGATCCCTCGCACGCCGGTGGGATCTCGGAGCTGCGGCGCATCGGGTCGCTGGCGGAGATCTACGGCGCTTCGATCGCGCCGCACTGTCCACTCGGGCCGATCTCGCTCGCAGCGTCGTTGCAGGTCGCGTTCACCACACCGAACTTCCTGATCCAGGAACACAGTGCGGGCATGCACTACCACGGCACCGACCCCGCGTACCTCGTGGACATGGCGCCGGTGCGGGTGGTGGACGGCTGGCTCGCCCGTCCCACCGGACCCGGCCTCGGCGTGGAGGTCGACGAGGCGGCGGTGCGGAGGGCCGCGGAGACCGGGCACGCGTGGCGGTCACCGATCTGGCGGCACGACGACGGCGGGTTCGCGGAGTGGTGATTGCTGTGCACGCATACGATCGTGCGCATGACGCAAGAAGACGGTGAGCTGGACAGCCTCGTGCGCAAGCGGATCCGTGCTCTCCGGGTGGCGCAGGGCTGGTCGCTCGACGAGCTGGCGAGCCGCGCCCGGCTCAGCCCGTCGTCGCTCAGCCGCATCGAGAACGGCCAGCGCCGCCTCGCCCTCGACCAGCTCGTCACGCTGGCCAGGGCGCTGGACACGTCGCTCGACCAGCTGGTCGAGACCGACACCGACGACGTGATCGTCAGCCCGATGATCGACGGCGCCCACGGTGGAATGCGATGGCCGATCAAGGCGGAGCCCGGCATGACCGTGATGCGCCAGCGGATGACGACCCCGCCGCCGGACAACCCCTCCGCCCTGCGCGCCCACCCCGGCCGCGAGTGGCTGGTCGTCCTGTCCGGCACCGCGATCCTGCTGCTGGGCAACCGCCGCCTGCGGGTGGAGGCCAACCAGGCCGCCGAGTTCCCGACGATGCTGCCGCACGCGATCGGCACCGCGGGTGGTCCGTGCGACGTCCTGGGCATCTTCGACCGCGAGGCCCGTCGCGGGCACCGCGACAGGAAGACTCCGGCAGACGCCTGATCTTGCGCGCCCGGCCTGCCGAACCTCGATCGTCTTGCCGAATTGGCAAGGTGTCGTGCGGATGGCGCACGGCCGTCCTACCTTGGCCCTATGAATCACGGACACGACCAAGCGGAGATCCTCGACCTGGACGCGGAGGTCGTCGCCGAACACACCGCGTCCATCACCGAGTGGCTGCCCATGGCGGACCCGCGGCAGATCGTGGACCTCGGGTGCGGCACCGGCGCGGGGACGTTCGCGCTGCTGGCCCGCTTCCCGGAGGCGCACGTCACCGCCGTCGACGCGTCGGTCGACCACCTGCAGCGCCTGCGGGACAAGGCCTGTGAGCACGGCCTGACCGGCCGCGTCAGCACGGTCCAGGCCGACCTCGACGCGGAGTGGCCGGACCTCGGCACTCCCGACCTGGTCTGGGCTTCGGCGTCCATGCACCACATGGCCGATCCTGATCGTGTACTCCGCCAGGTGCACGGCACGCTGGCACCCGGCGGCCTGCTGGCCGTCGTCGAGCTCGCCGGCATGCCGAAGTTCCTCCCGGACGACGCTCCCGAGAGCCGCTTCGAGCAGCACCACCACGACGAACGCGTGCCTCACCGGGGCGCGGACTGGGGCCCGAAGCTGACCGCTGCAGGCTTCACCGTCGAGGGCGAGCGCACGGTCTCCGTCCACATCGAACAGTCCGCTGCGGTGGAACGTTATGCGCGCGTTGTTCTGCAAAGGCTTCTCGACCCCGACGCCCTCGAACGAGTTCTGCGCCGCGACGACCTTGCCCTGCGCAGCGAACGCACCGTGTGGGCAGCTAGGAAGGAAATCGCGTGACCTACGAGGAATGGCGCCAGGCCAGATGGGACGAGGTCGCCGGCCCCGGCGGCAAGGCCAAGGTCGTCGCCAAGGGCACGGTGAGCGGTCACGAACCCCAAGTCCTGGCAGGGATTCCGGGGGAGTGGCGGGTCAACGAAGCGGGCGCGTTGATGCACGCGAACTCCGAAGTGCCCAGCGGCGTCGCGCTGGAGTTCGACGGGGGCCTCGTGGGCTTCGCAGGCGGCGCGGACGGTCACTACGGCGTGGTCGTCATGGACCCGAAAGCACCCGCCCCGAGCGACATCGACACCTACCCCTACGACCCGGCGTGGGTCTTCGAGGGCGAGTTCCGGGCGGCAGAGGGCCGCCGCGTCGAGGTGGAACACCTGACGTCTCCCCGCACCACCGAGTCCGTCCTCGCGCCGGTCGACCTCGTCGTCACGATCAACGGCACCGAGCACGTGTTGACGGTCATCGAAACCATGCCGGGCCAACGACTCGTCGTCTTCACCGACGAGACCAGCGGAACCGAGACGCCCGGCATCGGCCGCTGGCTGGTGCTCCCACAGCTGGAGCCCGGCACCAGGCTGACCGTCGACTTCAACCAGGCCACGCTCTCGCACCACCACCTGGCTCCGTCCATCTTCACCTGTCCACTTTCCCCTCCCGGCAACCATCTCCCCATCCGGGTCGAAGCAGGAGAACGCGCGTTCATGTACGACCTCAAGGACAAGGCCATCACCTACCTGCGCCACCTGGAGAACCGCGAGTGGGACGCCGCGCGGGCGATGTGCTCGCCGACGGCAACGGTCTGGCACAACGACGGGAAGGGTGACTCGTCGATCCAGGAGAACATCGCCGGCATGGCCGCCCAGATCGAGCCGATCGAGTCGATGCGCTACGACATCACCCGGCAGTTCGCGCAGGACGGTGAGGTGTTGCAGCAGCACGTCATCAACGTCGTGATGAAGGACGGGGCGCTGTTCCAGGTGGATGCCGCCGTGTACTTCCGGTTCGAGGAGTACGCGAGCCTGCCCGGCTAGCCGCGGGACGCCTCCACCAGCGCCGTCCTCAACCGGCTGAGCGCGTCGGCCCGCGCACCGGTCAACGACGGTTCGCGGACCGACGCCGCGGCCACCGCCACCGCCCGCGGCCCGGTGGTGATCAGATCAAGCAGTGCCGGACCCCACGGCCCGCCCACCACGACGACCGCTGGATCGGCGAGGGTCACCAGGGCGGTGACGACACCGCCGATCGCCCGCGCCACCACGCTCAGCACCTCGCCGTCCGCGGCCAGCAGGCGCGCCACGTCGATCGCGGTGGATCCGGTCTGCCGCAACCCGAGTTCGCCGAACACCTCGATGAACGGTGTGGCCACCCCGGACGGGCCGATCGTGACGAGGTGCGCGATCTCGCCCGCCAGCCCTGAATGTCCCCGCCGCACCTCGCCGTCGCTGACGAGCGCGCAGCCGAGGCCCTCGCCGAGGTACAGGTAGGCGAAGTCCGCGACACCGGTCGCGACGTGCTCGGCCTGTGCCGCCCAGTTCACGTCGTTGTCCACGATCACAGGGCCGCCGAGGAACGGCCGCAGCACCTCGACCGGGTCCAGCGCGCCGACGAGGAACGGTGAGTCGGGCAGCTGCACGAGCCGTCCGGTGTGCCGGTCGACCGGATCGGCCGCGCTCACCACGGCGAGCCGCACCTGCCGTCCCGCAACGGCTTCCACGGCCGCGACCGGCAGCACCCCGGCAACCTCGGCAGGGCCGGCGATGGGGTGATGCGACCGGGAAACGACGTCTCCGTAGGCATCGATGCACTCGGCCGTCACACCGCCGGGCGCGATCATGACCACCAGTGCGACGCCGACGTCGGCGAGGCTGTAGAACGAACCGACCCGCCCGCGCCCGCGCCCGCCCTGCGTGCGTTCGCCGGTGTCCGCCACCAGGCCGAGCTCGACCAGGCGGCGCACGCTCTCGCCCACGGTCGGCTTCGACAGTCCCGTGGTGACCGCCAGTTCGGCCCGCGTCTGCCTTCGGGAGGCCATCAACGAGCGCAACACGTGCTCGTCGGAGATCGAGCGCAGCAGCTCCTGGGACGGCTTGGTCACGCAGCACATTCTAGTTAGAGGGCTTGCCTACAAAGCGGCGACACGCCTATGGTTCTAAGTAAGGAGGCCTTACTGGAAGGAGTCGGAAGTGCTGCCGAACTGGGAGACCACCCCTGATGACCTGCCGAAAGCCATCCGCGAGGTGAAGAAGGCGATCAGGGCGAACATCGAGGCGTCCGGACGTACCGTCGAGGAGGTCTTCGCGGTCGTCGAGCAACGGATTCGCCGCGAGGTCGAGGACGTCAAGGCCGGCCAGGCCTGGCCGGTGATCGACTACGCGGACATCGAGGCCGGCACCGCGTCCGCCGACCTGGTCCGCAGGCGCGGCTGTCTGGTGGTGAGGAACCACTTCGGCCGCGACCAGGCACTGGCCTGGGACAAGTCCATTGTGGACTACGTGGAGAGCAACCGGTTCTTCGAGAACTACCGCGGCCCCGGCGACGACTTCTTCGGCAGCGTCGGCTCGAAGCCCGAGATCTACCCGATCTACTGGTCACCCGCGCAGATGGAAGCCAGGCGGCACGAACGCATGGCCACGGTGCGGCGATTCCTGAACAGCCTGTGGAAGAGCGACGGCTGGTTCGACCCCGGCCGCGACGTGTTGTACCCGGACCGCATCCGCCGCCGTCCGCCCGGAGCGAACTCCGGTGGCCTCGGCACCCACCTCGACCCCGGCACGCTCGACCTGTGGATGACGCGGGAGTACCAGCAGGCGTTCCGGCACCTGTTCAACGGCACAGTCGAGCAGTACGACCCGTGGGACGCCGCGCACCGCACCACGGGGCCGCAGTATCCGGGAACCACGATGTGTTCGGTGTTCCGCACGTTCCAGGGCTGGACCGCGCTGTCGGACATGGACCACGACCAGGGCGTGCTGCAGACCGTTCCGATCCCCGGCGCGATGGCGTACCTGATGCTCCGGCCGCTGCTCGACGACGTGCCGGACGACGACATGTGCGGTGTGACGGTCAACCAGGTCTTCCCGGTGAGCGCCGAACACCACCCGCTGCTGCTCGAAGCGTTGAGCGGCATCCCGGACGTCAAGGCAGGCGACTCCGTCTGGTGGCACTGCGACATGATCCACAGCGTCGCGCCGGTGACGAACCAGAAGGGCTGGGGCAACGTCATGTACATCCCGGCCGCGCCCTGGTGCCCGCGCAACGAGCGCTACGCCGAGGAGATCGAGCGCGCGTTCAGGACGGGCTCGAGTCCGAGCGACTTCCCGGAGGAGCACTACGAACGCGACTGGCCCAACCGCTCACGGCCCGAATAGCACCCGGAACACCGCGCCCTCACCCGGCGCGGTGTCCAGCTCGATCCGCCAGCCGTGCGCCGCGACCAGCGCCGCCACGATCGCCAGCCCCAGCCCGGTGCCGCCGGGCCCGCGCGCGGAATCCACGCGGTAGAACCGTTCGAACACCTTGGAAGCCTGCTCCGGCTCCAGCCCGGGTCCGTGATCGGCCACCTCGATCACCCCGGGAGCGAGCCGCACCTCGATCGGCGAACCCGCGGGCGTGTGGATCAGGGCGTTGTCGAGCAGGTTGGTCAGCACCTGCCGCACGCGAGCTTCATCACCGTCAACGAGCACGGGCTCACCAGGCAGTTCCAACGACACCGTGCGTTCCGGATCCCGCACCCGTGCCTCGACCACCGCGTCCGTGACGGGCACGACCAGGTCCACAGTGGACAGGTTCAGCGGTTGCTCGGAGTCGAGCCGGGCCAGCTGCAGCAGATCCTCGACCAGCAACCCCATCCGCGCGGCCTGGTCTTCGATGCGCCGCAACACCTCGGCGGCATCCGAAGCGGCACCCTGCCGGTAAAGCTCGGCATACCCCCGAATCGACGTCAACGGCGTCCGCAGCTCGTGCGACGCATCGGCGACGAACTGCCGCATCCGCTTCTCCGAGCTCACCCGCACCGCGAACGCCTGCTCGATCTGCCCGAGCATCGTGTTCAGCGCCGAGGCCAGCCGCCCGACCTCGCTGCCCGGCTGCCGCACCGGCACGCGGCGCGAAAGGTCACCGGCCGCGATCTCGCCGGCCACTTGCTCGACCTCCTCCAACGCCCGCGTGGACGCGCGGACGAGCGCATAACCGGCCATCCCCACGAGAATCAGCGCGCCCAGGCTGATCAGCAGGAACGCCAGCCGCAGGTCGGCGACCGCGTTGTCGACCTCCGACTGGTCGGCCGCCGCGATCAGCTCCTCCCCGTCGAACTGGCGCATCACCAGCCGGTGCGAGCCCACCGTGACGTGCTCGCCGGGCGTCAGCGTGCCGTACGCGGGCAGGTCCTCGACCGGGGTGCCGGCCAGCACTCCGTCGGCGTCGCGCAGCACCATGTTCTCCCGCAGGGGAAACGCCCTCGGCATCGACACCACCCGGTCCAGCCGCGCGTCGAGCTGGCCCAGCAGGTAGTTCTCCATCACCTTCGAGCCGATCAGCCAAGTGCTGAACAGGCCCGCCGCCACCAGGGCGACGAGCACGACCACCAGCCGCACGCGCAACGTCATGGGCGGATCATGTACCCGAGACCGCGGACAGTGTGGATCAAGCGCGGCTCGACCGCGTCCACTTTGCGCCGCAGGTACGAGATGTACGACTCGACCACGCCGACGTCACCGTCGAAGTCGTGCGACCACACCTGGTCGAGGATCTGCGCCTTGGACAGCACGCGCCCGCTGTTGCGCATCAGGTAGTGCAGCAGCCGGAACTCGGTCGGCGACAGCTCCACCACCTGCGAGCCGCGCCGCACGATGTGGCTCTCCACGTCCAGCGAGAGATCGCCGCAGGTCAGCTGCTCGCTCTCGTGGCCGGGCCGGGTGCGGCGCAGCACGGCCGTGACGCGCGCGATGACCTCCTCCAGGCTGAACGGCTTGGTGATGTACCCGTCGCCGCCGACCGTCAGGCCGGTGATCCGGTCGTCCGGGCTGTCCCGCGCGGTCAGGTACAGCACCGGCACCCGCACGCCACCGGCCCGCAACCGCCGCACCACCTCGAAGCCGTCGCGGTCGGGCAGCATCACGTCCAGCAGCACCAGGTCCGGCGTGTCGGTGCGGGCGGACTGCAGGGCCTCGCCGCCGGTCGCCGCGCTGGACACGGCGAACCCCGCGAACCGCAGGCTCGCGCACAGCAGCTCGCGGATGCTGGGTTCGTCCTCGACGACGAGCAACCTGCCACGTTCCACGCGTTGATCCTGCATGAGCCGTTGGGCGGGCGCTGGGTCAGCGTCTGCGCGGTCACCGTGCCGTCCTCGCCGGGCTGGCCCTGCACGACGACCTGCTGGCCCGGCTTCAGGTCGGTCAGCTTGCCGTCGGACGTGATCTGAACCTTCGTCGAGTCCGAAGTGGACACCTTGACGATCTCGCCGTTCTGGGTCTTCACGAACACCGTGGTGCCCTCGACGTGGTCGATCGTGCCGATGGTGCCGCGCCCGTTCGTCCGGTTCGTCCCGGACGGCGGCGTGCCGTTGAACTGCCGTGCGGCGTTCGGGCGGTTCGGGTTCTGCGCGGAGCCGAAGGACTTCTGCACGAACACCCCGCCGACGAACGCGACGATGGCGAGCACCGCGACGCCCAGGACGACCGTGCTCTTGCCGAAGCCGGTCCTGCGCTCTTTCAGCTCAGCCGTCAGGTCGTTCTCGAGCGGCTGGTCGAGTGGGTTGGTCACTTGCCGGACTCCTATTCGTGCCGGAGGGCTTCGATGGGACGGAGCTTCGCCGCGCGCGAGGCGGGGTAGCTGCCGAAGAACAGGCCGATCAGCGCCGACACCGCGAACGCGAGCAGCACCGACGACGGCACGAGCACCGGCTGGATGCCCGCGATGGTGAACCGGCTGCGGATCACGCCCGCCGCGACACCCAGCGCGCCGCCGAAGAGACTCAGCAGCGTCGCCTCGATCAGGAACTGGCCGAGGATCGACGAGCGCGGTGCCCCCACCGCCTTGCGGATGCCGATCTCGCGGATCCGCTCGGTGACGGTCACCAGCATGATGTTCGTGATGCCGATTCCACCCACCAGCAACGAGATCGCCGCCACCGACGCGAGCAGCACGGTGAACGTCTCCGTCGTCGCGGTCCGTGCGGTGAGCAGCTGGTCCTGGCTCAGGATCCGGTAGTCCGGTGTGCCGGTGACCTTGTGCCGGCCGTTGAGGATCGTCGTCACCTGGGCCGACGCGTTCGGCAACGCGTCGGCCGAGCGCGCCTGCACGACGATCTGGGTGAGGCTGCCGTAGCCGGTCAACGCGTTCTGCGTGGTCGTCAGCGGTGCCACGGCCATGTCGTCGGCGTCCTGCAACCCGCTGGACCCCTTCGCCGCGAGCACTCCGACGACGGTGAACGGGATGTTGTTGACCAGCATGGACTTCCCGACCGGATCGACGCCGGGGAAGAGCTGCGTGGCCACGGTAGCGCCGATCACCACGACCTTGCGCGCCTGCTGGACGTCGTTGTCTGAGAACAGGTTCCCCTGCGCGACACCGCTGTTCGTCGTGTCGAAGTAGCGCGGATCCGTGCCGATGAACTGGCTGATCGGGTAGCTGGTGCCGCCGAAACCCGCGGTCGCCTGCACGGACACGACCGGCGACGCGTACTTGACGTCGGGGGAGTCGGGGCCGACGAGCGCCGCCGCGTCCGCCGTGGTCAGCGGCCTGACCGTGCTGCCGGGCTGGGCGCGCTGCGGGCTGATGGTGAGGATGTTGGTGCCCAGCCCCGCGATGCTCTGCTGCACGGAGCTGGACGCGCCGTTGCCGACCGCGATCAGCAGGATCACCGAAGCGACACCGATGAGGATGCCGAGCGTGGTGAGGCCCGACCGCATCTTGTTCGCGGTCAGACCGCGTACCGCGAACGCCGCAATCTCCACGACTCTCACACCAGTACCCCTGCCACTCGGCCGTCGACCACGCGAACCGTGCGCATGGCGTGGGCGGCGACCTCGTCCTCGTGCGTGATCAGCACGACGGTGCGGCCGCTGGCGTGCAGGCGGTCCAGGATGCCGAGGACCTCGCGGCTGGAGTCGGTGTCGAGGTTTCCGGTCGGCTCGTCGGCGAGCACGATCGCGGGTGACGTGACGAGCGCACGGGCGATGGCGACGCGTTGTTGTTGGCCGCCGGACAGTTCGTTGGGGCGGTGGTGCGTGCGGTCGCTCAGGCCGACGAGATCGAGCGCGGCCAGCGCGCGTTCCCGGCGTTGGGCACGGCGGACCCCCGCGTACACCAGCGGAAGTTCCACGTTCGCGAGCGCGGTGGTTCTCGGCACCAGGTTGAAGGACTGGAAGACGAACCCGATTTTCCGGTTGCGCAGCAGGGAAAGCTGCTCCTCGTCGAAGTCACCGGTGTCGATGCCGTCGAGCAGGTACTTGCCGGACGTCGGCACGTCGAGGCAGCCGAGGATGTTCAGCAAGGTCGACTTGCCCGACCCGGACGCGCCCATGATCGCGATGTACTCGCCCTTCTCGACGGTGAGGTCGAGGCCTCTGAGAGCGTGCACGGCCGTGTCGCCGGAGCCGTAGGTCTTGCGGAGGTTCCTGACCTCGATGACAGGGCTCATCGGCCGAACCCGCCGTTGGTGCGCTGGCCGCCCGTGCCGGGGATGTTGCCTTGCTGCTGCTGGCGGTTCGTGTTGGTCGAGGTGGTCACCGGTGGCAGCACGACCTCCTCACCGGCGGTCAGACCGGACTTGATCTCCACGTACTGGTCACCGCGCACGCCGACCTCGACGGTCTTGCGTGTCTCCACGCCGTTCTCCATCACCTGGACCGTGCTCTGGTTGCCGACGGTCTGCACGGCGGCCGCGGGGACGGCGAGCACGTTCGACACGTGGCTGACGGTGATCTCGACGCTCGCCGACTGACCCGGCCGCAGCCCTGCAGGCGGGGCGGTGAGCGACAGCGTCACGCCGTACTGGACGACGTTGTTCGACGTGGTGGGGGTGAGGTCGACCTGGGCGACCTTGGCCTGGATCGGCTGCGTGGCCATGGCGTTGACCGTGACGGTCGCCGCCTGGTCGGCCTTGAGCTTGCTGACGTCGGACTCGGAGACGTTCGCGTGCAGCACGAGGTTCTTCAGGTCGGTGACGACGGCGAACCCGGAGGCGCTGCCGCCGACCTTCTGCCCGACAGAACCGGTGACCGAGGTGATCGTGCCGTCACCGGGGGCGGTCAACGTGGTGGCCGCGAGCGCGTCCTGCGCCTGCTTCAACGCGAGCTCGGCCTGCCGGTACGCCGTGGTGGCCGTGCCCTTCAGGGCCGCGGTGTCGAGGTTGCCCTGCGCGATGTCGACCTGCAGCTGCGCCTGCGTCGGGTCGAGCTTCGCGAGCTGCTGGCCCTTGGTGACCGCGTCACCGACCTTGACGTTAACCTCGGTGACCGTGCCGCTGGTGCCGAACGACGCGGTGGCGCTGAACGAGCTCTGCACCGTGCCCGCCGCCGTGACCACCTCGCTGACGTCGCGGTTCGCGGCCGTGGCGGTGCGTGCGGTGGGTTGAGCGTTGCCGGAGGAACCGAAGAACACCAGGTAGCCGGCCACACCGGCACCGAGGAGGACCACCACCAGCAGTCCGTTGATCAACAAGGATCTGCGACGTCGAGTCATGGGCTGGGATGGTCGTCCGCCAAGCTGTAGACAGGCTGCGAGATTCCTGGCAGTTCCCTGATGATCGGGCATTCCGTTTTCACCCGAATGAGCAGATTCGTGCTCAAAGAGCAAGCTCTAGCGTCGAGGTCATGGCCACGACTACTCCATCCACCGCATACAGCAGGGATTTGGGCGACGAGCTGCGCCGGTTGCGCGAGACTTGTACCGGTTTGACCGGTGCTGCGCTGGCTGTCCGGCTGGGCTGGGATCCGAGCAAGGTGTCGACCGTCGAGCGCGGCAAGTTCCGTCCCAGTGAGATCGACCTCGTGCAGTACTTGTCCATGTGCGGCAAGGACATCGACTTCTTCGAGGACTTCAGGCGGCGTTACCGCAACGCCTTCGAGGAATACATCGTCCAGGTCCCGGACAACCTGCGCACGATGGCGATGGCCGAGTCCACTGCAAAGAAGATCGTGGCCTACGACGCGCAGACAGTCCCGGGGCTCCTGCAGACGCCTGAGTATGCCGATGGTGTCTACCGGGTCGCTGGTCTGGTGACCGAAGAGCGAATCCCTGCACTCGTGCAGTTCCGGACGGATCGTCAGGCGATCCTGCGTCGACACAATCGGCCGACTTGCTTGTTCTACGTCCATGAGCATGCGTTGCAGACGCGAGTCGGCGACGACCGGGTCATGGAAGATCAGTACGCCCGGTTGCTCTTCAACGTGCACCTTGTTCGGATCATCCCCGCCGACACGGCTGTGATCGCATCCAGCTGCACGTTGTGGGAGTACGAGAAGGCCATGTCGATAGCGTTCGTCGAGACCGATCTTGCCAACGTGTTCGTGCAAGATCCAGGCGCGATCGTGCGGACGCGGCTGCTGTTCGACCGCTTGGCTGCGGTCGCCTTGGATGAGGAACAATCGCGGAGGATGCTGGCGGAGTACGTCGGCCGACCGCGAGAGGACCTCGATGACGCAGGAACGCGCATGGCGTAAGAGCAGCTACAGCGGCGGTGCGGAGGACGGGAACTGCGTCGAGGTGTCGCTGGCCCACGACGCACTCGTCCGCGACTCGAAGAACCCGTCCGGAGGCGTTCTGACCTTTGGTTTTGGTGCCTGGAAAATCTTCATCGAAAATCGTTGAACCGTCTCCCGTCTCACCACGTGTTCCCGCCGTCGAACGGGATCGAGGGGACGGGTCATGGACGAGAAGACGGTGCTGCTGGGCAAGGTCGGCCCAACGGTGATCCTGCCGCGCCAGGGCGGTCAGGTGGTGCCGTTGCGCCAGACCGCCCCGCTGCGGGTGGACGTCGCGGGCGGCGGTCCGGTGGGCCTCGCGTTCGCCTGCACCCTGAAGTCGCTGCTGGGTGACCAGGTCTCGGTGCGCGTCCACGACCGCCGCTGGATGCGCCGCGGCAACCGCGTCGTGTGGCGCGGCACCGCCGAGGGCAACAACCGCCGCGAGCAGGTGGTGACGTTGCAGAGCAACGTCTGGGCCGCCCTGCCTTCCGCCGTCCAGCAACGCCTCTTCGTGCCCGGCAAGTTCTCCGAGATGTGGCCGCTGGGCCCCGATTCCCCGGAGTCGAAGGGCCGCCCGCGCAACATCAAGATCCGCTGGATCGAGGATGCCCTGCTCGACATGGCCCAGGACACCTACGGCATCGAGGTGATCCCTGAGGCCTACGTCCGCCCCGACCGCTGGGACGGCCTGCACGTCCTCGCCATCGCCGACGGCGCTCGCTCCGCCACCCGCGACTCGCTGTCGGCCCACTTCGGCACCCCGAGCCGCGAACTGTTCTCAGTGGACGGTTCCCCGCTGGACGAGCGCGTCCTGGGCATCCGAGTGACGGCGAAGGTCCCCGACGAGCACACCGTGCCGCTGACCGTGGCGCAGAACCGTTTCCTCTTCAACTCGCTCGGCGGCGGCTTCATCAACATGCGCCTGACCGCCGAGGAAGCCTCCGAGATCGTGGCCCTGGGCGAGAACGGCCCGGTGTCGTGCATCGGCAACACCGGCTGCACGATGCGTCCCTCCGGCGGACGTTTCGTGTGCGACCGCCACCGCGCCGTCTTCAAGCCGTCCGTGGACAAGCTTTCCTACCTGTGGCCACGAATTCTGGACGGCCTGCGCTTCTTCGGCGTGGGCGCCGCCGACGTCGTCGGCATCACCTCGTTCACCCTGGGCATGACCCAGATGTCGAAGTTCACCGCCCAGCTCGCCCCGTCGACCTTCGGCTTCCTGCTCGGCGACGCCGCCAACTCCCTGCACTTCTGGCCGGGCCGAGGCCTGAACACCGGCCTGAAGAGCGCGCTGTCCCTCGCCGTGAACCTGCAGAAGCGCTGGCGCGGCAAGGCTTTCCGCGCCGCCGACTTCGCTGCGCACGAAGGCACCATGCAGCAGCTGCAGTACCGCGAGAAGTCCCGCGCCTGGACCACGATGCTCATGCCCGACTCCGAGGGCGTGCCGCGCGGCATCGAAGACCGCATCCGCGAGGGCCTGCAGGGCCCGTTCGACCGCGCGGCTCTGGTCTCGACGCTGTTCGAGCGCGTTCTCGACATCAAGAAGCGCCTCGGTGGCCGCATGGGGACTTTGGCGACCGACGAGTGGTACTACGGCCGCATCAACGCCATGGACGTCCGCACGCTGAAGGTCATGGTGGAGTCCGGCCCGTGGATCACCCGCGAGATCGGTGGCGAGGAAGTCGTCGTCCCCTCGGCCGAGGTTTCCTCGCCAGAGCCGATCCGGCGGGGACTGTCGCTGGTCAGTTAGCCAGGTACACCCAGGCGTCCGCGCCCGAACCGAGCCGCACCAGGGCTCGCCGGTAGTCGTCGACCTCGTAGATGTCGGCCGCGGCGAGTTCCGCGGCCGTCACCTCCAGCATCGTGCCGGAGGTCGCGTCCGCGGGGTCGCCGGTGTGCCGGACGATCGGATGCCGGTCCGTACCGCTGACCTCGACCACGGCCGGATCGGTGATCGTCACCCAGTCCTGCCGATAGCCGGGCAGCACGTCCTCCTTGCCGACCAGCGTCCGCCCGAAGTGCTCGATCTGCACCGACGGCGTTTGCAACGTCCCGTACGAGAAGAGGTTCACCACCGCATCAGCCGGCCCGCCGATCCGCCGCAACACGGGGTTCGCGACGTCCTCGTTGCCGAGCACCACCGTCGCGCTTTCCGCCGGCCCGACCTCGTCGAGGTACCGGCGGCTGGCCGCGTGATACCGCTGCTCGAAGGCACGACGAGCCTGGTCGAGCCCGCCGAGCAGTTCCGTGTCCCGGCGCGTGCCGCGTTCGTGCGCGACCTCGAACGGTGTGTCGACGAAGACCACCTCGTCCCACACCAGCTCCCGCTGCAGAAAGCTGCCGTCGACCACCAGCACGAGATCTTCCGGCGCCTCGACCGGCGGCTCGTCGATCGGCGTGTCCGAGGGCAGGTCGATGATCCGCTCCCGGTACTTACGATCTCCACCGGGCCCGAGCGGGTCGAGGACCAGAAGCTGGAACGACGCGAAGTCGTAGGCGTCGGTGTAGTAGCCGTCCGCCGAGTCCCGCCCTTGCCGATGCCTCACAGCCCGCGGGTTGTGGAACCCGTCCATCGACAGGTGCGCCGCGGCCCGCCCACGTGCGGCGACTGCAGCGGTCAGCTCACGGGCGAGCGTGGTCTTGCCTGCCGCGGTGATCCCGTCCACGGCCACCCGCAGCGGACGTCCGGGAAGCTGAGCAGTGAGGTGGTCGGCGATCCTGCCCAGTACGCGGGCCCGTGGTGTGATCATGAGCCCGAGCCTATGTCAGTCCTCGGCAGCGATGACGTCGGAGAGGCTCACGGCGGGACGGCCGAGCATCGCCGTCAGCACGCTGCGTTGGCGCCCGGTCAACGAGGCCACGAAGATCACGGCGCCGGCGTCGGCCTGCTCGCACACGGCAGCCACCTCGCGAACCTTCCCGTAGCTCAGCAAGGTTCGCGAGGAGCGGGGCAGGCTCATCTTCTTGACGCCGCCGTGCGACACACCACGTCTCTGCACGATCTGCGAGACGACTCGTGCGCCGCGTGCGGCCAGCGCCTCGGCTGCCGAGGCCATGAGCGCCGCGAAGTCCTTCTGCTTGGCGGAGAAGTAGCCCACCAGCACCACGTCGGTCCCCGCGACGTCGAGCTGCGGAGCCTCGCGTGGACGCTGCGCCGGACGCCGAGCCGAGCGCCGGTCGCGTCTGCGGGGCTGATGCATGCACCACAGGCTAGATTGCCGGGGTGCCGGGGCGACACGGGTTTTGCGGCGCGGCTAGTCCTCCTCGACCTCGCGCCGGGACAGCCGCACCTCCTCGACGTCGAGCTTGCGCTGCACCGCCCGCAGCACGATGTCGTCGATCGCCCGTTCGTCGCGCAACCGCACCACGGTCGCCCGCTTGTGCGCGATCAGCTCAAGCCTCAACGCCGTGTACTCGAGCTCGGACTGCGCCACCTCCTCGTCGCCGGCCTCCTTGGCCCGCCTGACTTCCAGGTGGTGTTCGTACTCGGCGAGTGCGCGTTTGTAGACGACGTCGCTCACGCCCAGCCTGTCGGCGAGGCGTGGCAGGGCCTCGTAGGCCTCTTCGGACGCCGTCGACTGGGCGAGTCGCAGCTCCTCGTCCAGCGCCGTGTCCTCGGGCAGCTGGGAGAAGCGGATGATCGAAGGCAGCAGCACGGCCTGCACGATCAACGTCAGCACGACCACGCCCGACGTGATGAGGATGATCTCCTCGCGGAACGGGAAAGGCGCGCCACCGACCACCGTCTCGGGCACGGCCAGCGCGGCCGCCAGCGACACCGCTCCGCGGAAGCCGGCGGCGGACGAGACGAGGCGTTGGCGTGCGCCCACGCGGCGAAGGCGTTGCTGGGGGCGGCGGTCGATCGCGCGGATGACGTACGGAGTCGTGTAGCCCCACAAAAGGCGCGTGCCTGCCACGGTCAGCGCCACCAGGCCGATCGCGCCGAACGCTGTGAGGATCTCGGAGCCGTCCAGCGTGCGGATTGCGCCGTTTGCCTGGAGTCCGATCAGGACGAACAGGGCGCCGTTGAGCAGGAACGTGGCGATGCTCCAGAAAGCGGTGCTCTGCTGGCGGGTGTCGGCCGGCACGATGCGCGGACCGACCTGCGACAGCGTCAAACCGCACACGACGACCGCGATCACGCCCGAACCGTGCGCCACTTCGGCCAGCAGGAAGGCGGTGAACGGCGTCAGGATGCTCACCACGCTCTCGTGCAACGGGCTGTCGAGCCGCTTGCGCACCTGGACGGCCAGCCAGGCGATCGCCAGACCCGCGAGCGCGCCACCCGCGTAGGAGAGCAGCAGCCGCAACCCGACCACGCCGGTGCTGAACTCCTGCTCACCGGTGGTGACGGCGACCGCGATCGCGTAGATCACGAGCGCGGTGCCGTCGTTGATCAGGGACTCGGCGCGCAGGATGGTCGTGGTGCGGCGCGGCATGCCCCGTGCGATGGCCGCCACGGCGGTCGCGTCGGTCGGGGCCAGTGCCGCGCCGAGCACCCACGCCGGGCCCCAGTCGAGGCCCAGCGCGTGGGCCACCGAGGCGACCGCGGCCGCCGTCACGAGCACCAGAAGCGTGCTGAGCAGCACGATCGGGCGCAGGTTGCTGCGGATCTCCCGCAGCGAGGTGTTGAGGCTCTCCCAGTAGAGCAGGGCCGGGAGGAAGATCAGCAGCATCGCCTCCGGCGGCAGGCTGACCGACTCCAGGGCGGGAACGAAGCCGAGCACCGCGCCGCAGACGACGAGCAGCACCGGTGCGGCGAGGCGCAACCGTCCTGACACGACACTGCTCGCCAGGATGCAGACGCCCAGCACCACCACGAGTTCGAGACCGAGCATGGCCTCAAGATAGGCCGATCACGCGCTCAGCGCGGCATCCAGTTCGGCCAGCAGCCGCGACTTGGGTCGCGCTCCCACGATCTGGTGGATCGGCACGCCGTCGCGGAACAACAGCATCGTGGGCAGCGACATGACCTGGTAGTCGCGTGCGGTGGCGGTGTTCTCGTCCGCGTTGATCTTCAGAACGGTCAGGTCGTCGCGTTCGCGGTCGATCTCGTCGAGCACCGGCGAGAGCATGTGGCACGGGCCGCACCACTGCGCCCAGAACTCGACGAGAACGGTGCCGGTGCTCACCTGCGAGGCGAACGTGGCGTCGGTCAGCTGCACTGGAACTCCTTGGGTTCGGCCACGAGGCACGGGTCTTGGAAGGCGAGTCTGGCCAGCAGGAACTCCCGCACCGCCTGGAGCCGCTCCAGGCACGCGTCCACCTCGGCGAGCTTGCGCCGGTAGACGTCCCGCGAGTCGGGACACGAGTCGCCGGACTCGTGCCCGGCGCGCAGGCACGCCACGAACGGCCTGGTGTCTTCGAGGGACATCCCGACCGCCTGCAGCGACTGGATCTCCCGCACCAGCCGCAGATCGTGCTCGTCGTACTCGCGGTAACCGTTCGACGTGCGCTGAGCCTCCAGCAGGCCCTGGGACTCGTAGAAACGCAGCGCACGGGTGGTGGTGCCGGCTCGCTTGGCCAGTTCGCCGATCCTCATGCACCGAACGCTAAACCTTGACGCGCACGTCAAGGCAACCTTTTCAGTCAGCGGCAGTGACGGGTGACCGGTGCCTGGTGGTCCGCATGGCCGCCGCGGACAGCAGCCCGAGCAACAACACGCCGATCGGCAGCAGGAGGGAGACCTTGACCGCGTCCGTCAGCCCGTTCTGCAGGACGTCGGTGGCGAGCTGTCGTGCCTGGTCTGCGACCGCCGGTGGCAGGTCCGGCGGGAGCGGGGGAGCGTCGTCCCCGAACCGGCCGATGCCGCCTCCCGCGTCGGCGAAGCCGCTGACGAAGGGTTGCCGGAACTCGGCGGGCAACGCGAGCGCGGCCTCGTCCGCCCTCCTGGCCGTGGACGCGGTGATCTGCGCCTGCAGCAGCGCACCGACCGCCGCGCTGCCGAGCACCCCGCCGGTCTGACGGGCGGTGTTGAAGATGCCCGACGCGCTGCCGACCAGTTCGCGGTCGACCGAGCCGATGGTCACGTTGCTCATCGGGGAGAAGATGAACCCGACACCGAGACCGCACAGCAACAGCCCGGGAAGCACGATCGACGGCGAGCTCACCGGGGTGATCAACAGTGCGATGACGCCGAGGCCCGTGGACAGCGCGAGCAAGCCGAACATCAACAGGTACTTGGGGTTCATCCGGTCCGACAGCCGGCCGACGAACGGTGCGGCGCTGCCGGACAGCACGGCCATCGGCGCGATCAGCAGTCCGGTGTCGGTCGGGGACAGTCCGAGCACCGACTGGGCGTAGATGACCAGCAGAAGCGGCATGCTCGTCATGACGAACCCGACGGCCACCGCGGACAGGCTGCCCGCGGAGAAGTCGCGGTTGTCGAAGACCTGCAACGGGAGCAGTGGCGCGCGGCGATTCATTCGTTGCCACAGAACGAAACCGACCAGCAGCAGCACACCCGTCCCGATGATGTCGAAGACACCGATACCCGCACCGACCGTGCTCCACTCGTACCTCTGTCCATTTTGGAGGCCGAAGACGACGCAGAACATGCCGGCGCCGGAGAGCAGGATCCCCAGAAGGTCGAACCGGTGCGCGTTCTTAGGTTGCCAGTCGGGGACGAGGAGAAGGGTGAGCACCAGCGCGAGCAGCCCGACCGGCACGTTCACGAAGAAGATCCACTCCCAGCCGAGCTGGTCGACGACCACGCCGCCGAGCAGAGGGCCGGTGACCATCGCGATGCCCGCGACACTGCCCCAGACGCCCATGGCAGGGCCGCGTCTGTCCGGTGGGAAGAGATGGGTGATGAACGCCGTCGTCTGCGGGGTCATCAGCGCGGCGCCGAAACCCTGGACCGCACGGGCGGTGATCAGCACTTCCACGCTGCTGGACAGCCCGCACCACAGCGACGCCCCGGTGAACACGAGGAGCCCGGCGACGAAGACGCGTTTCGGGCCGACCCGGTCGCCGAGCCTGCTCGCGGACAGCATCGGAATCGCGTAGGCGAGGAGGTAGACGCTGGTCACCCAGATCACCGCGTTCAGCTCGGTGCCGAGCTCCCGCACCATCGACGGCACCGCGATGTTCACGACGGAGATGTCCAGCATGACCATGAAGAAACCGAGACACAGCGGGAAAAGCGCGGACCACGGACCAGCTCGTCTTGTCATCGTGACTTCCTGTTCGCGTCGGCTGGAGAGACCGGCACACCCCGGCCGGGCGACGAGTGACGCGCGGGGTCGCGCCACTGATCGCCCGGCCGGGGCTCAGCCCGGCAGGCGGATCACGCCGCCAGCGGTGGCAACGGCTTCCGGCTGCCGTCCCGTGACACCGGACGACCGATGCCCTGATAGGAAAGGCCGGCGCGGTCCAGGACGAGCGGGTCGAGGTGGTTCCGGGTGTCGATGACGGACCGGCCACCCAGCCGGACCGCCATGCGCGGCCAGTCGAGGGCGCGAAACTCCGGCCACTCGGTCAGCACGACGATCGCCGCCGCGCCGTGTGCCGCGTGATAGGCGGTTCCCACGATCCGCACCTGGCCCGTCACACCCGCCACCGGGCCGCGGACGCTGGGGTCGTAGCCGGCCAGGTCCGCTCCTTCCGCGGCCAGCAGCTTCGCGATCGCCAGCGCGGGGGAGTCCCGCAGGTCGTCCGTCCCCGCCTTGAACGTCAACCCGAGCAGACCGATCCTGGCTCCGGCCAGGTCGCCGCCGACCGCCTTGCGAACCTTGTCCACCACCAGTTCCTGGTGCCTCTGGTTGGCGTCGATCGCCGCGCGCAGCACCGGGAACTCGCTGCCGACGGACTCGGCGGTCCGCAGCAGCGCGACGGTGTCCTTCGGCAGGCAGGAACCACCCCAGCCCGGTCCGGGCCGCAGGAACGAGTTTCCGATCCGCTCGTCGTAGCCCATGCCCGTGGTCACGTCGTCGATGTCCGCGTCGAGGTACTCGCACAGCTCGGCGATCGTGTTCACGAAGGACAAGCGAGTTGCCAGGTAGCAGTTCGACGCGTACTTGATCATCTCCGAGCTCGCGGAGTCGGTCACCAGAACCGGCGCGTCGATCTTCTCGTACAGACCGGCGACACGCTCGGCACCGGCCAGGTCATGACCTGCCGCGCCGATCACGATCCGGTTGGGGTTCAGGAAGTCGTAGACCGCGCTTCCCTCGCGCAGGAACTCCGGGTTGGACACCACCGAAACGTCGGCACGGTCGAGCAGCTCGCCGACACGGACCGCCGTGCCGACCGGAACCGTCGACTTGTTCACCACAACGCAACCGGGCGACAGCACATCCCGCAGCTCGGTCACGACGGCCTCCAGAGCCCTGAGGTCCGCCGCTCCGCCGGCGCTCATCGGCGTCGGCACGCACAGGAACACGGTGCCGGCCTCGGCCACCGCTGCCCGCGCGCCGAGAACGAACTCCAGCCGTCCGGACACCAGTCCTTCCGCGATCAACGCGGCGATACCCGGCTCCTGAATGGTTGCTTCGCCGCGCCTCAACATGTCGACCTTCTTCTGGCCGACATCCGCACACACGACCCGATGCCCCAGCGATGTGAGGCACGCGGCCGTGGTCAATCCGACATAGCCCGCGCCGACCACGGCGACGTTGGAACCGCGCATTGAACCCATCCCCCTTCACCCAGTGTGTGAATCGACGCCGCCGAGCGACGTTGTTTTCACGCTCGGCGGCGTCGATCCTCGTTCTAGTTCGTCAGATCAGTCAGAAAAGAAGCACGTGCATCGGCGGCGTCGCCGGGTCACTCGTCGTGCGGCAACGCCCGGATTCCCTGGTACGGGGTTCCTTCCCCAGGTAGTCCACGGTCTCGAACAACCCGACCGCGTGCATGGGGAACCGGGCGCCCGCTTCGGCGACGAAGGTGCACGGATGAATCCGCTTCCGCTCCGACGCCGCCGCTTCGCCACTTCCGCGGATGTGCTTGTGGGTGTGAATCAGGATGGGCATGAAACCACCGCCGAGGAACGATCCCTCCTGCAGGATCGCCCCGCCGACGCAGTCGATCACGATTCCCTTGCCGAGAATGGCATCGCGGCCCTGGTAGTAGTAGGACGGCGCGGAGAGGGTGCCGTGCTCCACGTGGAAGACACCGGCGGCGAGGCCGACGATGGAACGGCCGCCGGTGCGCAGCACGGAGCGGTAGAAATCGACCAGAATCGGCCGCACGGTCGTGTCCGGAAGCTTGAACTCCGGGCACATCAGCACGATCCGCATCAGCTCCGCGAGCGTGAGGTTCGTGCCGTTCACTCCGGGAAACTCCTGGTCCCACGGCACCAGGTAGTCCGACGGCGAAGCCATGCTCGTGCGGACGTCCTCGGCGATCAGCCGCTCCGCCTCCGACGCGGCAGCCGCCATACCAGGGCGCTGACCTGCTACTGGCACGCGGTATTCGCCCTGCGCTGGTTCCGGCAGCACGCCGACATCACCGCGCTGGCACGTGATCACGGCATCTCCCGCGCCACCGGCTACCGTGCGGTCCGCCTCCCGCGCATCGAATGGGCCGGCGACCAGGCCGGACGCGACGCCGCGACGCTGCCGAAGCTCGCCCCGCACCTTCCTGTCGCGGTTCCGGAACCGCTGGAACTGGGCGAGCCCACCGAGAACTACCCGTACCCCTGGTCGATCGTGCGCTGGCTCAGCGGTGACATCGCCCCGGTCGACGCGGTCGCCGGCGACACCGGGATCCGCCTGGCCGAGGTGGTCCAGGCGTTGCAGAAGATCGACACCGGCGACGAGCCGTGGACCACCTATCGCGGCCGGCTGGACCTCTCCACCGGCGACGAGGACGTGCGCAGGTCGATCGCGGAACTCGGCGACGACCCGAGGCTCGTCGCCGTGTGGGAGGAAGCGCTGAGCGCGCCGTGGTGGACCGGGCCGGGCCGCTGGCTGCACGCCGACCTGCACCGGGGAAACCTGCTGTTCACCGGCGGCGAGCTGACCGGCGTGATCGACTGGGGTGCCGCGGGCGTGGGCGACCCGGCGGCGGATCTCATGACCGCCTGGCTGTTCCTCGGCGAACGCGGCCGCGAGGCGTTCCGGCGCGAGCTGCGCGAGTTCGACGACACGACCTGGGCCCGCGCGCGTGGCTGGGCGCTGCACCTCGCCGTGCTCGCGCTGCCGTACTACCGCGACACCAACCCGTTGCTCGCAGGCATCGCGCGCCACACCCTGGGCCAGCTACTGGCGGAACGCTCCTGGTGACATGCCCGCCTCGCGGGTGAAGAACTTGGTGAAGTTGGTGGCCTCGCTGAACCCCAGCCGATGTCCGATCGCCGCGGACGACAGGTCCGTGTGCACGAGCAGGCGTTTGGCCTCCAGTGCCACTCGAGCGTCGATCAACGCCTTCGCCGACCGGCCAGTGGCGGCAAGGCAGATGCGGTTGAGGCTGCGCAACGAGTAGCCGATGCGCGCCGCGTACTCGGCGGCGTTCCGCGTGGCAGCGAACGAACGCTCGAGCTCCTGCTGGAAGCGTTCGAACCTGGCGTCGCTGTGCTCGGGGCCGGCGTCGTGCGGCAGGCGAGCGATGCGCAGCAGCAACGCGCCCAGCAACTGGCGGAGCAGGTCGACCGGCTCGTTCGTCAGCACGTTGCGGCGGTACTCCTGCCGGAGGTCCTGCACGGCGCGGGTGACGACCGCCCGCTCGGCCTTGGGGATGGTGCGCGCCGCCGGGCCGAACGGGCTGAGCAACGGGCGCGTGCCGTCGAGCGGTGGCGGGAACGCCGGGGTGAAAAGGACCATGAACGCCTCGGCGTCGCCCTGAGGGAGACGGAGTACGCGGCCGGGGCTGACGTGCAGCAGCGTGCCCGGCACGCACGTGTGGTCCACGAAATCGACCATGGTGGTGGAGCTGCCCGCGGTGACCAGCACCATCTGGTGGAAGTCGGTGCGGTGCACCTTCGTCAGCGTGTCGTCGGTGAGCCTGCGACGGAGCACGGCGAGGTCGAGCACCTCCATGCCGAGCCGGCCGCGGTCGGGGTTGCTGAAGCCGAACTGGGCGACCTGTCCACTTTTGACCATGGTGAGGCGTGATCCTACCTCGCCCCCCGGCTGGTTGATGGGAAAACTTCGGAGCCATGGACAACAAGGAACTCGTGCTCAAGGCCGCCGGCGAGCTCTTCGGTGACAAGGATCCGTCCGCTGTGGACCGTTGGGTCTCGCCGGACTACCGCCAGCACAGCGCGCTCATCGGTGACGGCCCCGAGGCGCTGCGCGGGCTTGTCGCTGATCTTCCCGAGGGCTTCCACTACGAACTGGCGCGCGTGATCGCCGACGACGATCTCGTTGCGCTGCACGGTGTTTACCACGAATTCGGTCCGGAGCCGCTGGTGGCGTTCGACCTCTTCCGGGTGGAGAACGGCAAGCTCGCCGAGCACTGGGACGCGCTCACCCCGGTTGTGCGGGAGACGGTCAGTGGACGGTCTCAAACGGACGGTCGGTCGTTCGGAGGTGACACCGAGCACTCCCGCGCTCTCGTCAGCGAGTTCGCGCAGCGCGTCCTGCAGGACGCCGACTACTCGGTGCTGACCGACTACATCTCCACCGAGACCTACCTGCAGCACAACCCGGACGCCGCCGACGGTCTCACCGGTTTCGGCGCCGCCGCCGCGAAGTGGGCGGGTGAAGGTAAGAACCTGGTCTACAAGACGATCCACAAAGCTGTGGCCGAGGGCGATCTCGTGCTGCTGCAGTCCGAGGGCGAGTTCGGCGAGCCGGTCGCGTACTGGGACCTGTTCCGGGTCGAGAACGGCAGGATCGTCGAGCACTGGGACGTGATCACGCCGATCCCGGCGTCGCTGCCGCACACCAACGGCCTTTTCTGACCACGCTCACCGCGGGCTGCAGGTTTCCGTTCGATGAACTCGTGCCGCGCGTCCTGTGCGGGCGGATCGCCGCGGCGAGGGAGACGACGGAAGGAGTGGAGATGGGCAAACCTGTGCTGCGGAGGCCATAGCACGTCGCGCCATCCGCGAACTGGCGTAATGCGCCCCGCCGTTCGGGGCCATTCGTCAGGTTACGTATATGAGAAAGTTTCACTACCCCTCTCGACGGCACCCGTGGTTTGTGCGTACGGTGAGGCATCGTAACGTACTGGCGAGTAGGTAGTGAGCTGAATTCCTTTCTCCCCACCCCTGCACGGTGAGGAAGCGAGCGCAGTGGACATGCTGTCGGATCGAGAACGGGTGCTGTGCCTGAGTCCGTTCGGCACCCCGAACCCGGCCCTCGTGGTCGCGGCTGAACGAGCGGGTGGAGTCGGTGTGCTCGATCTTGGAGCACATGCTGCCCGTGATCTGGGGCGCGTCACCGCGCGTCACCAGGGTGCGTTCGCGGTGCGGCTGCACGGGCCGTTGGCGGTGGACTTGCCGGACGCGGTCGACACCGTGGTGGTTGATCTCGTTCGGCATCTTCCGAACCTGGCTGAGCTGGGTGAACGCCGGATCCTCGCCGTGGTCACCTCGGTGGCCGAAGCTGTCGAGGCGATCGCGGCGGGCGCTACCGGGCTGATCGCCAAGGGTGCCGAGGCCGGTGGCCGGGTGGGTGGTTCGCCCGCCTTCGTGCTGCTTCAGCAGGTGCTCGCGCTGACCGAGCTGCCGGTCTGGGTGGCCGGGTCGATCGGGGCCGGCACGGCTGCCGCGGCGGTGGCCGGTGGGGCGCGCGGAGTGGTGCTGGAAGGGCAGCTCGCGCTGGTCGCGGAGGCCCGAAAACACATTTCCGATGAAATTGTCAACGTCCTCCGCGCGATGGACGGCGCCGACACCGTCGTGAACGACGGAGTGCGTGTGCATGTTCGTCAAAACACGCTCGAAATTGGCCAGGAAGGCGCTTTCGCGGAATTCAATCGCATCTCGTTTGGGACCGTTGGAGGCGTGGTCGGCGCGATTCAGCGGGGCATTCGCGACAATCTCGCGCAGGCGGCCGAGCACCGCTCGATTCGGACCGGCGGGCCGTTCTGCGAGCGTGTGCCGGGGCTGCGTTACCCGATCGCGCAGGGGCCGATGACGCGGGTCAGCGACCAGCCCGCGTTCGCCGCGGCCGTCGCAGAGGGTGGTGCGCTGCCGTTTCTCGCGCTCGCGTTGATGGAGGGCACCGCCGTCCGCGAGCTGCTCGAAGAAACCTCGCGGAAGCTCGGAGACCGGCCCTGGGGCGTTGGTCTGCTCGGCTTCGCGCCGCCGGAGCTCAGGGCGCGCCAGCTGGAGGCCGTGCTGGCGGTGCGGCCGAAGTACGCGATCGTCGCCGGTGGCACGCCCGCGCAGGCGCGCGAGCTGGAGGACGCGGGGATCGAGGCGTTCCTGCACGTGCCGTCGCCCGCGTTGCTGCGCCGGTTCCTCGACGAAGGCGCGCGCAAGTTCGTCTTCGAGGGCTCGGAATGTGGCGGTCACACGGGTCCTCGAACCAGCTTCACGTTGTGGCAGCAGCAGATCGACGTGCTGCGCGGGCGTGAGAAGGACGTCACGGCACTGTTCGCGGGCGGCATCCACGACGCGCGCTCTGCTGCCATGATCGATGCGATGACCGTGCCGATCGCGGCACGCGGTGCGGCGATCGGTGTTCTCGTCGGCACGGCCTACCTGTTCACCGAGGAAGCGGTCACGCACGGCGCGATCCAGCCGGTGTTCCAGCAGGTCGCGCTCGAGTGCGAGGACACCGCGCTGCTGGAGACCTCGCCCGGCCACGCGGTTCGCTGTGCGCAGACGTCCTATGTGGACACGTTCGAGCAGAAGCGGGCCGAGCTCGCCGGCCTGCCCAAGCAGGAGAGCTGGGAGCGGCTCGAACAGCTCAACCTCGGCCGGCTCCGGCTCGCGAGCCGCGGGCTCGTCCGCGATGCCGGCGGGCTCAAGGAGGTCGGCGAGGACGAACAGCGCCGCGAAGGCATGTTCATGATCGGCCAGGTCGCGACGCTGCGGTCCGAGCGCACCACGATCGCGGAGCTGCACGAGGACATCGTCTCCGGCGCGCTGCCGGAGACCGGCTCGGACGTCGCCGAGCAGGAGCCGCTGGACGTCGCCATCGTCGGCATGGCCGCGATCATGCCCGGCGCGCGGGACGTGGCCGAGTTCTGGGCGAACGTGCTCAAGGGCACGGACTCCATCACCGAGATCCCGCCGGACCGCTGGTCGCCCGAACGCTACGGCAGCCCGTTCAGGTGGGGCGGGTTCATCCCGCGCACGGCGTTCGACCCGCTCGCGTACGGCATCCCGCCCACCTCGCTGACCTCGATCGAACCCGCGCAGTTGCTGGCGTTGGAGGTGTCGGCCCGCGCGTTGAAGGACGCCGGGTATGCGACGCGTGTGTTCGACCGCGAACGCACGGCGGTGATCTTCGGTGCCGAGGCCGGTGCCGATCTCGCGAACGCCTACACGATCCGCACCGCGTTGCCCGCGCTGGGAATCCGCGGCCTCGACGACCACCTGCCCGCGCTGACCGAGGACTCGTTCCCCGGCGTGCTGGGCAACGTGATCTCCGGTCGGGTGGCGAACCGGCTCGACCTCGGTGGCGCCAACTACACGGTCGACGCGGCCTGCGCGTCCAGCCTCGCCGCGCTCGACGTGGCGTGCAAGGAACTCGTCGGCGGCACCAGCGACATGGTGTTGTGCGGCGCGGTCGACCTGCACAACAGTGCGCACGACTACCAGATGTTCGCGTCCGTCAAGGCGTTGTCCGCCAAGGGGCGGTGCGCCACGTTCGACTCGGCTGCGGACGGCATCGCGCTCGGTGAGGGCGTGGCCTGTCTGGTGCTGAAGCGGTTGCCGGACGCGGAACGGGACGGCGACCGGGTCTACGCCGTGATCAAGGGCATCGGCGTGTCCAGCGACGGCCGCTCGATGGGCCTCACCGCGCCACGTCCGGAAGGTCAGCAACGAGCGCTGCGTCGTGCCTACGCGTCGGCTGGTCTGCCGGTCACGTCCGTCGGACTGGTCGAGGCACACGGCACCGGAACCGTGGTGGGCGACCGGACCGAGCTCGCGTCGCTGACCGAGATGTTCACCGGCGTCGAGCCGGGCACGTGCACGATCGGCTCGGTGAAGTCGCAGATCGGGCACACCAAGTGCGCGGCGGGCCTCGCGGGCGTCATCAAGGCGGCGCTGGCCGTGCACACCGGACTGCGGCCCGGCACGTTGCACGTCAAGCAGCCCAACGCGTTCTGGGACGCGCGGACCAGCCCCTTCGCGTTCGGCCACCGCACGTGGGCCCGGCCGACCGGCGAACGCGTGGCGGGCGTGAGCGCGTTCGGCTTCGGCGGCACCAACTTCCACACCGTCATCGCCGGGTACTCCGGCGCCGACGAGCCACGCCACGGCCTGACCGCATGGCCCGCCGAACTGTTCCTGATCCGCGGTCAGGATCCCGCAGCCGCGCAACGGGAAGCAGCTCGCCTCACCGCGTTGGTGGACGAGCGCACACCGTTGCGTTCCCTGGCTGCTGCATGCGGCAACGGGCCTGTTCAGGCGGCCTTCGTTGTGAGCGATCACAACGGCCTGCGGGCAGCGCTCGCGGACGTCGAGGCCTGGTGTTCGAGCGAGACCGTCCGGCTGCGCGACGGTGAGCGGCCGAAGGTCGCGTTCCTCTACCCCGGCCAGGGCAGCCAGCGACCGGGCATGCTGCTCGACCTCGTCACGGCCTTCCCGCGACTGCAGGAGTTCGTGGACGCGCGGTACGAGCGGGTGATGTACCCGCCGGTCGCGCTCACCGCCGACGACGTCGCGAAGCAACGCGCGGAGATCACCGACACGCGGATGGCACAGCCGACGCTCGGCATCGCCGGGCTGATGGTCACCGCGCTCCTGGAATCCGTTGGTGTGCGGCCGGATCTGGCCGGTGGCCACAGCTACGGCGAACTGGTCGCGCTCGCGGCCTCCGGCGTGTTCGAGCCCGCCGCCCTGCTCGACCTCAGCGCCGCCCGTGCCGAGGCGATGCTGGAGGCCGTGGGGGAGGACCCCGGCACGATGGCCGCGGTGTCCGCACCGCTCGTCGACGTCGAGGCGCTGCTGCCGCCGGACGTCGTGGTGGCCAACCACAACGCGCCCGACCAGGTCGTGATCTCCGGTCCCACCAAGGCCGTGGAGAACGCCGTCGAAGTGCTGCGGAACGCCGGGTTGAGCGTGAAGAACATCCCGGTCGCGGCCGCGTTCCACAGCCCGTTGATGGCGGGTGCCCGTGACAGGTTCGCGGCCCGTCTCGCGGAGATGTCCATCGGTGAGACGGCTTTCCCGGTCTGGTCGAACGTGACCGCGCAACCCCACACCGACGTGCGGGAGGGCCTGTCCGCGCAGCTCGCGGGCCGGGTGCGGTTCGTGGACCAGATCGAGTCGATGTACGCGGCCGGCGCGCGGATCTTCGTCGAGGCCGGACCGGGTGGCGTGCTGACGTCGTTGGTGGGCAGGACCCTCGGCGACCGGCCGCACCGGGCGTTGCGCTGCGACGACCACGTGACGTTCCTGCGCACACTCGCGGAGCTCGCGGTCGCCGGCGTCGAGGTGGACGCCGCACCGCTGTTCGAGGACAGGGCCGCACCGGCCACGGCCGTGCCGCAGCGGCCGTCCTGGTACGTGGATGGAGGTCTCGTGCGCGACGCGAACGGCGACGCACTGCCCGGCGGGCTGCGGCCCGCCACCGAGTTCCCGACCCTGCGCGCCGGAGCGGGGCTCAGTCGTGACGAGATCGTCGAGAAGTTCCTGGACGGCATGCGGGACGCGGTCAGCGCCCAGCGCGACGTCCTGCTGAGCTACCTCGGCAACGCTCCCGCCGCTCCGGCGCCGATGCCGGTGATCGAGCAGGCGAAGGCGCCGGAACCGCAGGCGAAGCCGCAGGAGGACGTCGCGACGGTGGTGCTGCGGACGATCAGCGACCGCACGGGTTACCCGGTCGAGATGCTGCAGCCGGGCCTGGACCTGGAAGCGGACCTGTCGATCGACTCGATCAAGCGGACGGAGATCGTCGGCGAGCTGGCCCAGGAGCTGGGCGCCGCCGGGTCGATCGACGAGCTGGCGCAGATCAAGACGATCGAAGGCATCGTGGGCTGGTTCGGCGCCACGCCCGCCAGTGCTCCGGCGAAGGATGTCAAGGCGATCGTGCTCCAGACGATCAGCACCCGCACGGGTTACCCGGTCGAGATGCTGCAGCCGGGCCTGGACCTGGAAGCGGATCTCTCGATCGACTCGATCAAGCGGACCGAGATCGTCGGCGAGCTGGCCCAGGAGCTGGGCGCGACCGGTGAGATCGACGAGCTGGCGCGGCTGAAGACGATCGAGGCGATCGTGGCGTGGTTCGGCGCCGGGCAAGTGGCGTCTGCAAGCACCACCAACTCGCAGCCGGCAGCACTTGCAGACGCGCCGACGACGGGCCGTCTCGTGCGGCTCGTGCCGCAGGTCGTGCCGTGCGAGCCCGCCGAACCCGCCGACCTCACCGGCAAGACGGTCCTGATCGTCGACGACAACGGCATCGGTCTCGAGCTCGCCGACCTCCTGGAACGCCACACCGCCCGCCCGCGCGTCGAACCGGTCTTCCCGGACGACCTGACCGGCATCGACGTCGTGGTTCGGCTCGGCGGACGGCTGCCGGAGGCGTTCAGCGAGGTCAAGGCCAGCGTGACCAAGGGTGTGAGCCTCCTCGTCGTCACGACGGGCGGCGGCACGTTCGGCTTCGACCACACCCCGGACGAGCTGCCCGCGGACATCGGACTGCACGGCCTGATCCGCACGGCCGCGCTCGAGCACCCGGACCTCGTGGTGCGCGCGGTCGACGTCAACACCAAGGAAAGCCACCGCGACATCGCCACCGCCCTGCTCACCGAGATCGGCCCCGGCCCCGCGGTCGTCGGCTACCACGCGGGCAGGAGGCAGGTCATCGAGGCGGTGCCGGCGGAGCTCGCGCCGAGCACCCTCAACCTCGACGCCGACAGCGTGGTGCTGCTGACCGGTGGCGCCCGCGGCATCACCGCCCTGGTCGCGACCGCGCTCGCCGAACGCACCGGCTGCCACATCGAGCTGCTCGGCCGCACCCCGATCGCGCCGGAGGACCACCGGCTCGCCCACGCCACGACCGAGCCCGCGCTCGTGAAGGCGTTGTTCGAGCTGGGGCACACGACGGACGTTCCCGCGATGGCGCGCAAGGTGCTCGCCGAACGCGAGGTCCGTCAGACCGTGGAACGCCTGCGCGCGAAGGCGTCGAGCGTCAGGTACCACGAGTGCGACGTCACCGACGCCGTAGCCGTCGCGAAGGTGCTCGACGACATCAAGGCGCGGTTCGGCCGGATCGACGGCGTCATCCACGGTGCGGGCGTGCTGGACGACAAGCTGATCGCGGACAAGACCCAGGAGTCGTTCAACCGGGTCTGGGCCACGAAGGTGAACGGCGCCAAGGAGTTCCGCGACGGCTTCCTGGTTCTCTTCGGCAGCGTCAGCGGCGTGTTCGGCAACCGCGGCCAGGCCGACTACTCGGCCGCGAACGACGCCCTCGACCTGATGGCGAGGTTCTGGGGCACGCAACGCCGGGTCGTGGCCGTCGACTGGGGTCCCTGGGCCGGCGCGGGCATGGCGGTCGGGCTCGCCGGCGAGTACGCGCGCCGCGGCATCCCGCTGATCGACCCGGAGCAGGGCGTCACCGCGCTCCTCGACGAAATCGCCGGCGGCTCGGACGTCCAGGTGGTCTACCGATGGGAGGCATAGCGATCGTCGGCATCGGTGCGGTCTTCCCCGGCGCCCCTGATGCCACGACGTTCTGGCGCAACATCGTCACCGGTGTCGACGCCATCGGGCAGATCCCGGCAGGACGCTGGGACCCCGCCACCTACTACGACCAGGACAGCACCACCGGCGACAGGTTCTACTGCCGCAAGGGCGGGTTCGTCGACGACCTGGCCGAGTTCGACCCGACCAGGTTCGGCATCATGCCGTCCACAGTGGACGGCGCGGAGCCCGACCAGCTGCTCGCCCTCGCCACGGCCGCCGAGGCCATCGCGGACGCGGGCGGCGAATCGGCTCTGCCGGACCGGAATCGGGTCGGCGTGGTCGTCGGACGCGGCGGCTATCTGACGCCCGGCTGTGCGCGGCTCGACCAGCGGGTCCGGCTCGCTGACGAGGTCGTCTCGGTGGTCCGCGACCTCTTCCCGAACCTGACCGGCGCGGACCTGGACACGGTCCGCCGGACCATCCGCGATCGCCTGGGGCCGGAGCAGCCGGAGTCGTCCATCGGCCTCGTGCCGAACCTCGCGGCGTCGCGGATCGCCAACCGGTTCGACCTCAAGGGCACCGCCTACACGGTGGACGCGGCCTGCGCGTCCGGTCTGGTCGCCGTCGAGCACGCCGTCCGCGAGCTTCAGGAGGGCCGCGCGGACGCCATGCTCGCCGGGGCGGTGCACGTCTGCCACCACCCGACGTTGTGGAGCGTCTTCACCCAGCTCCGCGCGTTGAGCCCGAGCGAGCGCATCAGGCCGTTCGACGCCGCCGCGGACGGCACGCTGCTGTCCGAAGGTGTCGGCATGGTCGTGCTGAAGCGGCTGGAGGACGTCGGCGACGAGCGCGTCTACGCGGTGATCCGCGGCATCGGCACGGCCAGCGACGGACGCGCGACCAGCATGATGACGCCCAACCCCGAGGGCCAGCTCCTTGCCGTGCAACGGGCATGGGCCAGTGCGGGACTCGACCCGCGCAGGGACGGGCTCGGCCTGATCGAGGCCCACGGCACCGCCACCCCCGCCGGTGACGCCGCCGAACTGCAGACGATGATCAACGCGTTCGGCGACCAGGGCGACGAGATCGGCATCGGCACGGTGAAGTCGATGATCGGTCACGCGATGCCGGCGGCCGGTATGGCGGGGCTGATCAAGGCCGCGCTCGCGTTGCACCACAACACGTTGCCGCCGACCCTGCACGTCGAGAAGCCGCACAGCGCCCTGCGGGGCACCAGGTTCACGCCGGTCAGGGAGGCGCGCGAGTGGAGCGGGCCGCACCGCGCGGTCGTGAACGCGTTCGGGTTCGGCGGGATCAACGCCCACGCCGTCCTCGACGGCCACACGATCGCCAAGCCGCGCAAGCCCGTCATGACGTTCGCCGCCGACACCGCGGAAGAGCTGGCCAGGGCACTGGAAGAACGCCGCTGCTCCAACGCCGACCGGGCGTTCCGGCTCGCCATCGGCAATCCCGACGAGCGCAAGCTCAAGCTCGCCGAACGCGTGGTCGCCCAGGGCAAGGCGTGGCCCGGCCGGCACGACATCTGGTTCGCCCATCAGCCGCTGCTGACCAGCACCGACCAGGTCGCGTTCCTGTTCCCCGGATTCGAGCGCGAGTTCAGCGGCGAGGTCGTCGACCACGCCGTCGGGTTGCTGCAGGACGGGCGGCGCGAGGCCCGCGAGCTGATGGCACTCGGCATCACGCCCGGTGCGCTGGCCGGCCACAGCATGGGCGAGTGGACGGCGATGGTCGTCGGCGGGATCTACCCGACGATCGACGAGTTCGTCAGCGCGCTCGGACCTGGCGCGGTCGCGGTCGTCGACATCGCTTACGCCGCACTGGGTTGCTCGGCCGACATCGCGCAAGAGCACCTGATCGACGGCGTCACGATCAGCCACGACAACTGCCCGCACCAGTCGGTGATCTGCGGCCCGATCGACCAGCTCGAAGTCGTGCTGGAACGGCTGAAGGCCAACGGCGTCATGGCGCAGCTCATGCCGTTCCGCACCGGCTTCCACACCCCGGCGCTCGCCCCGTACCTCGGCCGCGCCAAGGAGATGCTCGACCAGCTGCCGGTCCGCGCGTCGGAGATCCCGGTGTGGTCGGCGAACTCCCTCGAACCCATGGGCGCCGACGAGGTCCGCGAGCTGGTGCTGCGCCACCTGGTCGAGCCGGTGAAGTTCCGGCCGCTGCTGGAGCGCCTGCACCAGGCGGGCTTCCGCGCGTTCGTCCAGATCGGACAGGGCAGCCTGCCCGGGTTCGTCGCCGACACGCTGTCCGACCGGCCGCACCTCGCCGTGAACGCCGACATCGCGCCGGAAGCGCTGTGGGCGTTCGGGCTCAAGCGCGGCACCACGCACAAGGTCAAGCTGCGGCTCGGTACCCCGAAGATCAAGGTCGACCCGCTCGGCACCGAACCGGTGCTGGTCGCCGACGACAGCCCGATGTCGGCCGCGGTCAACGCGCTGCTGGCCCACACGAACGCCGTCGCGCGCGAGGTCGTCGGCGCGCTGCGGCCGAACGAGGCCGGGTTCACCCGCGAGTTCTCGTTGCGCACCATGCCGGAGCTCGTGGACCACTCGGTGTTCCCGCAGCCGCCCGGCTGGCCGGACCTCTCCGACGGGTTCCCGATCGTGCCGGCGACCGGCCTGCTGGAGGTGTTCGCGGACGCCGCCAGAAGGCTCACCGGCGGCACCGTCCACGGCTTCACGCAGGTCAGGGCCAAGCGCTGGCTCACGGCCCTGCCTGCCACGACCGTGAAGGTCTCCGCTCGCGCGGAAGACCCGGCCCGCGTGGTGGTGAAGGTCGGCGACTACGCCGAGGGCGTCGTGCTGATGGCGCCGGTGACCGCGCAGCCGGTCGGCAAGGAACTGCAGGGCGTCCGCGAGGCACCGGTCGACGCGGAAGCCCTGTACCGGGACAACTGGATGTTCCACGGACCTGCCTTCGCGGGTGTCACGAAGATCGACTGCCTGGCGGACAACGGAATCGCCGGTGTGCTGACGCCGTTGCCCGCGCCGGGAGCGTTGCTCGACAGCGCCGGTCAGCTGATCGGCCACTGGATGCAGGTCACGCACACCGTCGACCAGACGGTGCTGCCGACCGGCATCGAACAGGTGTCGTTCCACGGACCCGCGCCCACGGGCGACGTCCGGTGCACGGCCTGGATCCGTTCGGTGACCGCCCAGGAGATGGTCGCCGACGCCGAGCTGACCGTGAACGGCGAGCTGTGGTGCCGGATCACCGGCTGGACCACCCGCCGGTTCACCACGGACGACCGGATCTGGCAGGTGAAGCTCCGCCCCGGCACCGAAATGCTGTCCACCCGAGACGGTGAGTGGCTGCGGGTCGAGGAGAACTGGTCGGACAGCGCGACCCGTGACCTGATCATGCGCCGCTACCTGAACTCCGCCGAGAGACTGCACTACGGCGGACTGGACGTGCCGGCTCAACGGGACTGGCTGCTGCGCGTGATCGCGGTGAAGGACGCCGTGCGCGCGTCGCTGTGGGATCGCGGTGCCGGGCCGATCTACCCGGCGGAACTGACGGTGGACGCCGATGTCAACGTGCGCGGTGCCTTCGCCGTGCCCCGGATCGAAGTCGTTGCGGAACAAGGCAGAGCAGCCGCCCGCGTGAGGACGGAGAAGTGATGGACGAGGTGCTGCGGCAGGTGGCCGAGATGATCACCGAGGTGGTCGGGCCCGACTTCCTGCTGGGCGTGGAGATCACCCGTGACACCACGTTCAGCGACGACCTCGGCCTGGAGTCGATCGAGTTCGTCGCGCTGGCGGACAAGCTCAACGCCCACTACGGCGTCGACCTCGTGGCGTTCCTGGCGGACATGGACATCGACGAGATCATGGCGATGTCCGTCGGCCGTCTCGTCGACCACATCACGGCTCGTGTCTGACGTTCACGCCCGAGGGCTGCGCTTCCACGTCCAGCGGCTCGGGCCGACAGATGCGCCGACGGTGGTGTTCGTGCACGGCCTGGTGATGGACAACCTGTCCAGCTTCTACTACACGCTCGCCGCGCCGCTGGCCCAGGCCGGCTTCGGCACCGTGCTGTTCGACCTGCGCGGGCACGGGCTGTCCGAGCGGCCGCCCTCCGGTTACACGCCCGAGGAAAGCGCGCTCGACCTCGTCGCCGTGCTGGACGAGATCGGCGTGACGGAACCGGTCTACCTGGTGGGCAACAGCTACGGCGGTGTGGTCGCGATGCACGCGGCCGTGCAGTCTCCCGAACGGGTCGGCGGCGTCGTGCTGGTCGAGTCAGCGTGCGGGGGAGTGGTCGGCGACGCGTGGTTCGAGGACATCACCAACACGCTGACGGTCGCCGCCCTGGGCCTGGAGTTCGACCGGACGCAGGACCAGCTGATGGCGCTCGGCCAGCGCAAGATCGCGAAACTCGCGGTGAACGCCAACGCGTTGCTCAACGGCACGACCCTGATCGACGATCTCGGTTCCGGGACGAAGCTTGATCTCACGCAGGTGCGGTGCCCGGTGCTCGGGGTGTACGGCGCCGAGTCGGAGCTGATCGGGGCGGCGGCGGAACTGCAGGAGCGGATCCCGTCCTGCCGGCTGCACGTCGTGTCCGGACTGGGCCACACGGTGCTGCGCGAAGCCACCGCGGAGTTGCTCGACGTGCTGCTGGACTGGTTGCCGTCATGAGCCGGTTCCTGTTCGTGGTCCCGCCGCTGACCGGCCACGTCAACCCGACCGCGTCCGTGGGCGGCGAGCTGCTGGCGCGCGGGCACGAGGTGGCGTGGGTCGGGCATCCGGGCACGCTCGCGCCGTTGCTGCCGGACGACGCGGTGGTGTTCCCGGCGATCGACGATCTGCTGGAGGCGGACATCCGGGCGAAACGGGAGCGCTGGCTCGCGTTGCGCGGGATGGCGGTGGTCAAGTTCTTCTGGGAGGAGTTCCTGATCCCGCTCGGGCACGCGATGGTGCCAGGGGTGGCGGACGCGGTCAGGGAGTTCGCGCCGGACGTGGTCGTCGCGGATCAGCAGGCACTGGCCGGGCCGCTGGTGGCGGGTCACGCGGGCCTGCCGTGGGTGACGTCGGCCAGCACGTCCGCCGAGCTGATCAATCCTTTGCGGACGATGCCCAAGGTCGACGCCTGGGTGCGGGATCTGCTGCACGGCTTCGCAGGCGGGGACATCAGGTTCTCCGACCGGCTGGTGCTGGTCTACAGCTCGGCGGCACTGGTGGCGGGGGAGTTCGGCGAGGAAGTGGCTTTCGTCGGGCCCGCGCTGACGCATCGCGTCGAACGAGTGGAGTTCCCCTGGCACCGGTTGACCGGTGGACGCCGGGTGCTGGTGTCGCTCGGGACCCTCAACGGCCCCGCCGGCGAGCGGTTCCTCAACCAGGTGCTGGAAGCGGTCGTGGACCTCGACGTCCAGGTGATCATGGTCGCGGAGCCGCGCCCGTGCCCGCCGAACGTCCTGATGCTGCCGTCCGTGCCGCAGCTGGCGCTGATGCCCCACCTGGACGCGGTCATCACGCACGGCGGCCACAACACGGTGTGCGAGGCGTTGGCCCACGGCTTACCGCTGGTCGTGGCACCGATCCGGGACGACCAGCCGACCGTCGCCGCCCAGGTCGTGGCAGCCGGCGCCGGAGTGCGGCTGACCTACTCGCGGGCGCGCGCCGCAGATGTTCGCAGTGCACTGGAATCCGTGCTGGACGAGCCGGAGTACGCGGCCGCCGCGGAGCTGGTGCGGGAGTCGTTCTTGGCGGCTGGTGGCGCAACTGCCGCGGCCGACCGACTTGAAAAGGTGGTGGCCGGGTGATTCTCACCGTGCTGGTGGTGCTCGTCGTCCTGCTGGACGTCCTGCGCCTGCGTTCCCGCGCGTCCAAGCTGCGAGTGCTCGCCAAGGGCGCGGGTGAGCACTCGCTTCTCACCGCCACCGGTGTCCATCCCGAGGGCTCGTGGGAAACCGACGCCGACCTCGTCGACCTCGTGCCGCGCGACCTCCCGACGGTCGCCGCGCTGGACCTGCTGGGTTCGGTCGATCCGGCCAAGTACCGCGAGGACCAGTGGGCGCGTGGGATCAGCGCCTCGCAGGCCGTGCTGGTGCGTGAGCAGTACCGCGAGGACGTCAACCCGGACGACCCGACGGAGTTCGTCGCGTACGTGCGCAGGGTCAAGGACCACGTGCGGGCGCAGGTCGACATCGCGGTCGCGCCGGGGCTGAAGGCCGGGCCGTACGACCTCGGATACCGCGCGGCGACGTTGCGGCAGCTCGGAAAACGGCCGTCGCTGTGGATCGCGGGCTCGGTCATCGGTTACGCGACCGTCGCGGCGGCGCTGGTCACGGCGTGGCCGTGGGGGCTCGTTGCGCTGGCCGCGTACTGGGCGCACCCGATCCTGGTGTTCGCCGGAACGCCGCTGCGGCCACGTGACCTGTGGGTGCCGCGGTTCCTGCGCACCCCGTACCTGTGGGTGAAGACCGCCGGTGGCGAGAAGTCCGCGGCCGAGAAGCGCCAGGCCGAGCACCTCAAGCAGGCCACGCCGTGGTACGAGCAGAACCGCGACAAGAACTTCCACGAGGCCCGGCGCGACAACTGCCCGTCGTGCGGGAGCACCGACTTGCGCCGGTGGGTCACCGCGACGGATCTGGTGCAGCGCAAGCCCGGCACGTTCACGATGGACCGTTGCGTCCGATGTGGACACGTCTGGCAGAACCCGCGGCTGAGTGAAGAAGGCCTGGGATTCTACTACCGGGACTTCTACGACGGCCTCGGCGAGACGTCGGCGGAGGCGGTGTTCTCCGGCAAGACCGATCCGTACTACGGGCGGGCGCGCATGGTCGAGCCGTTCACCAAACCCGAGCGGTGGCTGGACGTCGGCTCCGGGCACGCGCACTTCTGCCTGGGCGCCAAGGAAGTTCTGCCGTCCACCGTGTTCGACGGGCTCGATCAGGGCGCGGCCATCGAGGACGCGGCGCGGCTAGGGCGGATCGAGCAGGCCTACCGGGGCAGCTTCAAGGAGTTCGCGGGCGAGCTCAAGGGCCGCTACGACGTGATCAGCATGCACCACTACCTGGAGCACGTGCGGGATCCGTGGGAGGAGCTCGACATCGCCGCGGACGTCCTGCCGGAGGGTGGCTACCTGCTGATCGAGCTGCCGGACCCGGAGTGGCGGCTCGGGCGGTTGTTCGGCCAGTACTGGATGCCGTGGTTCCAGCCGCAGCACCAGCACATGATGCCGATCGGCAACCTGGAACACGCGCTCGCCGCCCGCGGACTGGCCACAGTGGCCAAGGAACGCTCGAAAGCCCACCTGTGCAACGACTTCACGCTGGCGTTGTTGCTGTTCCTCGGCAACATCGCACCCCGCACGCCGGCGCCGTGGCGACCGGAACGGGTGCGCCTGCGCAGGACCCGCAGCTTCCTGGTGTGGTCGCTCGGCATTCCGGCGTTCTTCGTCGCGATGGCGCTGGACCAGACGGTGAACCGGTTCCTCGCTCATCGCAGTGACCGCGGCAACGCCTACCGGCTGCTGGCCCGGAAAACGGCACAGGAGAAATGACGGACATCGCGGATCGGCCTGAGATCGCGCCGGAGCTCAGGCTGGTGCCGCACGCGTTCCGGCGGACGTTCGGCAGGCCCGCCGAGGGTGTCTGGTACGCGCCAGGCGTGCTGAACCTGCTCGGTGGCGCCGTGAAGGTGCCCGCCAAGTGGGGCGCGATCGTGGCGGGGGATCGGCGTGACGACGGCAAGCTCGAGCTCGTGTCGGTCAACCGGCCGACCGAACGCGCCGTGCTGCCGTCCGGTGAGATCCCGGCGTGGGCGGCACCTGTGGCCGGCAGTTCCGGTGGCGCGACGTTGATGTGCAGCGTCGATCTGCCGCAGGGGAGTGGCCTGTCGGCGGGTGAGGCGCTGAGGACGGCGGTCGGGCTGGCGTTGCGCGATCTCGCGGGAAACGCTTACGAGGGGCCGGAAACCGCCGAGCTGGATCTGCCAGGTCAACGGCTGCTCGTCGTCGACACCCGGATCCGGCGTCAGGAACCGCAGGAGGAACGGCCGTACACCCCGGACACAGAGGATCTCGGGGCGGCTTTGACGGCGTACCACCGGGCGCAGGACCCGGACCCGGAGCAGGACGCGGTGGTCCGCGCAGCACTGGCCTCCGGTGCGCGGGGTGCCAGCATGCTGGTCGACCCACCGGGCAGGCCCGCTGTCGTGCTCGTCGACGCGGACCTGGTCCCTGCGGTGAAGAGGGCGATCACGAAGGCGGTGGAGATTCCTCCGCGCTACCTCACGATCGTTCCGGCTCCGTTCAGAACTGAGGCTTTACGGTGAACTCCGCCCGGCGCAGGTCCTTCGAACTCGGACCGACCAGGAGGACGAACTCGCCGGGCTCGACCACGCGGCAGCCGTGCTGGTCGACGATCGTGCAGGCGGCGACCGGGAGCTCGAGCTCGACCGTCGTGGTCTCGCCGGGACCCAGGTCGACCTGCTTGAACGTCTTGAGCTCCTTGTCCGCCCAGCTGACAGACGTGACGGCGTCGCTCACGTAGACCTGAACGGTCTCGCGGGCGGGCCGGGTGCCGGTGTTGGTCAGCGTGATCGAGGCCTGCACCGTCTCGTCCGGCCGCAGCACCGCCGTCTCCACGTGCAGGTCGCCGTACTCGACCGTCGTGTACGACAGGCCCTCGCCGAACGCGAACGCCGGCTCCTGGGTGAGGTCGGCGTAGCGGGAGCCGTGCTGGCCGCGGATCTGGTTGTAGTAGGTCGGCTGCTGCCCGGCGTGCGCCGCGAACGAGATCGGCAGGCGGCCGCTCGGTTCGATCAGGCCGTGCAGCAGCTCGGCGATCGCGCGGCCGCCCTGCATGCCGGGGTTGGCGACCCACAGCAGCGCGGCGGCGTTGCGCGCCGAGTCCGGCAGCACCAGCGGCTTGGACGCGAGGAGCACGACGATCAGCGGCTTGCCCGTCTCGGCGAGCGCGTCCAGCAGGGCGATCTGGCCGCCGATCAGGTCGAGCGTGGCGGTGGAACGGCCCTCGCCGACGAGTTCGATGCGGTCACCGACAACGGCGACCACGTAGTCGGCTGCTTCCGCCGCCGCGACGGCTTCCGCGATCAGGTTCGCGTCCGGCGGGCACGGCTGGACGATGTGCGGACGCGGCTGGCCGTCCGGGAAGGTCTCGCCCTCCGGGTCCGGTTCGAGCGTCAGGATGTCGGCACCGCGCGCGTACGTGACCTCCTGCGAGGAGAGCTCGCGCAGGCCGTCGAGCACCGTGGTGATCATGTCGCGCGGCTGGCCGTCCGGCAGCCAGTCGGCCTGGCCGGAGGAGCCGGCCCAGTCACCGAGCTGGGTCTGCGCGTCGTCGGCGAGCGGGCCGACGACCGCGATCCTGCCCTTCTGCAACGGAAGCACGCCCTCGTTGCGCAGCAGCACCAGTGACCGTCGCGCGACCTGAAGGTTCAACGCCGCGTGGTCGTCGTGGTTGATGATGACCCGCTGGCGCTCGGTGTCCGGCCTGCGCGGGTTCTCGAACAGGCCCAGGTCGAACTTGAGCGTCAGGATGCGGGTGACGGCTTGGTCGAGGTCCTTCTCGTCGAGCAGCCCGTCCTCGACGGCCTGCAGCGCGCCCTCGAAAAACTGCGGGGTCGTCATGATCATGTCGTTGCCGGCCCGGACGGCGGCCGCGGCTGCGTGGGCGTGGTCGGGCTGCAGCTTCTGCTCCCAGACCATGCGGCCGACGTTGTCCCAGTCGGTGACCAACGTGCCCTTGTAGCCCCACTCGCCGCGCAGGACCTCGTCCAGCAGCCACGAGTTGACCGTGATCGGCACACCGTCGGTGGTCTGGTAGCCGAGCATGAACGTCGCGCAGCCCTCTTTCGCGACCCGTTCGAACGGCGGCAGGAACCACGACCGGAGCTTGCGCCGCGACAGGTCGGCCTCGCTCGCGTCACGGCCGCCCTGCGTCTCCGAGTAGCCGGCGAAGTGCTTGGCGGTCGCGAGGATCGCCGTCGGGTCCGCCAGCCCGTCGCCCTGGTAGCCCCTGACCATGGCCGCCGCCAGCTCACCGATCAGCACGGGATCCTCGCCGAACGTCTCGTCGACGCGGCCCCAGCGCAGGTCCCGCGCGATGCACAGGACCGGCGAGAACGTCCAGTGCACTCCGGTCGCCGCCGCCTCGACGGCGGTGACCCGCGCAACCTGCTCGACCAGGCTCGGGTCCCACGTCGCGGCCATGCCGAGCTGGGTCGGGAAGATCGTGGCGCCCTCGTGGAACGAGTGGCCGTGGATGCAGTCCTCTGCGATGAGCAGCGGGATCTTGAGCCGCGTCTGCGTGGTGAGGTCGTGCGCGCGCAGCACCCGTTCCGGCGAGGTGTGCAGGATCGAGCCGACGTGCTTGCGCAGCACGTGGTCGTCCAGGTCCTCCCTCGAGTCCAGCTGCATCATCTGCCCGACCTTCTCGGGCAGCGTCATGCGGCCCAGGAGGTCGGCGACCCGTGTCGCGGTGGGCAGCGTGGCGTCGAGGTAGGGCACGTCGTCGCGATCCATGTGGTCTCCGGGAGGGCTCGTGCGGCGGCAGCGTCTGTGGGAGCGCTCTCACAATGTCTAGCCGAAACCGGTTCCGCGCGAAACCGGTTTCCCGGATTCCGGTACAAACGAATCGGTCGAGCTGCCCCGAACGCGACAAACCGGCTGCCCGTCCGGACAGCCGGTTCCAGTGTGTGTCCTGAGCGTGACGCCTTGTCAGCGCCGGAATTCCGGCCTAGTGGCGTGACCCGGAACGTCGGCTGGGTAGTTCGCGCTCAGCAGGGCACCTCGCGGCACCGCCCCCGTACATCCAGCATGAGGACGCGGGGGCGGCACCACGATGCACCCGTCTGACCGCGAATTCGCCCAGAAACGGTCCGGGCCACGCCACTAGCGCGCGGCCTTGGTGCCGTTCGGCGCGATCGCGAACCAGCGGCCGTCGATCCCGTGCCCCTTCGCGTCACCCGCCTGCTCGTCGTCGACGTACCGGTGGACCGGGTGGCCGCCGAGGGTGACCTGCTCTGTGCCGTCAGGTCGTTTCACCGTGCCGAGCAACGCCTTGTCGAGTGCCGGGGCGTCGAACTGACCGCCCTTCGCGAGCAGCGGCGGCCACACGAGGGTGCACTCGGGTTCGAGGCAGGTCGGCTTGGGCGGGTCGGTGCTGTCCTGGGTGTTGAGGTAGAGCGTGTAGTGCTCGCGGTCGGCGACGACGGGGCCGACCGCGGGCGACTGTTCGACCTGCAGTTTCGCGATGTCTCCCGGCAGCACGGGGGTCGGGCCGGCGACGGGGCCGGCGGCGGCCTCCAGTTGCTCGAGGGTGGCGGTCTCCTCGGGCTCTGCCGAGCAGGCGGCGAGGAGCAGGGTCAGCACGAGAAGGGCGAATCGGCTCACGCCAGGGAACTACGGACAGCGGGCCCGGCGCGGTTCAGCGCGGTCGGTAGGCGTCGTTGACGTCCATCGGCGCGCCGCCGCCGCGGTTGCCGCCGCCGGGGATGTGGATCGTGTCGCCGACGCCGACGGCCGCGGTGCCGTGGCGGGGGATCGGCATGGGCGCGAGCTTCTCCCAGCGGTTGCGACGGGTGTCGTAGGCCTCGGTCTCGCTGAAGACGGTGTTCACGCCGTTGACGACCTTGCCCTCGCCGCCGAACGTGTAGATCTTCGTGCCGACGACGGCCGACGCGATGCCACCGCGCGGCGTCGGCATCGGAGCCCGCTCGGTCCACCTGCCACCGGCGAACGCGTAGACGGTGTCACGCACGTTGATCTGGCCGCGGTCCCGGCCACCCAGGACGTAGAACGTGCCGCCGACGAACGCGCCGCCGACGTGGTCACGGGCCTCGGGGAGGGACGGCAGGGTCGTCCAGCGACGGGTGATCACGTCGTAGGAGTGCACGTCGGCAACGGTGTCCTGCAAGCCGCCGGGGCCGGGCGTGAGGGTGCGCATGCCGCCCGCCAGGTAGACGCGCGTGCCGTGGACGCCCGTGGCGGCGCTGCCTCGCTCGACGCCCTGCGGCATCGGCGGGAGAGCGGTCCAGCGGTCGGTCGCCGGGTGGTAGACGAAGCTGTCGCCCAACGCCTGCCAGGACGCGCCGCCGGACAGTCCGCCGAGCACGTAGAGCTTGCCGCCGAGCGCGACGACGTTGGGGTGGTTCATCGGCACCGGCAGCGGAGCCACCTTCCGCCACGTGTCGGCGCGGGTGTCGTAGACCTCGACGTCCGGGACGGTGACGACGCCGCCGTTGCCGTCCGGGCGGATGCCGCCGACCACGTACACGTGCCGGCCGATCGCGGCGACGCTGTGCTCCTGGCGCGGTCCGCCGGCGATCGGGGCTCGCTGCTGCCAGCCGTCGCCGTACACCGGGTTGACGACTGCTGTTGGGGCCGTCGGGTGGTCGGGGTGTGCGTGTGCGGTGGCGGGCAGGGCCAGCGCGGCCACGGCGGCGGTGATGATGATGCGTTTCACGGGATTCCTCCAGTTCACAGACGGACGAGGCCGTCGAAGGTCTTGCCGGGGTACCAGGGAGTGGTGAGCAGGTCGGCGAAGCCGGGGACGGCTTCCAGGTGCCGGACCATCCGGTCGCGCAGGCGCTGATCGGGCAACGGACCGCGCAGCGCGCCGAGGTTGTCGACGACGTGATCGGGGTTGGTGGTGGCCGGCAACGCGCACGTCACGGCGGGATGCCCGATCACCCACTTCAGGAAGAACTGCGCCCATGACGTGGCGCCGATCTCGGCGGCGAACCCGGGAAGCTGCTGGTTGCGCAGCAGGTGGTGCAACCGGGCCTTCTCGAGCGGCATGTTGACGAGCACCGCCGTGCCCTTGTCGGCAGCCAGCGGCAGCAGCCGTTGCTCGGCCGCACGGTTGCGGATCGAGTAGGAGACCTGCACGAAGTCGAGGTCGCCGTCTCGGACGTACCGCTCCAGGAACGGCAGGTACGCCGGGTCGTGGTGGGTGACGCCGAGATAGCGGATGCGGCCCTCCCGTTTCCAGGTCCGCAGCACGGGCAGGATCGCGTCGGCGTTGACGAGGCTGTGCACTTGCATGACGTCGATCTGCGTGCGCCACACGCGGGTGAGCGACTGCTCGAACTGGCGGCGCACCTGGCTGTCGTCGCCGAGGTACTCACCGGTGGCCCAGGCCTTGTCGGCGATGAAGAGGTCGAGGCCGTTGCCGAAGTCGCCGACCGTGACCTCGGACAGCCCGTACAACGGCGAGGTGTCCACCACGCGGCCGCCACCTGTGTGGAACCGGTGCAGCACCTCACGCAGGTGGTCGCGAGGTGCGCCCGGCTTCTTGTCGAACGTCATGAACGTGCCGAGCCCGATCGCGGGCACCTCCTCGCCGGTGCGCGGGATGCGCCGGGTGATCACGGGCTGTTGCGTGGCCTCCTGGGCGGATTCCTGGGCGGACGCGGTGCGGGCGGCGGTGCCGAGCAGGGCTGCCGCGCCGCTCGCCTGCAAAACCGCACGCCGGGACAACGGGGACATCGGCCCTCCGAGGGTATCGGTGTTAGCGTGTATTCCGTATCGACGCTAACATGAAGCATGTAACGGTGACAATGCCTGGTATAGTGCGGTTATATGAGCAGGGAGCGGATCCTGGCCGCGGCAATCGAGCTGGTCGACGCGGTGGGCGTGGAGGGCATGTCGATCCGTGACGTGTGCGCCGCCGCCGGCGTCACTCCGCCGACCGTCTACCACTACTTCGGCGACAAGAAGGGGCTGCTCGACGCCGTGGTCGCGGCGGGCTTCGAGCGCTACCTGCAGGAGAAACGGGATCGTGCCGAGTCCGCCGATCCGGTCGAGGACCTGCGCAGGGGCTGGGACGGGCACGTCGAGTTCGGCCTGCGCAACCCGGCCCTGTACGGACTCATGTACGGCGGCGCGCGGACTTCTCAGCACCCAGCCGCGGCGGAGGGTGAACGAATCCTGCGCCGCATCGTCACGCGGATCGGCGAGGCAGGGTTGCTGACGATGCCGGTGGACGACGCCGTGCAGACCATCCACGCGGCCACTGTCGGGGCCACGATCCTGCTGATCACGAATCCCGGCGCGGCCGGACTGTCCGCGCGGACCAGGGAAGCGGTGCTCGGCTCGGTGCTCGTCACGGGGCTGGCGAAGACCGATCTGGCCTCCGCCGCCGACTCGCTGCTGGTGCAGCTGGGCCGTGGTGACGTGCCGCTGACGCCGGGGGAGCTCGCGATCCTGCGGGAGTTGCTCGTCAAGCTCGGTGGATCAGGGGAGGACCAGTCGCAGGAAGTGGGCGACCAGGAAGAGCGCGGGCACGAGCAGTAGCACCTTGCCGTACACCGCGAGCAGGTGGCTGTTGGTCCGCATCCCCATCGCCCGCCTGCGCGCCTCGATCGACCGCAACGCTTCCTGCATCGCGCGGGCCACGTAGAAAACCGTGGAGCCGTACCGGTTCTTCTCGCCGGGAAACGGCCCGACCGGCTGCACGACCGGAGTCCAGTCCTCCCTGAAGGCGACCACCGCGGACGTCCACCGGCCGGGGATCGCGTCCTTGATCCCGGCGGGGACCGGAAGGTGGGCGTCCAGCCGTTCGGTGAGGTCCGGCCGGTCGCCGGGGATCAGCAGGACGAGCTTGCCCGGCGGCTGCCCGGCCACCGCCTGGTCGACCTCCCACCACACCCCTTCACCTTCGCCGAGCCGCAACACGATGAGCTGGGACAGCTCCATCAGCCGCAGGACACCGGACTGCCAGTCGTCACCTGGCAGGTAGAACCGCGCCGCGCCGAGGTGCGGCAGCCGCTCGCCCGGCCTGCCCACCGCGACGACAGGGCCGAACGCGCCGAGCGCCCCGATGAGGTGCTCCTCCCGCGAGTGGATGCTGAGCAACCCGGCCGACAGCGCGCCGGGGCAGTTCGTCGACGACCGCGGCGTCCGGGTCGTCGCCGAAACCGCGCAGGTAGCACCGGCTTGCGCCAGTCGGCCCGCAACGCCTGCGCCGCACCTCGCGCGGCCCTCGGGCGTGAGTGCCGCAGGACGAAGCAGGCGACCGGCAGCGCCGCGACGCCGCCCGCGAGGAGGAATCCTCTTGCGGCCCAAGGCAGGTCGTTGGCGCGGGTTGCCGCGACGACCGCCAGGAAGCCGCACACCAGGAGTGTGTGGCCGATGCCGCTGACGACAAGGAAGACAGGGCGTCGCCACCGCGGCTTCGGCGGCACGTACTGCAGGACCAGCTCGACCACCTCGGCGTTGGCCGCACGTCGCCGGTGTCGCAGGACCAGTGCGGCTGCGGTGAGGAGCGTGCCGATCACCAGAAGCCACGGCACTGCTCGCGACCACGCCTCGGAGGTCGTCCGGTCCAGCGCTTGTTGGTCCTGCTCGATCTTCGCGGCTACGTCGTCGGTGTACCGGCGGGCCAGGTCGAGGTCGCCGTCTTCGGCGGCGCTCGCGCCCAGCGAGATCGAGGCGGCGGCGGTGCTGGTGGATGGTGAGTGTTTGCGGAACCAGCTGGCGACTGCGCGGAGGTCGGTGGTTGAACCGGTGTTCAGGGCGGCGACGAAGGCGGCGTACTGGGCGGGGGCTTCTCGGAACGCGTTGCGTTCGCGCAGGTCTTGGCCCGCGGTGATCGCCAGGATCAGGGCCACGTAGCCGACCACGGCTGCTGCCGCTGTGACGAGCCTGGCCACCGTGCGCACGGTGCCATCTGATCACGGTCGCTGGGGCTGTTGGGCCGGTTCGGTGGTGGGGTCGCCCGAACCGAGCAGCGGGCTACGGCCGCGTGATCGCGGCCAGCATCAGCTCCCGGATCTCCGCGGCGATCTCGTCGATCGCGAGCGGCGGCTCGTGCGCCTGCCACTCCCGCAGCAGCCCCGTGATCGCCCCGACCAGGGCGATCGCCGTGAGCCGGTACGACCTCTGCGGCGCCACCCCGGCCGCCGCCGCGCGCAGGGCCTCGGACTCGATGAACTGCGCCCACGTGTTCACCCATCGCACGTGCTGCTGCTCGATCTCCGCGTTCACCCCCACGGCCTCCACGTAGTTGAGGCGCGGCGCACGGGGATCGGCGGTCACGGTGCCGACGAACACGTCCAGCAGTGTGATGATCCTGGTGCGCACGTCGGCGGTTTCCAGCGAGGTGAGCGCGGTGCGGACCTCGTTGAACGCCGTGGCGTTGATCAGGTCGTGCAGCTCGCGCAGCAGGTCTTCCTTGGAGCCGAACTCCTCGTAGAAGTTGCGGGTGGAGACGCCGGCCTCCGTGCAGAGTTCGGTGATCTTGGTGGTGGCGAAGCCCGTGGTGGTGAAGAGGGCCAGGCCGGCCTGCAGCAAGCGGGACCTGCGCTCGGCTCTGCGCTGCTCGGGTGACACACCGCCGTAGGCACGGGCCACTGGGAGGGCTCCAATCCGGTAATCGTGGTTGTCAGATTACGTCGGCGCAACCTCGTGCGCACCCCAGGCGTCTAGACCTTTGCACGAGCGCTCAGCTGCCGGTCGCGCTCTTCTCCAGCGGGGGACAGCCTCCCGTGGCGTAGCCGGCGTTGTACTCGAAATGCCACTGCTCGTTTTCGTAACGGCGGCACCAGCCGAAGGTGCTGCCGTTTTTCTCGACCCATTTCGCCGATTCGATCGGCTGGATGTCGACCGCCAATCCGATGACGTGCATCGAACGGTCCGGCGGGTTCAGCACATAGCGCGACGCGAGTTCTTCGGTGCCGAACTTCTCCACCGCGTCGTCGAACTCCTTCTGCTGTTGCTGGCGGCTGCGCTTGCCGTCGTTCAGGCAGAGCTGAACGCCCTGCTCAGAGGCCTTCGTGCGCAACGCCTGCCATGCCTGCCGCACGTGTGGGGGCAGGCCTTCCGGGGCCTCGTCGAGGTAGCGCGCGTCGATTGCGCACTTCGGTCCGTCCGGCGGGCCCGGCACTTCCTCGAGAATCGCCAGCGGCTTTCCCGGCTGGCGGTCGAACACGAGCGTCAATCTGCCCAGGTATCCCAGCACGCCGCCGGTGGAAACCACGAGGGCGATGATCAGCAGCACGCCGAACACGACGCGTCTGGAGGTCTTGGACATGATTTGAATAATACGTCGGCGCGCGGCGGTGTCTGTCAGCAACCCGTAACAGTCCGTCGGCAGCTGTGTCCCGGTGGACGTGGCGGGGAACACATCCGTTCGGCCCAATCACGCTTTTGGCGGAGTGCACAAATGTGATCGGTGAACAAGTGCTGGCCCCTTTCGCGGCGACGAAACATGGTGGCAACATCTGCGGCGGCCGAGAACCGGCCCGTTTTTATGAGGTCTCAGGAGGACCGCTTTCATGTTCGGCCGCTTTTTTGCGATCGTTGCAGTGCTCGCGTCACTTTTCACCTTCGCCGGCACCGCGCAGGCCGCCCCCACCGCAGACCGGGGCACCGCGCTGTTGCTGACGGTGCAGTACTCAGAGGTCGAGGGCAACGCCTTCAAGGCGACCGTCCTGACCTGCGAACAAGGCGATCGGCACCCTCTCGGTGCCCGAGCTTGCGCCACCCTGGCGGCCACCGGCGCCGACCTGCAGGCCATGGGGCCTGACGGCCGTGCCTGCACGTTCATCTACGCGCCGGTCGAGGTGACCATGTTCGGCTTCTGGCGAGGTGAGCCCGTCTCGCAGGTTCAGACCTATCCGAACTCGTGCGTCATGCAGGCGCACACCGGTGCCGTGTTCGATTTCTAAACATCGGTCACGCATCGGAAATAATGTGCAGCGGGGCGCGGCAGGGGCGCTCCGCTGCACATTTTTCGCACTCGAAACCATTGATGAGCCGAATGGCGGAACGCCTGCGCGACGTGCGAAGGTGTGATCATGGCCGCCATCTCACGCTTCCCGCTGCTGTCCTGGACGACCATCACCCCCGTGCTCGGCGTGCTGCTGCTCGCGCTGGCCTGGGGGCGTGACCTCGCACCGGTGCTCGTCGCGCTGGTCGCCGTCGTGCTCGCCGCGACGGTGCTCGCCGCCGTGCACCACGCCGAGGTCGTCGCACTGCGGGTGGGGGAACCGTTCGGATCGCTGGTCCTCGCGGTCGCGGTCACGATCATCGAGGTGGCCCTGATCGTCACGCTGATGGTGTCCGGCGGGCCCGAGGCGTCGTCGCTCGCGCGCGACACCGTGTTCGCCGCCGTCATGATCACCACGAACGGCATCGTCGGCATCGCTTTACTGCTCGGTGCCCTCAAGCACGGCACCACGCTCTTCAACGCAGAAGGCAGCGGCGGCGCGCTGGCCACGGTGATCACGCTCGCCACCCTCACGCTGGTGCTGCCGACGTTCACCACGAGCACGCCCGGCCCCGAGTTCTCCGGCCCGCAGCTCGCGTTCGCCGCTCTCGCCTCGCTGGCCCTGTACGCGCTGTTCGTCTTCACCCAGACCGTCCGGCACCGCGACTTCTTCCTGCCCGTCACCGGGGACGGCGTGATCGAGACCGAGGAGCACGCCGAGGCGCCGTCCGGGAAGGCCGCGCTGGCGTCGCTCGGCCTGCTGCTCGTCGCACTGGTCGCGGTGGTCGGCCTCGCCAAGATCGAGTCGCCCGCGATCGAGGCCGGCGTGCGGGCCGCCGGCTTCCCGCAGTCGTTCGTCGGTGTCGTCATCGCACTGCTGGTGCTGCTGCCCGAGACGATCGCCGCCGCACGGGCCGCGTTGCGCGACCGCATCCAGACGAGCCTCAACCTCGGCTACGGCTCGGCGATCGCGAGCATCGGCCTCACGATCCCGACGATCGCCCTCGCCACGGTGTGGCTGGACGGGCCGTTGCTGCTCGGCCTCGGTCCGATGCAGATGGTTCTGCTGCTGCTCACCGTTCTGGTCAGCGTGCTGACCGTCGTGCCGGGCCGCGCGACGCGGCTGCAGGGTGGCGTGCACCTGGTGCTGCTGGCGGCGTTCCTGTTCCTGGCTGTGAACCCGTAGTGCCGTAACCAGGACCGGTCCGCGAATCCGTTGTGGCCCGGTTCGCCGGGCTCCTACGTTCGTGACATGTTGCGTCGCAGGGCACTTCTCCAGACCGCCGCACTGGCCTGGCTGGGCAAGTCCACAATGGACGTCCAGCTGATCAGGCCGGGTGACGCCGCCTACCGGGACGCCAAGCTGGGCTACTTCACGCAGTACGACGGTCAGCGTCCCAGTGCGATCGCCAGGATCACCTCACCCGCGGACGTCCAGCGCTGCATCGAGATCGCGCGCCGGGACGGGACGCGGATCACCGCGAGGTGCGGCGGCCACAGCTATCCCGGTTACTCCACGGCGGACGGTGCCCTCGTCGTCGACGTCCGCGGTCTCAACCGCGTCGACGTGAGGCCGGACGGCACGGCCGAGGTCGGCGCTGGCGTCCTCCTGATGGATCTCTACGTCGCCCTCGCCAACGCGGGCCGCATGATGCCGGCGGGCACCTGCGCCACGGTCGGCATCTCGGGGCTCACGCTCGGCGGCGGCATCGGCGTGACAGCGAGGCAGTTCGGCCTCACCTGCGACCGCCTGGTCAGCGCGAAGATCGTGACCCCGGACGGCGTGCACCGGACCGTCTCCGCGACCGAGCACGCGGACCTCTTCTGGGCGCTGCGCGGCGGCGGTGGCGGCAACTTCGGCATCGTCACGTCGTTCGTGTTCCGCACCGAACCCGCCCGCAACCTCACGACGTTCAGCCTCACGTTCCCGTCGGCGGCGCTCCCGGCGCTCCTCAGCGTGTGGCCCGACTGGCAAGCAAAAGCACCCGACGCCATGACCACCACGGTCGGCGTCGGCAGCGGCAGGAACCCGCACGTCGAGGTCTCCGGCTGTTTCGTCGGCACGAACGCCAAACCGCTGCTGGACGACCTGGTGCGCCGCGTCGGCTCACCACCGACCGCCCGCCGCGAGCAGGAGCAGACCTTCCTCTCCGCGATGGAACGGTTCGCGTGGTGCAAGACCACCGACGGCTCGTGCAAACCCAGCTGGAACGGCGGCGGAGGAACGCAGGGCCGTGGCAGCTACGTCGCGACGTCGCGGATGCTGACCCGCCCGATCACCGACCCGCAGCGACTCGCGGAGATCTTCAAGAACACGCCCAACTCCTACAACATGATCGACGCGATGGGCGGCGCGGTCGGCCGCGGCCCGGCGTCCGCGTTCCCGCACCGGTCCGCGCTCGCGAGCATCCAGGTCGAGCTGAGCCTGCAGGCCGGTGAGGCCAACGCGCGCAGGGCGATGGGCGTCGCGCGCGACGAGCTCGCGAAGATGTTCGGCGCCACGGGGTACGTCAACTACCTCGACCCGCAGATGCCGGACTGGGCCGGCACGTACTACGGCTCGTCACTCGGCCGGCTCAAGGAGATCGCGAGGAAGTACGACCCCGATCGGGTGTTCGCCTTCCCCCAAGGCCTGGTGTGAATCCATAAAGCCGAAAGCGCTATTGCCACGTTACGACGTTCGGCCCTACATTGCGGTAACGCCGGTTACCACAAAGGGGTCCCACCGATGCAGCTCCGCACCCTGCTCACCGCCGTTCTCCTCTTATCAGCCCTGGTCACACCCGCTGCCGCCGCCGCTCCCGGCGAGCTGGTCAGCAGCAGGGAGGTGGCATGGCATCCGGAGCCCCTGCGGTTGCTGCCCGCTCCTGTGAAGGCCTACGAAATCCGCTACCGCTCGACGTCCGCGACGGGCACGGGCAACGTCGTGTCCGGCATGGTCCTCGTGTCGCCGCTGCCGTGGACCAACGGCCCGCGCCCGATCGTGGCGTACGCGATGGGCACGCAGGGCATGGCCGACCGTTGCGCGCCGTCGCAGCAACTGCAGAACGGCACCGAGGTCGAGATCGCGTTCCTCGCCCAGGCCATGTTCAACGGCTGGGCGGTCGCGGTCACCGACTACGAAGGCCTTGGCACGCCGGGGGATCACACCTACGCCGTGGCCCGCTCGGAAGGCCGCGCACTGCTGGACGTCGCACGCGCGGCGAGCAACATCCCCGGTCTGTCCGTGAACGCCCCCATCGGCGTTTTCGGTTACTCACAAGGTGGTCAGGCCGCGTCGGCCGCCGCCGAGCAGTGGAAGTCCTACGCGCCCGCGCTGAACGTCGTCGGTGTCGCGGCCGGCGGGGTGCCGGCCGACCTGAACGCGGTCGCGAAGTTCAACGACGGCAACGCCGGTTCCGGACTTGTGTTCGCGGCAGCCGCCGGGTACGCCGCGGCCTATCCCGAACTGCCGCTGGCCGAGGTCCTGAACGCCCGTGGCCGGCAGGTCATCGACCAGATCCGCAACTCGTGCGTCGCCGAAATCGCTTTGGTGGCACCGTTCACGCGGCTGAACGCGCTGACCACGCGGCCGGACGTCATCCTGGATCCGTTGTGGCAGAAGAGGTTGACGGAGAACGCGCTCGGTTCGGTCAAGCCAGCCGCGCCCGTGTACCTCTACCACGGGACGATCGACGAGCTCATCCCGTTCAGCGTCGGGCAGAAACTGCGATCGCAATGGTGTTCACAAGGTGCTGACGTGCAATGGACCGCACTGCCGCTGCTCGGGCACATCGCCGCGGTCAGCGCGTGGGGCTCCAACGCCCTGAACTGGCTCGGCGACCGCTTCGCCGGCAAGGTCACGCACCCCAACTGCTGATCGCGGCGGCGGCGAGAGCCGGGAACCAGGCCACTGGCGCGAGCATGGCGTGCGCCATCGTCAGTGGCCTCTTCGCCGTGTACTTCGCCGCTTGGAGGTAGGCGTTGCCGGTCGCGCCGGGATGACGCTTCCGCCAGCCCTTCACCATCAGCTTGTCCCCGAAGGTGTTGTGCAGGGTGAGCACGGCGAACCCTGCCCACGCCAGCACGGGCGAACCCGCGGCCATGAAGGCGATCCAGATGCCGAGCCCGACGAACGCCGTGACGAGGTGGTAGTAGGCGAGGGCCGGTATCTGTCTTCGCGCTCTGAGCAGCCGCGCCAGCAGCACCAGCCCGACCACGATGTTGAGGATCCACCCCACCAGGGCGATTGTCGCTGTCATGACTCGACGGTACTACGATCGTAGTGTCAAGTCACTACGTCTATAGTGAAGTTGTGACCTCGAACAGGGACCGCGCTCTCGCTGCGGCGATCGAACTGCTCGGCACCGAAGGGCTGCGCGGGTTGACGCACGCGCGGGTGGACGACAAGGCCGGGCTGCCGAAGGGATCGACGTCGAACTACTTCCGCACCCGCGCCGCCCTGCTCGACGGCGTGGGGGACGCGATGCTGCGCCGGGAGGTCCCGGTGGTCGAGGCGGCGCTGAAACCGGAGTCGGCGGACGACCTGGTGGACGCGTTGTGCCGGCTGTACGACTTCATGACCGGGCCCAACGAGGTCACGACCACCGCGCGCATGGTGCTGTGGATGGAGTCCGCGGCCAACGAACGAGTCCGGCAGGCGTTGCTGAGCGGCCGGGCCGTGATGGCGGCGATGCTCGTGCCCGCCCTCGCCCGCCTCGGCGCGCGTGATCCCGTCGCGGCGTCGGACACCATCGGCGCCTGCTTCCAGGGGATGTTCCTGCAGCGCTTCGCGAGGAGTGAGGAGATAGATCCCCGTCCGCTGCTGGAGATCATCGTGCGTGGGGCTCTGGCGCCGGATACCTCCGCCGGAACGTGAACCCGTCCGGCGTCGGGCCTTCCCGCCGCACGAGGTCGAGCTTCGCGAGCCCTTCCTCGGTCGTGGGCTGATGCCCGGCGGGCACCCACCACATCACGTCGAAGGCCGTGGCCGGGTCGAACCACTGCGCACTGCGCTTCACCGCCTCCAGGTGGATGCCGCTGAACGTGAAGGCCCGCAACGACTCGATCGACTCCCACACGCTGAGGTTGAACGCCTCCAGCATCGGGTCGCGCCCCAGCCGGTACAGGTCCGCCATCATCCGGTCCGACGTCGGCCGCCACACGAAACCGGGAGCCTGCTGGGCCAGGTCGTTGATCGAGTCGACCCTGCTCGCGAACCCGCGCATCCTCCAGTGGTCGAACGGCCAGCGCCCGGTCGTGATGTTGGCCTGTGCCAGGTGGAAGTCCCCCATGACCCCACTCTGACATGATCAGCCCATGAGGTGTGTGGTGCTGGACGACTACCAGGGCGTCGCTCTCGCGAACGCCGACTGGTCGGGCCTCGACGTGACGGTGCTGCGCGACCACCTCGACGACCCGGCGCAAGCCCTGGCCGACGCCGAGTGCGTCGTGATCATGCGTGAACGCACCCCGTTCCCCGCCGAGTTGTTCGCCAGGCTGCCAAAGCTCCGGCTGCTCGTCACCAGCGGCATGCGCAACGCCTCGATCGACCTGGCCGCCGCCCGCGAGCACAGCGTCACGGTCTGCGGCACCGGCAGCGCGAAGACCCCGCCGACCGAGCTGACCTGGGCGCTCATCCTCGGCCTCGCCCGGCACATCGCCACCGAGAACGCGGCCTTCCACGCCGGTGGCCCGTGGCAGAGCACCGTCGGCGTCGACCTCGCCGGCGCCACCCTCGGCCTGGTCGGCTTCGGCAACCTCGGCCGGGCCGTCGGCCGCATCGGCAAGGCGTTCGGCATGGACGTCGTCGCGTGGAGCCAGAACCTCACCGCCGAGCGCACCGACGCCGAAGGTGTGCGCCTCGCGTCCTCCTTGCACGACCTGCTCGCGCAATCCGACTTCGCCTCGATCCACCTCGTGCTCGGCGACCGCAGCCGGGGCCTGGTCGACGCGGCCGCGCTCGCGGCGATGAAGCCGACGGCGTTCCTGGTCAACACCTCGCGCGCGGCCATCGTGGACAACGCGGCCCTGCTGGAGGTGTTGCGCGAGCGCCGGATCGCCGGCGCGGGCCTCGACGTCTTCGAGATCGAACCGCTGCCGCTGAACGACGAGCTCAGGACGTTGCCGAACGTGCTGGCGACGCCTCACCTGGGCTATGTCACGGCGGCCAACTACCGGACGTACTTCGCGGAAGCCGTGGAGGACATCCACGCGTTCCTCCGTGGCACGCCCGTCCGTGAACTGTCGTAACAGGACCCACTCCCAGTAGAGCGCCCGGCGACTGAACGGGTGAATGCCAGGCGTCCCGCTGTTCGAGCGGTAACGACGCCATCCGGACGGGCGACTTCTCGCTTGGCGGCACAGCTGTGCGCTGCGTCACTCCACATCGGATACCTGGCAACGAGGCGTCGGGGGCCTTACGCCGAGAGGGCGGGTAGGCCATGCGGTCTTCGCGGAGCATCAGGCGGCGGATGACGGCGGTACTGACCAGCGGCGCGCTCGCGCTGTGGGGGCTGGCGGCGGTGAGCCCACCGGCGGTCGCCCAGGCGCAGGACGTGCAGAAGATCCTCGCCGGGATCAGCTCGTTCGGTGACTTCTCCGAACAGCTCGCGAGCGTCGGCAAGCTGGGGGAGGCCCTGCCACTGCTGGGCGTGAGCCCCGGCGCGGCGCTCGGCTTCGGCGATCTCGTGGCCAAGACGGTGCACGATCCGCTGAAGGACAAGGAGAACTTCCCCGACCTCGCGGGCACGTACCAGCTCGGCGGCAACCGGCCGGGCACGTTGAACGTGCAGACCAGCGACACCAACGGGATCAAACGCGTCGACGCGACGCTGCACGTCACGACGGTCGCGGACAAGCAGCCGATCAGCGTCGCAGACCCGTCGGTCAGCTTCACCACGTCTGGTGCTGTCGACGTGACGTTCACGCTCGACGCCAAGTTCCGCTTCGCCTACCAGGAGTCCACCGACTCGTTCTGGGTCGTGCGCGACGGCGACTCGCCGAAGTTCACCGTCGGCGCCAAGGGCGAGTTCGACCCGGACGCCAACCCCACCGCGGGCTTCGGCATCCTCGGCGTCGACCTGGACAAGGGCGCCAGCCACGTCACGGTCGAAGCGAACATCACCGCGTCCGCAGACGACCCCAACGGCGACGGCAAGCTCACCGAGATCAGCGAGCCGGGCGCTGCCGCCGGGCTCTTCCACATCGGACTCGGCGCTCCCGCCGGCAAGGTCGACGCGAGCCTCAAGTTCACCTCCCAGCCCCTCGCCGGTGCGAACGTCGGCGGGCTCACCGGCACGGTCGGCGTGCAGTGGCCGGACATCGCGAGCGGCACGCCGTCGATCACCGTCACCGGTCCCGACCTGGCCCAGCTCAACCGCTTCACCACGCTCAGTCCGCGCGACCTGCTCGAAGGCCTGAGCCACCTGGTCAACTCGATCGACGCGGTGCAGCGCGCCCAGTGGGGCTCGACGGCCGACCCGGTCGGCAACGTGAACCTGCCGTTCATGCGCGGCACCGTCGCCGACGCGGTCAAGGCGGGCAGCGCGCTCGCGAAGTTCGTCGACGCCAACGTGTTCAAGCCGGAGGAAGACCCCGCGAAGGCCGGCCTGCCGAAGTTCAGCTCGGTCCAGGAGCTCTTCACCAAGCTGAACGTCGCCCCGATCTCCGTGACCGGCGTCAACTACCGCGACGACGTCAAGAAGCTCGAGTTCACGCTCACCATGAAGGAGGACGCGCCAGCCGACGGCAAGCCGCTCGACGTCGTCGCCGAGCTGACCTCCGGGCAGGGCGACAACGTCAGCTACACCGACACGACACTCAAGCACATCAACAAGTCCAAGCCGTGGATCGTCGACTCCTTCAAGGGGCGCATCGTGTCCGCCGGCACCTCGCAGGGTGTCGTGAAGAGCAACACCGCAGACGAGATCACGCTCGAAGAAGGCTGGCAGGGCGGAAAACCGGCCGACAAGTCGCCGTACAAGGTGAACGCGCCGGATCCGATGACCGGCCAGGTCACCTTCGGCGACACCTTCGCGAGCAAGGGCCTCAAGGGCGCCAACGCGTTGAACGCCACCGCGACGGTGAAGCCGTCGTACGAGGCCGCGGCAACGCTCGTGCTCGACCTGCGTGACCCGATCAAGGGCGACGCGTGCAAGCCGCTCGACCCCGACGCCGCGACCACCGGCTGCCCGTTCGCGGACAAGAACCCCGACGGCACCACGACCCTGGTCTCGACCCTGCCCCGCACGCCGGACCGGTTCCTGCTGCGCACCGGCGGCCAGCTGCTGAAGGCCAGCGCTCGGGTCGACACCAAGGTGGACGTCAACGGCAGCGTGGGCTACCTCAAGGTGCACCTGTCCGGTGACCTGAGCATGTCCACGAAGGACGGTTCGACGGACATGCTGTCGATCAGCCTGAAGAAGCTCGGTGACAACGACGGCGACCTGCCGTTGTCGCAGATCTTCGCGAAGGTCGTGGACAACCCCGAGACGCCTGCGCTCGAACCGGAGAACCTGCTCACCGTCGCGGTCGGTGCCAAGGCCACGGCCACGGTGAAGCTCGACGTGCCGGGCATCCAGGACTTCTTCGGCGGACCGGTGGAGGTCGGCGTCACCATGCCGGACATCACCGACCCGGCGAACCTCCAGTTCACCGGCCTCGACGCGCTCGACAAGGCCAAGGCGTTCGACTTCGACCCGGACAACCCGCGCGCGATGTTCGGTCAGATCATCAAGGCGCTGCAGGTCCTCAACAGCTCGCTGCAGGCCGTCGAGGGCGACGGCAAGGTCAAGAACGCGCTGACCACGCCGTTGCCGGTCGTCGGCAAGTCGCTGTCCGAGCTGCTCGGCAGCGCCGACACCGGATCGGGCAAGTACGGCAACACGACGCTGAACGGCAAGAGCGTCGGCTTCCTCCGCGACGACACGAGGACCGGCGACAAGGCGTTCGGCGCGGACCTGCAGGGCCGGGCCGTGCTGGTCGGCACCCAGGTCGCCGTCATCGTGGCCGCCGACCCGCAGAACAACCGCGTGCTGCTGGCAGAACCGTGGGGCCAGGTGCCCTCCGACGGCACGGCCTACGCGTTCCGCAGCCCGCTGGAGGACGCGGTCGACAGGCTGACCGCCGCTCCGCCGGACTACCTGCAGGACCTCGTCGCGCAGCTGGACGCCGCGCTGCCCGCGGACAGCGGCATCTCGTTCGCCCACCAGATCGTCGACTCCAAGCCGTCGATCGTGCTGAACATCGACGTGAAGCGGAAGGTCGCGACCTCACAGCCGGTCCGGTTCTCCTTCACCGACGACAAGGGCACCGCTCGCTCGCTGGTGGGCGCCGAGGGCGAGGCCACCGCGAACCTGGCGCTGACCGGCTCCACCAAGATCGGTTTCCTGCTTCCGCTGCAGGCGGGCGACGGGCCGGCCGACGCGAGCGCGCTGAAGGTGCTGCCGAACTCCACTGTGGACATCACGGCGCACGGTGGGATCACCGGGGTCGTCAAGTCCTCGGTCGGGCCGCTGTCGATCGCGCTCGGCAACCCGAAGGGCACCGAGAAGGCGGTCGCGAACGCGCACTACAACGCGCACCTCGGCTACAGCGGGCAGAACCCGGTGTCGCTGAGCGACTTCGTGAAGGGCGTGTCGCTGACTCTCAACGGTGACAACCAGCCCGTCACGTGCGCCGGTGACCCCGCACAGGGCACCGACCTCGCGCTGTGCGCGGTGCTGCCGGTGTTCGTCAGCTCCGACAACGTCAACTGGACCAAGCTGTCCAGCCCTGGTGACTCGTTCATCGTCCGGTTGCCGCGTCAGGTCAGCGATCTGGACCAGGCGTTCTCGTTCAGCCCCGACCTGCCGGGCGGCGTGAAGCGGTTCGAGATGCCGACCGACATCGGGCAGAAGATCCTCGACGCGCTGCTGGACTTCTCGCAGTTCGGCGACGGCATCGAGAAGTACCTCGCGATGATCGAACGCGCGCTGCGCACGGCCGCGTTCGACGGCAAGCTGCCGCTCGTCGGCGACGACATCCAGCAGGGCGCCGACAAGTTCGGCCAGCTGCGCGCCAAGATCCAGGAGGCGATGGCGAAACTGCCGGGCGGCGGCCGGGTCAACAACACCGGTGAGCTGCAGACGTGGGTCAACGACCACCTCAAGCCCGCGGTCGGCAGCGCGGTCACGGTCGGCTTCACCTGTGACGCCACGCTGCAGCCCGCGACCGAGGCGAAGGCGACGGCGCAGGGCACGACCGGGTCGAAGAAGTACGTCTACGGCGTCGTCGCGACGGCGCAGGGCAAGGACGCGCCACCGGCTCTCGCCGAGGTCACCAACGGCGCGGATCCGTTGACCAACACCAACTTCAACCGCATCGAGTGGAAGAAGTCGCAGTACGCCACCGGATACAAGATCATCCGCAAGACCGACCCGAACGCGAACAACTGGGTCGTGATCAAGGGTGACCTGGGTGCGGACGCCGTCCTGTTCGACGACAAGAACACGCCGAACGGTGCCGCGTACACACCGGAGACGACCAACCCGAAGCTGACGGACTGCCCGGCAGCGGCGGCGTTGCAGGACATCACCGGTGCCACGTTCACGTTCGACGTGTGCGACGGCGACGTGTTCGGCAACGACTGCGACAAGGAAACGCTGGCCCTGGAAAGCCCGCTCGACATCGGCATTCCCGGTCTGTCGCTCAAGGCGGCGGAGGGCGCGCCGAAGATGAAGGCCGCGCTGGCCTACCACCTGCACGTCAAGGTGGGCGTCGACAAGAGCAGCGGGTTCTTCGTGGCCACGAAGGACGGGCCGAACCCCGAGCTCGGGGTGAAGCTGAGCTTCACGCTGCCCGACGCGATGAAGGCACGCCTCGCGTTCCTCGACGTGAACCTCAAGCAGCACGCGGGCGGCGCGACCGACCTGTTCGCCGGCACGTTCGTCGTCGACCTGCACAAGAAGGGGCAGGCGGCGTGCTACGAGAACTGCGGACCGGCCAACGACGACCGGATCACGCTGGCCGACCTCGCCGACATCGGCCAGGTCGCGAGCGTGTCGCTGAAGGCCAAGGTCGGCATCGACTGGGACTTCGACGTCAGCGCCGGACCACTGCCCGGCATCAACGGCTGGTTCCACCTGAAGTGGGAGTGGAACGCGTTCGGCGGCAAGCCGGGTGACGGCACACCGGAGATCGCGTTCAACAACATCCAGCTGAACGCGGGCAAGTTCCTCGGCGAGGTGCTCAAGCCGATCGTCGAGAAGATCGCCCTGTTCACCAAGCCCATCCAGCCGATCCTCGACCAGCTCTACGCACCGATCCCGGTGCTGTCCGACCTCTCCCGCGCGGTCGGTGGCGGCGACGTCAACCTCGTCACCATCGCGAAGGAGTTCTCGACCATCGCGGGCGGGCCGGACCTCGAGTTCGTGGACAAGGTCCTGCGGGCGATCCAGCTGATCGGCAAGATCACCCAGAACGGCGGGGCGATCGACATCGGCAGCTTCACCGTCCTCGGCGACAAGGCGAAGACCACGACGAACTCGCCGGACAACGCGGCCTCGCTGATCGTGCCGAACCTCGCGCAGGGCGACCTGGCGGCGAAGATCGACGCGTCCGCCGGTGGCACGAAGATCGTGTCCGAGGGCGAGGAGGGCAACAAGGCAGGCTTCACGTTCCCGATCCTCAAGGAACCGGCGAAGCTCTTCGGCCTGATCATGGGCCAGGACGTGGACCTGATCAAGTTCGACTCCGGGCCGTTGCGCCTCGGCTTCTCCTACAGCCAGTCGTTCGGCCCGGTGTACGCGCCGCCGCCGGTGCTGGTGACGATCTCCGGCAGCGCGTCGGTCGAGGCGCGGTTCCGCGCGGGCTTCGACACGTTCGGGCTGCGCAAGGCGATCGAGTCCGGCAAGGCCGCGTCCATTCTGGACTCGATCTACCTGGTGACGACCGACGACGCGGGCAAGCCGCTGCCGGTCGTGACGTTCCGAGGGGAACTGGCCGCGGGCGCGGCGGTGAGCGTGGTGCTGATCGAGGTCGGCATCAAGGGCGGTGTCGCGCTGACGATCAACCTCACCTGGGCGGACCCGAACAACGACGGCAAGTTCCGGTTCTTCGAGTTCTCCAAGGTGGCGCTGAACAACCCGATGTGCCTGTTCAACATGGACGGACGACTGAGCCTGTTCCTGAAGGTGTACATCACGCTCGGGTTCTCGATCTTCAGCGTCTCGTTCGACTTCACGCTGGCCGACATCACACTGCTCGACTTCTCCGTGAAACCCGACTGCTCACCGCCACCACCAGTGCTCGCGCACAAGAGCGGCTCAACGCTGGTGCTGCACATGGGCAACGGCGACATCGGCAAGCGCGGCCACTCGGCGTGGACCGCCAACAACAACGAGGAGAAGTGGACGATCACCCAGCTCGTCAAGGACGGCGGCGGGTTCGACGGCTTCGCCGTGAGCGCGCTGGGCTTCCGCGAGGAGTTCCGCGACCCGAACCTGACCAAGGTCCTCGGAAACGCCACCGGTGACACCGGGAAGCGGATCATCGTGTTCCAGGGTGACGGCGACAAGAGCGGTGCCGCGAACGACGCCAAGGCCGAGGCCAAGCCGTTCGACAAGGAGGTCGAGGTCACCGGTGGTTCCGGCGACGACTCGGTCAAGACCGGCATCGGCAAGTCCGTGGTGAACGGCGGTCCCGGCAAGGACCAGATCACGACCGGCGACCTCGCCGCCGCGTTCGGCGGCAAGGGAACCGCGACCGTGACCGGTGGCGACGGCGACGACGTGATCACCGTCGGCGGTGCTGACGACACCGTCAGCGGTGGTCCCGGCAAGGACCGGATCGCGGCCGGGCTGGGCAAGAACCGGATCGACGGCGGCGCCGACGACGACAACATCGGCATCGCCTCCGACAGCCCGCTCGCGGAAGGCAAGGTCAACCCGCCGGCGCACCTCGTCGCGCAGGCCAACGTGATCATCGGCGGCACCGGCAGCGACCGGATCTCCGGTGGTTCCGGCGGCGACACGATCTACACCGGTACCGAGGTGCAGACCGGCGTCGACGAGCACGGCCCTGCCGACAAGGGCTTCAACGGCGACAACAACAAGGACGCGATCAACGTCGTGGACACCGGCACGGGTTCGGACACCGTGTACGGCAGCCAGGGCGTGGACTTCGTGACCGGCCACTCGTTGAAGGAGCAGGTCGACGACATCCGCGGTGGCGGCAACAACGACGTGCTGACCGGTGGCTACGGCAAGGACAAGGTGTACGGCGGCCCGCACGACGACTACGTCATCGCGGAACCGTCGGACGTGGGCGACGTGGCCGGCAGCGGTGTCTTCGGGCCGATCCGCGACGTCAAGCACCGCGTGCTGCCGGCCGGCGTCACGCCGTCGTCGAAGCTGCTCGTCGGTGGCTACGGCAACGACCACGTCATCGGTGGTGACGGCGGCGCGGAGATCTTCGGTGACAAGCACGCGAACCCGTGCACGCCGCCGAGTGACAACCCCGTGTCGATGCCGCCCGCCGAGCCGGAGGACAACCAGGACGGCCGCGATCTGATCTCCGGTGGCACCGGGGTGGAGATCGTCGCCGCCGGCGGTGCCGCGGACAACGTGGACGCCAAGTCCGGCAAGGACCGCGTGTGCGGTCAGCTCGGTGACGACGTGCTCGGCGGAGGCAACGACGACGACACCATCTACGGCGGTGGTGGCAAGGACGTGGCCTACGGCGACGCGGGCGTCGACAACATCTACGGCAACAACGACGACGACACCTTGTACGGCGGCACTCAGGACGACGTCATCGAGGGCAACAACGGCGTCGACCGCGCGTTCGGTGGTGCGGACAACGACCGTGTCATCGGCGGTACGCGCAAGGCGGGGGAGCCGGATGTCGGCGACTTCCTGTACGGCGACGCGGGCAACGACATCGTCATCGGTGACAACGGCGTGGATGGACCGTTCGACCTCGACGGCGCGAACGCCGCCGCTGGTGGCGCGGACTTCGTCTTCGGTGGTGACGGCGAGGACCGGGAGTTCGGCGGTCTCGCGCACGACGAGATGTCCGGTGGCCCGAAGGACGACTACCTGGAGGGCAACAACGCCGACGACGTCATGCACGGTGACGGCGGCGAGGACCGGATCATCGGCGGCAGCGCCGAGGTGGCGTCCACTGTGGACGGGCACAAGGTCGGTCGCCCGGACACGGGTGACAGCCTGTTCGGCGACTCGGACGCCGACCTGATCGCAGGCGACAACGCGGTGCTGTCCCTCGTGGACGGTGCGCAGGCCACGCCGGTGACGCTCGGCAGGCAGTTCGCCAAGGCGCACAAGGTCGAGCTGCTCGACCTCGGTTACACGCCCGCCGACGGCACCTCCGGTGGCGACAAGATCAGCGGCGGTAACGAGTCCGACGTGATCTTCGGTCAGAACGGTGAGGACACCATCACCGGTGACGGCTCCGACGACTACGCAGAAGGTGGCCCGGCGCGCGACAAGATCGACGGCAATGACGGTCAGGACGACCTGGTCGGCGGTTCGTCGACCGAGGAGACCCCTGGCGTCGGCCAGCCGGACACCGGCGACGTCATCCACGGCAACAACGACCAGGACGTGGTGCTCGGTGACAACGGCGCGCTGGTGCGCGGCGGGACACCGCACCGGGTCGTGCAGGAACGCGGCCTGACCGCACGCGCGATCTCCCTGTACGACCTCGGCCTCACCCCGCACGCCGGTTCGTCCGGCCCGGACGAGGTCGACGGCGACGACGCCAACGACGTGATCTTCGGCCAGGCCGGTCCCGACCGCTTGAAGGGCAACGGTTCCGACGACTACGTCGAGGGTTCGCAGGGCGTCGACTGGATCGAGGGCAACGACGGCGGCGACGACCTCGTCGGCGGCAGCAGCACCTCGCTGTCCGGTGCCGGTGACACGACGACCGGTCAGCTCGACGCGTCGGACGCGGTGTTCGGCGGGCCGGGCAACGACGTCGCCATCGGCGACAACGGCATCGTGCTGCGGCCGGCGCAGGGGGAGACCCCGACGCGGGCGACGATCAGGCTCGCCCCGTCCGGTGGAAACCCGATGGCGCAACGGCTCGTGCAGCGCTACGACCTGCAGGCCGGTCCGGCCGACAGGTTCGGAGACGACCGGATGTCCGGTGGCTCCGGAGTGGACGTGCTGTGGGGCCAGGACGGCGGGGACTTCCTCGCCGGCGACGGCAACGCCGACTACCTGGAAGGCAACGGCGGCGGCGACGTGCTGCGCGGCGACCGAGGGCTCGGCTCCCCGTCCTCGGAAACCACCGTGGTCCCGTTGAACGACGCGGACTGGCCGGGCAGCCCGAGCGGCCCCGACCAGCTGGTGGGCACCGCTCCCGACGGTCAGGACGACATGATCGGCGGCAGCACCATCCAGGGCTTCCGCGACGGTGGCGACGCGTTCGAGGGCAACGGCGAGGACGACGTCCAGCTCGGTGACAACGGCTCCTTGAAGCGCACGCTCCAAGGCCAGCCGGGGTCGATGACCGAGCAGGTCTACGCCGAGCGCTACAAGTCCGGTGCGGTGCCTTCGAACGCAACGGTGTCGCGCATCGCCGACATCGGTCCGTCGACTCGCTTCTGCACGACCGCGCAGGCCACGTGTGAACCTGGCGGCGCGTTCGGCAACGACACGATGTACGGCGACGACGGCAACGACGGCATGTGGGGCCAGGACGGCAACGACACCATGCACGGCCAGAACGGCGATGACGACATGTACGGCGAGCTCGGCGACGACGTGATGTTCGGCGGCGACGGCGAGGACGCGATGCTCGGCGACCGCGGTGGCGTGGTCAACGAGTACATGAACGCCAACGACGTGGCCGCGCGCGGCTTCACCGTGCAGCTCAACTCGGTGCCGCAGGAGAGCTACACGGGCTTCCGCGCCGACTCCTACGACCGTCGCGTGGACCTGCTGCACGACGTCAACGGCGACCAGTTCGTCGGCGGCCCGACCGCACCGGCCATGCCGCACGACGGCATCACCGAGGGCGGCAACGACCGCATGCGCGGTGGTCAGGGCAACGACAACATCCACGCCGGCTTCGGAGACGACCTGGTCAACGCCGACAGCGGCGGCGACCAGACGTTCGGCGGCGACGGCGCGGACGTCCTGTGGGGCGGCAAGGGCTGCGACCAGGTGGTCAACGCGGCCACCCCGGACTGCCTGGTCAACGGCACGTTCGACGCCTCCTCACGTGGCACGAACGACAGGTTCGTCGACCACACCTTCGGCGGCGTCGGCGGCACTTCCGCCGCCTCGCAGCAGGGTGCGCTCGGTTCCGACGTCCTCGACTTCAACCCGCGCGGCTCCTACCCCGGCGACTGCGCGCCGGGCCTGTGGCCGCTGACGCTCGGCGACGGCGCGATCGACCCGTGCCTGTGGTTCGAGATGACCGAGAAGACCAACGACAACCCGGCGGTGCCCTCGACTCTCGCCGACAACCAGCACCACGACGGCACCGACTGGATCTACGGCGGCTGGGACCGCGACGTCCTGCAGGCCGACCGCGCGCAGAACGGCCCCAACCCCGGCGACCGCCTGATCGACTGGGCAGGCGCCTACAACCTCTACACGCACTGCCCGGCCTCGTACGGCGGCTACAACGACATCCGTCAGCGCAGCCCGGGCATGGAGACGTTCCTGCAGAAGCTGGCCTGGGGCTCCGGCGCCGGCCAGACCGTCAGCGACGCTCTCACCAGCGGCACGTCGGCGTATCGCGAGCTCGCCCTGGTGTACCCGGCCGACAACAACGCCCACGGCGTCGGCCCCGCCTATCCCACGACACCGGGACACTTCGACTCACCGGTGTCCTGCACGGACTGAAAGGAGCTGGCGGTAGTTACCTACTGGTAGTAAGTTCCACTGCATGACGCCTGACGCTTCCGCGCACATCGACGTGGCAGCCTCGCCGCAGCGAGTGTTCGAGCTGGTCAGTGACCTGCGCAGGCTGGGTGGCGTCGCAGAGGAGTACTCGGGAGGCCGGTGGCTCGGTGCCACCGGCCCTTCCGTTGGAGCCCGCTTCCGCGGGGTGAACCGGCGCGGCTGGCGGGTGTGGCCGACGGTCTCCACCGTCACCGACTGCTCGGCCTCGCGGTTCGCGTTCGAGGTCCGGTCGCTGGGCCTGCCGGTGTCGCGCTGGCAGTACGACATCGAGCCGACCGCCTCCGGGTGCCGCGTGACCGAGTCCACCTGGGATCGCCGGCCCGGCTGGTACAAGCCGATCACCGTTCTGGCGACCGGGGTGACGGACCGCGCGGTGACCGACCAGCGCAACATCGAGGCGACGCTGGAGCGGCTGAAGAAGGCTGCGGAAGCCTGAGTCGTTGTCCGATGACAATCGGACAGAACCGTTCACCTCTTCACTCGCACGCCGACAGCCGCGGACACGCAGCGCTGTAGCCGTGAGCTGCAGACATCGGAGGACCGGAACAAAGCCCGGTCGCGCCAACCCGTTGAAAACGCTCTCAAGCTCGTGAGAGCGTGCCCAAACGACGGTTGACACCCTCGTAACGCCTGCGTTCAATGCCTGTCAAATATCCTATAGGATCAGAGATCCGAGGAGTTGGCGTGGCAAAGGTCCTGCGGGCCGAGGCGTTCCAGGTCGACGTTCCGGTCGAGACGTTGCGCACCGACGCGGTCCAGCAGTTCGTCAAGCAGGAGACGGTTTTCGTCGAGATCACGACCGATGACGGCCGCACCGGACTCGGCTACGCCTACACGATCGGCACGGGCGGCAGCGCCGTGCTCGCCCTCCTGAAAGACCACCTGCTGCCGCGGCTCGAAGGCGCCGACGCGCGCCGGATCGAGGCGATCTGGCAGGACCTGTTCGCGAGCACGCGGTCGACCACGGTCGGCGCGATCACCTCGCTCGCGTTGGCCGCCGTCGACACCGCGCTGTGGGACCTGCACTGCCTGCGCGCCGGGGAACCGTTGTGGCGCATGGCGGGCGGCTTCCGGCAGGAGGTGCCGTTGTACGACACCGAGGGCGGCTGGTTGCACCTGCCCACCGAGGAGCTCGTCGCGGGTGCCAAGGAGACCGCCGCCCAGGGCTGGCAGGGCATCAAGATGAAGGTCGGCAAGCCCGATCTGACCGAGGACGTCGAGCGTCTCGACGCCGTCAGGGAAGCGGTCGGCGAGCGGTTCGCGATCATGGTGGACGCCAACCAGTCCATGACGTCGGCCGAGGCGATCCGGCGCGCGGACGCCTTCAAGCACGTCAACCTCGCCTGGCTCGAAGAACCGCTGCCCGCGGACGACGTCAGCGGGCACGCACGGCTCGCGCGGACGACGCCCATCCCGATCGCGGTGGGGGAGTCGCTGTACTCGGTGGCGCAGTTCCGCGAGTACCTCGAACGCGGTGCCGCCTCGATCGTCCAGGTCGACGCGGCGCGGATCGGCGGCATCACGCCGTTCCTCAAGGTCGCGCACACCGCGGAGGCGTTCAACGCCGACGTCTGCCCGCACTTCCTGATGGAGCTGCACGTCAGCCTTGCCGCCGCGCTGCCCAACGGGAAGTTCGTCGAGCACATCCCGCAGCTGCGCGCGATCACCAGGGGTGAGCTGACCGTCCACAACGGACACGCACTCGCCCCGGACACGCCAGGTCTCGGCATCGACTGGGACCGAGACGCCATGGAAGACCTGCGGGTCGCCTGAAACGAAGGAGTGGTCTTGAGAGCGTTAGGTGTCGTTGCCGGCCTGCTCGCGTCACTGATCGCGGTTCCAGCGGCCCAGGCCCAACAGCAGGCGCCCGTGCTGGGCGAGAAGCCTTACATGGGCTGGAGCAGCTGGACCCTGCAGGCGACCAACTACCCCGGGGTGAACCCGGACGGTCCGGCCAGCTGGCTCAACGAGAAGAACGTGCTGGCGCAGGCGGACGTGCTCGCGGCGAAGTACAAGAAGCACGGCTACGACCACGTGAACGTCGACGCGGGCTGGCTGGGCTCGTTCGACGAGTACGGGCGGCCGGTGGTGGACGCCAAGAAGTTCCCGCGCGGCTTCAAGTGGCTCGGAGAGTACGTGCACGGCAAGGGTCTCAAGTTCGGCTCGTACCTGGCGGTCGGGCTGGACCTCAAGGCCTACAACGACGGCAGGACGCCGATCTACAACGCGCCCGGCTGCACCACCAAGGACGTCGTCTACCCGGACCTGCGCAGGACCAACGGGTGGGACATGGCCTACAAGATGAACTTCGACAACCCGTGCTCGCAGAAGTACGTCGACTCGCTCGCGCAGGTGCTCGCGGGGTGGGGCGTCGACTTCCTCAAGCTCGACGGCGTCGGCCCCGGCAGCTTCAAGGGCGGTGAGAACTACGACAACACGAGCGACGTGAAGGCGTGGAACGCCGCGCTCAAGCGCACCGGCCGCCCGATCCAGTTCCTCATCTCCTGGGCGCTGAGCCACCGCCAGGCCGACGTGTGGAAGGCCAACACCAACGGCTGGCGCGTCGACACCGACGTCGAGTGCTACTGCAACACGCTCGTCACCTGGAACCAGTCGGTGAAGCAGCGCTGGAACGACGTCGTGCAGTGGATCGACGACGCCGGTCCCGGCCGCTGGAACAACCTCGACAGCCTCGCCGTCGGCAACGGCCAGATGGACGGCATCACCGAGGCCGAGCGGCAGAGTTACATGACGCTCTGGGCGATCTCGTCCTCGCCGCTCTACATCGGCGACGACCTCACCAAGATCGACGACTACGGCCACCAGCTGCTCACCAACGACGAGGTCATCGCGATCAACCAGGCGGGCCTCCCCGCCCGTCCGGTCGACCAGTTCTCCGACCAGCAGGTCTGGTACGCCCGCAACCGCGACGGCAGCTACACCGTGGCGCTGTTCAACCTCGGTTCCAGGCCCGCCACCGTCACCGCGGACTTCGCACAGCTCGGCATCAACGGCACCGCCAAGGTCCGCGACGTGTGGTCCCGCAAGGACATCGGCCAGGCCAAGGGCTCGTTCAGCGCCGACCTGCCGGTGCACGGCACGAAACTGCTGAAGATCACCCCACGCACCGCCGTCTCGCCGGGCGTGGTGCAGGGCACCGGTGCCACGCCGACCAGCGTCTCGCTCAAGTGGCAGGGCAAGTCCGGTGTCCGCTACGACGTCTACGCGGGCGGCAAGAAGGTCGCGACGACCACCTCGACGAACGTGACGGTGACCGGCCTCACTCCGGCGACCTCCTACGAGTTCACCGTGGTGCAGAACGGCAGCCGTTCCAAGCCGGTCTCCTTCGTGACGCCGAAGGAAACCGTGACGTACGAGGCGGAGAAGGGCAGCCCCGCCGGCGGCGCGACCGTCTACGGCTGCGCGTGCTCGAACGGGTCCAAGGTCGGGTTCATCGGCGGTAGCGGTGTTCTCACGATGCCGACGGTGACCGTGCCGCGCGAGGGCACCTACCTGGTCGAACTGTCCTACGTGGACGCGAGTTCCAGCAGGACGGGCATCGTGACGGTGAACGGCACCAGCTTCAAGCTGCCCGTCGCCGGCTCCAACGACGACAACTGGAACCTGCCGCAGAAGGTCACCGTCCCGATCTACCTGCTGGCCGGCGACAACACGATTCGCTTCGGCAACCCCGACGACTCCGTGTTCGACGTCGACAGCATCCGCATCTAGCCCGAGACCAGGAGGCGTCGTGGTGACAACCGTGCAAGACTCCAGCGCCCAGGTCGTGCGTGGACCTGCCACCACGGCGCCTCCGCCTGAACCTCGGCGGCGCAAAGGCCCGGCGTCGCGCCGCGACGACACGTGGGTCGCGTGGCTGCTGGTCGCGCCGGCCATCCTCGGGTTCGGCGTGTTCTTCGCCTATCCGATGCTGCGCGGCATCTACCTGAGCTTCACCGAGTTCCACATCCTCACCCCGCCGGTGTGGACCGGGCTCGCGAACATCCACGAGCTGATCAACGACGGCAGGTTCTGGCACTCGCTGGGCGTCACCGCGTACTTCGTCGTCCTGTCGGCGGTTCTCGGTGTCGGTGTCTCGCTGGTCACCGCCGTCGTGCTGCACCGCCTGGGAGTCAGCACGACGGTCCGCGGGCTGATGATCCTGCCCTTCCTCATCTCCGGTGTCGTCACGGCGCTGGTGTGGACGTGGATGCTCGACCCGCAGCTGGGCATCGTGAACCAGCTGATCACCCGGGTCACCGGCGAGCCGGTCATGTTCTTCGGCTCCGACGCCTGGGCGGTGCCGACGCTGGCCGCGCTGAACGTGTGGAAGACCATGGGCTACAACGCGGTGCTCATCTTCGCCGGCCTGCAGACGATTCCCGCGTCGATCTACGAGGCCGGGCGGATCGACGGCGCGTCGGAGTGGCAGATGTTCCGCTCGCTCACGCTGCCGTTGCTGCGGCCGATCCTGGTGATGGTCGTGATCCTCAACGTCATCAGCGCGACCCAGGTCTTCGACATCGTCCAGGTGAGCACCAAGGGTGGTCCGGCGGACGCCTCGCTGGTGCTGCAGATGTACATCTACGACAAGGCTTTCGGCCAGTTCGACTTCGGTTACGCCGCCACCATGTCGCTCGCCCTGTTCCTGTTGCTCGTCACGGTGACCTTCACGCAGCTGCGGATGGCGCGTGCGGGTGAGTCGGACACGAACTGAGGAGCTGCGGTGAAACTCGGCAAGGCTGTCGCCTGGAGCTACCTGATCGTCGTCCTGCTGATCACGATCTTCCCGTTCTACTGGATCCTGCGAACCGCGCTGTCCAACAACTTCGCGATGTCCACGGACCCGTCCTCGTTGCTGCCGGTGCACTTCACGTGGGGTCCGTTCAAGCGCGCACTGGGGCTCGCCACGCCCGCTGAGGCCGCGGCGGAGGGCGGCTCGGGTGCCAAGATCGACCTTGCGCTCGCGTTGTGGAACTCCGTTGTGTACGCGGGACTTCTGACGCTCTGCACCGTCGTGTTCTCCGCTCTGGCGGCTTATGCGTTCGCCAGGCTGCACTGGAAGGGCCGCGATGTCGTCTTCGGCGTGCTGCTGACCGCGCTGATGGTGCCCTCGGTGTTCACGCTGCTGCCGAACTTCGTTCTGATGAAGGATCTGGGGCTGCTGAACACGTTCGGCGGCATGATCCTGCCCGGCGCGTTCTTCTCCGCGTTCAACATCTTCTTCCTGCGGCAGTTCATGCTCGGGCTCAGCAACGAGGTCGAGGAGGCCGCGATCATCGACGGCGCCGGGCCGTTGCGGGTGTGCTTCCGGATCGTGCTGCCGATGAGCGTCGCGCCGATGGCGACGCTGACGCTGCTGACGTTCATCACCACCTGGAACGACTACTTCTGGCCGTTGCTCGTCACCAACGACGAGTCGGTCCGCCCGCTCACCCTCGCGCTCGCGGTGTTCAAGCAGTCGTCACCGCAGGCGTCGCTGGACTGGGCGGGCTTGATGGCGGCGACGCTGGTCGCGGCGCTGCCGATGCTGCTGCTGTTCCTGGTGTTCGGGCGGCGGCTGGTCAACTCCATCGGGTTCACGGGGATCAAGTGAAACTGCACTGGGCTGCGGCGGCAGGGGAGTGGACCGAGGCGGTGCCCGTCGGGAACGGACGCCTCGGCGCGATGGTGTTCGGTGGGGCCGGGCGGTCCCGCGTGCAGGTCAACGACGCGACCGCGTGGTCGGGAACGTCGGACGGACCGTCTCGGGCCCTGGCCGATGTGCTGGCTTCCGGCGCTGGTCCGGAGCGGCTCGCGCAGGTGCGCTCGGCGATCTTCGGCGGTGACCTGGAGCAGGCGACTGAGCTGCTGATGTCGTTCGAGGGTTCGTACAGCCAGACGTTCCTGCCGTACGTGGATCTGTGGGTCACGCTGCCCGAGGGCGAGTCACACGGTCGCACCCTGGATCTGAGCACCGGCGTGGTCACCGAACGGCTGACCATCGACGGCAACGAGGTCGTCCGGCGGGTTTGGACCTCGGAAACGGCGCTATGTGTGGAGATCGCCGGCGCGGTGCCGCTGGAGGTGGAGCTGACGACGCCGTTGCGCGAGGTGTCGCGCGACGGGTTGTTCCTCGTCGTCGACCTCCCGATCGACTCGGCGCCCAAGCACGAACCGCAGGTTGACGCGCCGGTCTACGGTTCCGGCGAGCGCGGCACGGTGTCGGCCGCGGTGAAGCGGACTCCCGATCGCTGGCTGCTCACGCTCACCAGTTCCACCACGACCGAGTCGCGGTGGAGCGGCACCCGCCGCAGCAACCGCCAGACGCTCATGGACGCGTGCGACGTCCGGTTCGGCGATCTCCCGGACGTGATCGACGTGCCAGAGCTGTTGTCCGGCAAGGACGAGCAGCTCATCGCGTCGGTGCTGTTCGCGTACGGCCGCTACCTGCTCGTCTCGTCGTCGAGGCCCGGCGCGCCGCCCGCGAACCTCCAGGGCATCTGGAACGCCGAGCTGCGACCGGCGTGGTCGTCGAACTACACGATCAACATCAACACCCAGATGAACTACTGGGCGGCGGAGGTCACCGGGCTCGCCGAGTGCCACGAACCGTTGCTGGAGTTGCTGGAGAAGCTCGCGGTGACCGGCGCGGAGGTGGCGCGCTCGTTGTACGGGACGCGCGGCTGGGTGGCGCACCACAACACCGACGCGTGGGGCTGGGCGCTGCCGGTCGGCATGGGCCACGGCGCGCCGTCGTGGGCGATCTGGCAGATGGGCGGCGCGTGGCTGGTCCAACACGCCTGGGACCACTACGACTTCGCCCGCACCTGGTCCACGTTGGAGCGAGCGTGGCCGTTGCTGCGCGGCTGTGCGGAGTTCTGCCTCGACTGGCTGGTCGAGGGCCCCGACGGCTACCTCGACACGTGCCCGTCGACCTCGCCGGAGAACTGGTTCCTCGACGCTGCCGGCACACCACAGGCGCTCAGCTGGTCCGCGACCATGGACGTGGTGCTGATCAGGGCCGTGTTCGAACGAACCCTGGCGCTGGCACTGGCATCGGGCCGCGCCGATCCGCTGCTCGCGGAGATCTCGGCCGCGCTGCCGCGCCTGCGACCGGTGCCGGTCTTCGACGGGCGGCTGGGGGAGTGGGTGGCCGACCTGCCGGAGGAAGATCCGATGCATCGGCACCTGTCGCACCTGGTGTCCGTGTACCCGCTCGGCCAGATCGTCGCGGGCACGCCGCTCGGGGACGTCGTGGCGGCGTCGATGGACCGGCGCGGCAACGGCGCGATGGGCTGGTCGTGGGCCTGGAAGATGGCTCTGAGGGCCCGGTTGGGCGATGGAGAGACGGTGCGTTCGCTGTTGTCCGAGGCCTCACAGGCGTTCACCGGCGACCGGCACCGGGACGCGCCGTTCGACGGCTCGGAGTGGGGCGGCCTGCTGCCGAACCTGTTCAGCACCCACCCGCCGTTCCAGATCGACGGCAACTACGGCTTCACCGCCGCACTCGCGGAAGTCGTGGTGCAGAGCCACACCGGCGTGATCGACGTCCTGCCGGCGCTGCCTTCCGGCTGGTCTCGCGGCTCGGCTCGGGGGCTGCGCTGCCGGGGAGGCCTCGCCGTCGACGTGTCGTGGCACGACGGGGACGTCCTCGTGCGGGTGCGGCGGTTGTCCGGTGAGGCAGCGGAGGTCGTGCCGGTGAGCATCAGCGGAGAGGTCACCGACGTCGTGGTGAACGACGTCGTGGAAGTGCGCGGGAGGATCTCGTGCTGACCGACCTGGACCTGGGCTCCCTGTGGGCGTACCGCAGCTCGTACCGGCGGCCCGCCGACTTCGACTCGTTCTGGGACTCGACATTGGCCGAGGCGCGTTCGCTGGAGCTGAAGGTCGAGGCGGTACCGGTCGACACGCCCCTGCGGACCCTCGACGTCTTCGACGTGACGTTCCCGGGCTTCGGCGGAGATCGGATCCGCGCCTGGTTGCGGACTCCGCGCGGTGCGTCCGGACTGCCCGCGGTGGTGCAGTACCACGGATACGGCGGCAACCGGGGGAGCGCGGCCGAGAACCTGACGTGGGCGAGTGCCGGGTTCGCGCACCTGCAGGTCGAGGTGCGGGACCAGCGTGGTGGCACCGGCTTCATGACCCGCGGGATCGCCGACCGCTCCACCTACTTCTACCGGCGGGTTTTCGTTGACGCGGTGCGCGCGGTGGACGCCGTGCGGGCGCTGGGTTCCGCTGACGTCGCCGTGATCGGCAACAGCCAGGGCGGAGGAATCGCGCTGGCGGTGGCCGGGCTGGTGCCCGACCTGGTCGCTGTGCACGCGCAGGCACCGTTCCTGTGCGACTTCCGCCGCGCGCTGAACGTCTGCGGCCGCCCGCCCTACACCGAGCTCACGACCTACCTCGCCGAGAACCGCCGTTCCTCCGTCTTCCCGACTCTGTCCTATTTCGACGGTGTCGGGTTCGCCGCCAGAGCGATCGCCCCCGCCTGGTTCTCGATCGGCCTGATGGACGACATCGTGCCGCCCTCCACCGTGTTCGGCGCCTACCACGCCTACGCGGGTCCACGCCAGATCCAGGTCTGGGAGCACAGCGCTCACGAGGCGGGCGGCTCCGACGACCTCGACATCGCACTCGACGCCTTCCGTTCCCGACTGGAGATGCCATGAAAATCGCCGCCTTGGCCGCCGTGACAGCGCTCGTGGTCGCGGGCTGCGGGAGTTCCGCAACGGGCTCCGGCAACACCGTGAACTGGTGGACCTGGGACGACAAACAGGCAGTCGCCTACGGCGAGTGCGAGAAGGCGTTCGAGGCCGCCAACGCGGGCGTCGACGTGAAGATCACCCGCTACAACGTCGACGACTACTTCACCAAGCTCACCGCCGGTTTCGTCGCGGGCACCGCGCCCGACGCGTTCCAGAACTCCGTGCAGTTCCTCCAGGCCTACGCCTCGCAGCACCAGCTGATGCCGCTCGACGACCTCATCGCCAAGTCCAACCTGGACCTGAAGAAGTACTCGGTCGGCGTCGACACGTGGAAGTTCACCGACGGCAAGCAGTACGCGCTGCCGCTGGACTGGGCCGCCGCCGGCATGTACTACAGCGTCGGCGCGCTGACCAAGGCCGGTGTGTCCGAGGCAGACGTCGCCCAGATGACGTGGAATCCGGACGACGGCGGCACGTTCGACAAGATCGCGGCGCGCCTGACGGTCGACAAGAACGGCAAGCGCGGCGACGAGCCCGGCTTCGACAGGAACGCCGTCGCCACCTACGGCGTCGGCGCCATCGCCGGCCGCAGCTTCATCGGCGAGACGTCATGGGCGCCTTTCGTCTCGACACTGGGCTGGCGGCTCGGCGACAAGGACCAGTGGCCCACCAAGTTCAACTACACCGACCCGCGCTTCACCAAGACCATGAAGTGGGTGACGTCCCTGACCGACCGCGGCTTCTCGCCGAAGCTCGGCACCTTCACCACCGGCAACCAGTCGACCATCTCCGACATCGACCTGGTCGGCTCCGGCAAGGTCGCGATGACGGTCGGCGGCTCCTGGTCCGCACCGTCGTTCGGCAAGATCCCCGGCGTGAAGGTGGGCATCGCGCCAACCCCGCTCGGCCCTTCCGGCAAGCGCTCAGTGCTGTCCAACTCCAACGGCAACAACATCTGGGCCGGCACTCGCAATCCTGACCTGACCTGGAAGTGGGTCAGCTACATGGGCAGCGAGGAGTGCCAGACCAAGGCCGGCGCCACGGGCACGTTCTTCCCGTCGATTCCGGCCGCCATGGACAACACCGTCACGTCGATGAAGTCGCAGGGCGTAGACCTGACCGTCTTCAACCAGTACGTGAAGGACGGCGTGCTCTACCCGTCCACCGCCTACGCGAACGGCTCGGCGATGCAGTCCGCCGAACAGCCGCTCTTCGAGGCGTACTTCGGCGGCCGGCGCTCAGATGACGTGTTCGCCGAGATGGAACGCGTCAGCCGAGAGATACTTGCCAAGAGCTGACAGAGGAGTGGTGTTGCGGATACCGAGCAGGCGCGTGCTCGCGGACGACGTCTACGAGCAGATCCGTGCGCTGATCATGAGCGACGGCATCGCGCCGGGGGCCCGCGTCAACATCGACGAGGTCGCCCGCCAGCTCGACGTGTCCCCGACCCCGGTCCGCGAGGCGCTGGCCCGCCTCGAGTCCGAAGAGCTGGTCAGCAGGCTCCCGTTGCGCGGCTACCGCGTGACGGAACTGCTGAACCGCAAGCAGGTCGACGACCTCTACGCCCTGCGCCTGCTGCTGGAACCGCCCTCCGCGGCGCTGGCAGCAGGCCGCATGACGCCCGAGAACGTCGCGCTGATCCAGGAAGAACTGGCCACCTGCCCGGCCGCGCCCGCCGACGACGCCTATGACGACTACAAAAACCTCACCGCCCACGACCAGAGGCTGCACGAGCTCATTCTGCGGATCGCGGGCAATGACGCGGTGTTGCAGGCCTTTGCCAAGACGCACTGCCATCTGCACCTGTTCCGGTTGAACTTCCAGCAGCCGTTCGGGGTGCAGACCATCACCGAGCATCGCGCGATCGTGGACGCGCTCGTCGCGGGGGATGCGGTGGGGGCCAGCGACGCCATGACCGTCCACCTGGAGGTGGCGCGGGCTCGTTTGCTGGACCGGATGTAGGCCTGTTCTTTCAACCGCGATGGCGAACCAATCGCAAAGGCGAAGCCGAGCCGGGCAGGGCAATGCCACACCGTACAACCGGTAATTCCCGCACCCGGACGTCCTACGTGCCCACGTACGCAGGCGATTGGGGCTTGACTTTGGGTGCGAGGTGCCGATCGTGCTCGATCGGCCGGGCGCTTCACATGCCCGGCTTTTTCAGGCCGATGAGCGCCTCGCAAGGGCCCCGAAGTCAAGCCTCGATCGCTATCGTCGCGAAGCGGCGATGAAGTGACCCGGCTCGTCAAGGCCCACGCAACCATCTGCGCAAGGTGACCACCCGCACTGCAAGCGACCACTCCGCTGAAACCGGTGCCCACCACAGCAACGGCGTCAGCCTCCGCCACGCAGCTGGATCCCCAACCCCAGTCGAACGGCGAAGCCGGCCACTGTCGAATCCAGTCGAACGGCACAACCCCCGATCGGCCCGTCCTGACGCCTCCCGCGACCTCCCGCAGCCCCGTCGCCCGACGATGAAACAGCCGACCCGCAACGCCCGGCAAATGCCACTTGATCAGCGAGAACTCCAAGCGCCACAACCTTAAATGCATTTAAAAACGAACGTGGTCTAGTCCGATTTGAACCCCGTCCGTGACCTCGCCGTAGTCATCGGTACAACACCGATCGACCCCCCGAGGAGAATCGAATGGGCGCTCGACACCGCAAGCCCGCCATGATCGGCGCGGGCGCCATGCTCGCGGTCGCTGCTGTCGCCGGTGGCATGTTCGCCTTCAGCGGCACCGACTCGAACGCGGCTGAGGACTGCGGCGGACTTGACCAGGCCCTGCAGAACAACCTGAACTTCATCGCCGGGCAGCAGGCGAACCCCGACGCTCAGTCGGACGCTCGCATCGCCAACCGGCAGGCGGTCGTGAACCTGATCAACCAGCGTCGCGCGGCGGCCGGCTGCGGCAACCAGGTCGAGGCGCAGAAGCCCCAGCAGGGGCAGGCTGCCACGTCTGGCGAGGACTGCGGTGGGCTGGACAAGGCGTTGCAGAACAACCTGAACTTCATCGCGGGGCAGCAGGCCAGCCCGGACGCGCAGTCCGAGGCGCGCATCGCGAACCGGCAGGCCGTGGTCGACCTCATCCAGCAGCGGCGCAAGGCGGCGGGCTGCGAGGGTGACGGTGGCGCGGGCAACGCCGGACAGGGCAACAACGCCGGCAACAACAACCAAGGCAACAACAACGCCGGCAACAACCAGGGTCAGGCAACGGCCCAGCCCGCCCCCGAGCAGCAGAACGGCGGCGCGTCCGGCCGGCAGGTCTGCAACGGTTCGACCGTGACGCTGTCCGGCGAGGGTGGCGCGCCCGCCGCGTCGAGTGGCGAGTTCCCGATCGGCACCACGCTGAAGGTCACCAACCTGGACAACAACAAGTCCACCACCGTCAAGGTGGCGTCGGTGTCCGGCAGCTGTGCGTTGCTGAACAACGCGGCCTTCGAACAGGTTCGCGAGCCCGGCAAGTTCCTGATCCGCCGTGCGCGGATCGAGAAGATCGGCTGACGACTGTCCACAACGGACGGGCATGCCCTGGCGCGGGGTGTGCCCGTCCGTTGTGCTGTGCGGCGGTGTCCGGTCAGCGGTGTCTGGTCAGCGGCGCGCTCAGATGAGATCTTGGTCTTCCCGGCCCGACGGGGAGGAGCGAGGCCAAGTGACCGAGAATGCGACGCCGGCGGCGCCGTCGGTCTTTCGAAACGTGGCTTTCCTGCGGCTGTGGACGGGTACGACCGCGTCGGGGCTCGCGATGTGGGCGCTGCCGTTCGTGCTGGGCCTGGCCGTGCTCGAACGCTCGATCACGGCCGTCGAGCTGGGGGTTGTGCTGGCCACCAGAACGGCGGGGTTCCTCGCCGCGGTGCCCGTCGCCGGGGTGCTGGCCGACCGGCATTCACGCCGGGGCGTGGTCTTCTGGTCCTGTGTGACGGCGGCGGTCGCGACACCCGTCATCGCGGTGGGCATGGGGAGGTCGCTGCTGCTGATGGCTGTCGCCGCGACGATCGTCGGAGCGGGGCAGGGTGCGTGCCGGCCCGCGTTCCAGGCGCTCGTGGCGGAGGTGGTGCCGGAGTCCGGGCGGCAGCAGGCCAACGCGGCGATCACGCTGGCCGTGCGGGTGATGTCGTTGGTTGCGCCGAGCATGACCGCGCTCGCGTCACTGCTCGTGGACGCACGCGCGCTGCTGGCGCTGACCGGGGTGGTGTGGCTGTGCGCCGCGCTCGTGCCACCCGCTGGGACGGCCGGACCGGCGCCGATCAGCACTCGGGCGGGCTTTGTCGCCGACTTCGTCGAGGGCATCAGGGAGGCTCGCCGCCATCCGTGGTTTCTCGCCGGGCTGGGCGCGCTGACCGTCGTGATCGCCACCGGCTATTCCGCGTCGGCCGTCCTGCTGCCGGTGGTGAGCAGGGACCGTTACGGCGCGGAGGCGGTGCTGGCGGCCGCCACGACCGCGTACACCATCGGCGCTCTCGCGGGTGCGGCGCTGATCGCCCGCTGGCGGCCGCGTGCGGCGGGATGGGTCGCGCTGGCCGGACTCGGCTGCTACGGCCTCATACCGCTGTGTCTGCTGCTACCGGTGCACCCGTTCGTCCTGATCGCCGCGTACGCCGTCACGGGGATCGGCATCGAGCTTTTCAACGTGCCCTGGTTCACCGCGACGCAGCGCGAGGTCGAACCCGGCAAGCTCGCCCGTGTGTCCTCTTTGGACTTCCTGCTGTCGTACGGGCTGGCGCCGGTCGGACTGGCCTTCATCGCGCCCGCGGTCGACCAGTTCGGGGTGAGCGCCGTGCTGGGTGGCTGTGCGGTGATCTGCTTCGCCGCTCCCGCGGCCGCCGCGCTGGTCCCGTCGTCGCGGGGGTTCCGCGCCAGGGCGTGACCTCACCAGTCCCAGCGGAACCCGCGCACTCCCGGCTGCACGTCGAGGGAGACGTCCAGCAGCGTCCGGCTCGGTTCCACCTGCGAGTTGTCGGCGAGCTGCACGACTGAGGCCGGCGCCGCCCCCTCGAAGGTCAGCTCCAGCACGTACTCCCGCGTGGGCAGCCGGAACGCGCGCTCGTAGCTGAAGGCGAGCGGGGAGAGCTCCTCGTCCTGGTTGACGAGCTCGTGCTCGATCACGATGCTCTCACCCTTGCGCAGCACCCGGTCGAACATCAGTTCGGCGACCAGGAAACCCCGGTCCTCGTCCTGCACCAGCCGCCCGATCTCGCAGTTCTTCAGGGCGCGCAGCTCTGGCAACGGCCGGCCGTACTCGTCGCTGTTCATGATCACGACCCAGCGGTCCGGCCCGTTCATCGACGCCGACAGCACCTGCCGCGACCGGAAGGAACGCTCGGTCCGGTCCGCCCCGACGGTCACGAAGTCCTGCTGGCTGACCCGGATCAGCTGGTCGTCCCACCGCGTCTCCACGTCGAGCAGCGCGTGCTCGACGTGGGACGGGTCCGGCCAGAACGCCGACATCGGCGCCGGAGCCTTGCGCAGCCACCGGCCACGCGGCCTGGGCGGCCCGAGGAGCTCGGAGAGGTGCCCGGGAGGCACCTGCAGGATGTGTTCCAAGTGGACGACGGCCTGCAGCGACTTCATGCGCTCCGGCCGGCTGCGGCCCGTCTGCCAGTAGCTCAGCGTCGTCATGGAGACCGACACGCCGTGCTGCGCCAGGTGTTCGCGCAGGCGCTCCAGGCCGAGACCGCGATTCGTGATCGCCGTCCGGAGCGCCTCCGCGAACTCTTCCACGCAGGTCACGCTAATGCATCTGCACGCCGGGCTGTACCCCCTGGCGCAGCCGGTAGGTGACCTGGCGGCCGTCCATCACCATCTCGACGTCGACGGTCTCCTCGAACGGCGGACCCATCGGCCGGAGCAGGACCACGTTGCCGTTGGGCTGGTGGATCCGCACGTTGACGCTCAGCCGGGTCGCGATCAGGTGACCGAGCAGGTCGCGCGCGTTGCCGGCGCCGGTGTTCTCGGCCGGGTCCGCCTGCATGTGCCAGTTGATGTTCTCCACCAGCGCGCCGTACAGATGGCCCTGGTGCATCGGCCGGTTGACGGTGAAGTCGGCCACGGCCCTGCTCACCGCCTGGTGGGTGGCGGCCAGGCTCACCACCTGCTGGCGCAGTGTCGCCGGATCCACGTTCCTGGCCTGCCCGATCGCGGCGTAGAGACCGTTGGGGGAGGTCGGCGGGGTGGGCTGGCGGACCAGCACGTCCTCGTTGAGGTACCGCAGCTGCTGCTGGGTGGACGGCGCGGGCATCGGCGCCGGCACGGCCGGGTTGGTCGCCGGTGCGCCGAGCTGGGTCTGCATCGTCCTCTGCGGACTCCACGTGTTGGTGGTCTGCCCGTTGGCCGGTGGCAGGGTGCTCGCCGGGGCAGCGGACGGCACCACCACGTCCTCGTCGACCATGCCGTTGTCCTGCAACGTGGTCTTGGGCTCGGCACCCGTGGCCGCACCGAGCCCGGTCCTGTTGTGGCTGACGGCCTTGCTGATCGTCTCCGACATCCGGTGTGCCCAGCCGTCGAACGCGGTCCGGCTCTCCGGCGTGCCGAGGTCGCCGAACTGTTGCAGCTGAGCGCTTTCGATGATCGGGCGGCCGAACTCCCGGTTGAACGACCGCGCGACCGCCTCGACACCGTGCCGCTGGATCATCGTGGCGATGTCGTCGGCCCTGGTGTCGAGCACGACCGACGCCCGGAGCAGGTCCAGGCCCGCCTCGTGGTCGAGGTAGGTGCCGGGGTTGGTCCGCAGCGCGGCCTCCACGTCCCTGGCGAGCGGCGAGGCGTTCTGCATCGCGTCCGCCGTCAACGCCTTGAGGTGGCTGTCGATCACCACGTCGGGCACGTTCCTGGGCGCCCGCGTCTCGGTGGCAGCCGTGTCGTTGCCGGAGGCGCTCGGTGCGTCGGGAGGCGGCGGCGCGCTCCTGGTGGACTCCGCCTCGACCCGCGGGTTGTTGTACTCGGCGATCTTCTGGTCGACGACCGCTTTCTTGTCCCACCACTGCTTCTGCTTGTCGTCAGCGGCACGGCGGGCGTCGTCGAGCTTGGTCTCCGCTTCCTCGATCCGCGCTTCGTGCGCCGCGCGGTCCGCGTCCAGCCGTGCGACTTCCTGCTCGTGACGGGTCTCCGCCGCCGTGCGGGCTGCGTCGGCCTGAGCGACGATCTCCTGCTGCGCCGCGAGGTCCGCACTCCGGGTCTCCGCCTCGCCGCGCTGCACGACCAGTTCGGCCTCAGCGTCCGCGAGCTGTCGCTGCGCCTCGTGCAAGGCCGTCCGGGCGGCGCCTGCCTCCGCCTCGGCCGTCCGCACCGCGGCTTCCGCGTCAGCGTGCGCCAGACGGGCGGCGTCGACCTGCTCGCGCAGGCCGGCGGCGTCGGGTGTGCGAGCCAGCTGGTCCTCCAGCGACCGCAGCGACTCCGCCTCGGCGTCGCGATCGGCCTTGGCGCCGTCCACTTCGTACTGCGTGCTCAGCGCCACGGCACCGAGACCGTCGACCCGGGGCTTCAGCTCGGCGACGGTGTCGAGCGTGCGAACGGCCTCGCGGCTCGCGGTCTCCGCCCGCGCCTCCAGCGGTGGCAGCTTGGCCTGCTCGTCCAGGTGCCGCTCGATCGCCGCGTTGTAGTCGATCTGGACCTGCGTGAACTCCGAGTCGTTCCTGGCGAGCTTCGCCGCGGCCTCGTTGATCACCCGCTGGGCGTCGTGCCGGGCGGTGTCGACCGCGACCTCGGCGGTCCGCCAGTCGTCCGCAGCCTTCTTGACTTCGGCCTGCGCGTCCTTCAGGTCCTGGCCGAACTCGTGGCCCAGCACCGTCTGCGCGTCCGCGGCCGGCATCCGGACCGCGGCCGAGTTCGGCACGGACAGGTCGACGACGGAGGTCTTGCCGCCGATCGTGGCGACGACGCGGTACTCGACGCCGAACTGGACCAGGCCGGTCGTGGCCTTCGGCTTGAGGTTGTTCGTCTTGTTGTCGGTGGGACCACCGGAGTTCGCGGTGGAGTCCTCGGCGGCGTGACGCAGCTCGACACCGCTCACGCCGACGCTGACGTTGTCCTTCGGATCGGTGTTCTGCTTGATGCCCGCGCCACCGGTCGCGAGCCCGACGGACACGTCACCGCTCTCGGTCACCTTGGCCTCGCCGCTGGTCGAGGTGGCCTGCGACTTCGGGTTCTCCATCGCCACGTTGTCGCTGAGCGCGCCCAGTGACGGGTCGACCAGCTTCGCGTAGACCTTGACGTCGGCGTCCTGGCCGAACGTCAGGGCGGCCTCGTGCAGGCCCGGCACGGTCAACGGCCCGGACAGCATCGACGGCAGGTGCGGCTGGAGGTTCTCCGGGCTCAGCGTGGCCAGCAGGCTGTTCAACGAGCCCGTGCCCTTGCCGGTCAGGCCCTTGCCCGCGCCGGCGTCCTTCAGCGCCCGGATCGTCGCCTCGCGCAGGTCCTTGGCGCCGCGCAGGTTCTCCACCGACGCGCCCGGCATCAGGGTGGCGGGGTTGCCGTTCATCTGCCACTGCGAAGCGGCCTGCGGGCTGCCCTGGTCCGCGGTGCGGGTGTGGATCTCCGTCCAGTACGGCTTCGGGTTCGCCTGTCCGGCGACCTTCTGGTTGTCCGCGTGCAGCCGGACGGTCATCTCCTGCGGGCCGCTCGGGGCCGTCGCGACGACCTTGTCGCCCTTCTCCACGACGAGCTCGAACTCGATCGGCACGGTGTAGCGCGCCGCCGGTCCGCTCGCGGCGCGGAAGTGGCCGAACTGGTCGGTCGTGGACGTGGTGACCGAGCTGCTCTTCGACTGCCCGATGTTCGCCGCCGCGATCACACCCGCGGTGCCGGACACGTTCGGGTTCGCGCTGCCGGGAGCCGCGAGGCCCGGCGCCTTGAGGCCGAGACCCCAGCCCGTGCCGCGGCCCTGGCCGTCGCTCACCTTGTGCGAGCCGGAGATCGTGGACTCCATCTCGACGCCGTCGTTGACGACCTCCTGGAACTTCGGCGTGTCCGCCCTGGCCCGCAACGTGACCTGGTAGGAGTCCTTGCCGAACGTGCCGGGCTGGTGCACCAGCAACGGCACGCCGCCGTCCAGCGCGCTGTCGATCATCGCCTTGACGCTGGCGGGTGAGCTGAAGTCGACCAGGCGCTGCAGGTTGCTCATCGAGTCCCTGAGCACCGAGTCCGGCAGCAGCGGGTCGCCGAACCGCTTCGCGGTCTTGGCGTTGACGTCCTGCGTGAGCTGCGCGACCACACCGGACAGGTCCGGTGCACTCTCCACAACGGACAGACCCAGTGCGCCGGGCTGGTCCTTGGCCACCGTCGAGGGCGGCGCCATCTTCGGGAAGTCCGGCCTGGGTACGCTGGGCTGGACGTCGGGCAGCAGACCCATGTCCCGCGCGACGTCCTCGGTCACGCGCACGAAGACGGACTTCGGCAGGGTGACCGTCGCGCCCTCGGCCTTCGGCGTGCCGCCGTGCAGGAAGTTCCCCGCCCGGCTCTCGCCGACCACCGTGACGTCCGCGTCGAGCTGCACCAGCACGGTGCGCGCGCCACCGGGTGTCACGAAGTTGCGGTCGTGGCTACCGCCGACCTCGGTGGACGACGACTTCGAGTCCGACCACGGCGTGACCTTGCCTGCCACCGCGGCACCGCCGGAACCGCTGGCAGGCGTGGGCTCACCGGCGGGCGGCGCGGTCACGTTCGGCTTGACCGGGACGTTGACGCCACCGGTGATGTCGGCCGAACGGCTGGTGGACGACGACTGGCTCGCCTTGTAACCGCCGGTGTGCGCGTTCTCCGTGCCGGTGTTGTCCGAAATGGACACGAGCCTCGGGTTGGCCAGCTGGAACGAGACGCCGATCGCGCCGGTGCGGTCGGTGACCCGCCGGTCGTACTTCAGGCCCTGCTCCTGCATGCCGGTCTCGGTCAGCTTGCGCAGGTTCGCCTTGATGTTCTCAGGGGAGAACATCTTGTCGATCTGGGCGCGCGACGCGGTGCCCGGCACGGTCAGCGCCGAGTCGCCGCCCGCCGCGCGGTTGAGCGCGTCGACGGCCTGGTCGCGCAGCGCCGTCGTGTTCGCCACTGCCTCCACGTGCAGGAAGTCCGGCGACTTCTCCTTCGGCCCGGTGGTCAGCAGCTGCTGGACCGTCGGCGCGTTCCTGAGCACCTTGGGTTCCGGGTCACCGGGCTTGAACCCGTTGCCGGGGTTGGTGTCCAAAGTGGAGCTGTCGGACACCCAGAGGTTGACCCCGCCCTTGATCGGCTTGAGGCCGCCGTCCCCGGTCTTGGCGACGGTGCTCTGCTCGGGCGAGTGGAATCCCGGCGCGCCGGGCACGATCCGCCGCACCCACGCCCGAGGCCGGGTGAACGTGGTGATCTCGACCTCGAACTCCACGTCGCCCCGGAACACCTGGGCGTTCGGGCTGCCGACGTTGAGCGAGGTGCTGTTGACCGTCGGGCCGGCCGAGGTCTTGTCGGTCCACGAGTGGTTGTACTTCACGCCGAACTGGGGCGTCGGGGTGAGCGAGGCGACGCTGGTCTTGGCCGGGATCGTCACCTTGCCCTCGACGCCACCGCTCCAGCCCTTGGTGGTCGCGGTCGAGCTGTCGAGCTTCGGGCCGGTCGACGACGACTCGCGGACGTTGCGCGCGTCGGCCTGGCCGAGGTGCACCGGGTCCGACACCTTCGCCTTGACCGTGATGTTGACGTAGGTGTTGCTGGTCTTGCCGCTGTTCTTCAGCTGCACCTGGACGCCGGGGCCCATCAGGCTGTCCATGTTGGCCTTCAGCGCCGCGGGCGAGAGCTGTGAGGTCAGCCTGCGCTGGTTCGCGAGCTGTTCGGCGACGTCGCCGAAGCTCTGGCCCTTGCTGCTGCGCGGGTTCGCGTCCGGGTTGTTCCAGTTGGGCAGGAACTTGCCGAAGCCGGGCAGGTCACGCAACGCGCCCTCGACCTGGCTCTGCACCTCGGAAGCCACCTCGAACTCGCCGACCTTGGCGTTGCCCGCGGCGAGCGCGTCGCCGAGGTAGGGCGGAGGGAACTTCTTGCCCTTGTTGGACTCGTCGACGATGTTGTTCCTGGTGCCGTCCGGTGTCGGCAGGCCCAGCGCACCTGCCTCCGGCAGCCCGAGCCGCAGGTACGTGGTGACCGGGATCTTGACGTCGGCACCGCTGGGCGTGCGGACCTCGACCTCGGCGGTGACCTTGTACAGACCGGTGTCGCCCTTGAGCTGGATGCCGGTGCGGTGGCTGGTGTTGGTGCCCGCGTTGACGTTCTCGGCGACTCGCGCGGAGTAGCCGAGCGTGGCGCCGACCTGGCCGCCGACCGCGTTGGGCACACCGATGTTGCCGCCGAACCCGGCGGTGACGTCACCACCGGACTTGGTCGTCGAGGACACACCGCTGCTGTGCGAGGCGACCTCGTGCAGCCGCAGCTGTCCGGTGTCGAGCGTGCCGACCAGTTCCGCGGTGTGCAGCTTGGCCGTCATCTGCACCGCCGCGCCCTTGCTCGCGTGCGGGCTGATCAGGTCCGGCGAGGTCACGTAGGCGCCGCCGAGCATCGCGCCGAGGTTGTTGCGGATCTCGGTGGGGCTCAGGAAGTTCTGCAACGCCTCCCGGCCGGGCGAGCCGACCTTGGTGATCGACGGGTGCAGCTTCGCCGCGACGTCGGCGAACGCCTTCTGCTGGTTGCCGACCGACACCGCCTCCGGTGCGGGGTGCTCGATCTTCGCGCCCCACTTGGCGTCCGGCGGGGTGACCGCGGCGGACGCGGCACCCGAGTTGACGATTTTCGCGAGGTCGTTCGGGATCTGCAGCGTGACTTCGGTGCCGGTGGTGACCGGGTCGATGGTCGTGACGCGGCCGTTGGCGTCGGTCAGTGTGATGTCGTAGGACACCTGCACGGTGGCCTGCGTCGAGCCCTCGCCCGCGCGGATGATCCGCTGGTCGGTGAGCGAGGACGACGTGCTCTGCGCCTGCGCCGGCGTTGCCAGCTGCGCCTTGCCGCCGAGCGAGCCGTACGGGCCCATCGCGACACCGGCCGTGGCCGAGCCGCCGATGTCGTTGGCCGTGGCGACGGTGTGCGTCGTCGAGGACGAGTTGCCCGACTGCGCACCCATGTCGACCTTGACGCCCGGTGCCTCCACCGGTGCCGTGGCGGTCTGCGCCTGCATGGTGGCGCGGACGTTCGCCTCGTACCAGGTGTTTCCGATCTTGACCTGGAAGTTGCGGCCGTTGTCCAGGAACGACTCGAAGTCGCCGTTGAGCGCCTGCTGGATGCGGGCGGCGTCGGCGGGCTTGAGGTTCGGGATGGCGCTGGTGACGTTCTCGGCGCCACGCACGTCCGTCGGCGCGATCGTGCCCAGCGCCTTGTTGCTCTGGAAGAACTCCGGCAGGTCCTGGGTTCCAGGCATCACCTGGCCGACCGCGGGCGGCGCCTGGACGGTCATCGGGATGACCGGGTTCGGCGTCGGCCTCGGCGGTGCCGGTCGCGTCTCCACGTCCGGTGCGGGCGGCGCGGGGCGCGTGTCGGTGTCCGGTGCGGGCGGTGCGCCCCTGGTCGACGGGCCGGGATCACCGTCGTCGCGGGACGGGCCGGGGTTGCCGCGCGACGTGTCGGGATCCACGTCCATCGGGCCGCTGCCGGACGGGCCCTCACCCGGATCGTCGAGCCGCTGCGGCGGGTTCGCCGGGTCGTGCGGCGTGAAGCGCGTCTTGCCGTTCGGCTGCGGGTGCCCGTCGAGCTCCAGCGGCGGCGGGAACGTCGGCGGCGCCCAGTTCCCCGCCTTCTTGATGTCCGCGGGCTTGGACTTCGAGTTGATCTCCGGCGCGGGTTCGTAGAACGGCTCTACGGTCGTCTGGGTGCCGTTCGGGCCGTGGATCGTGATCGGCCGGCCGATCTCCGTCGCGAGCAGTTTGGCGGCGAGTTCCTCCGCCTTGGCGGTCTTGGCGTTGTCGGCCTTCTTCTCGGCGGCGTTCTCCTTGGCGTCGGCCTCGGCTGCAGCGGCGGTGGGCGGTGTCCAGTTCGGGTCCTCGGTGGAGTTGTCGACCGCGACATCGCCGGAACCGGGGTTGAAGTGCGCCGGGATGTCGGTCTTCGGCGCCGGGCCCGGCTCGATGAGCGCGGTGACCAGGTGGCCGTTCTCCAGGCCGTGCTCCTGGCGGAAGTTCGCGATCTGCTTGGTGATCGCGGGTGACGCGATCGACCCCTTCTGGATCGCGCCCGCGCGCAGGTCCTTCGCGGACTTGATCTCCGGAGCGGCGTTGCCCCTGCCCCTGCCCTTCTTGGAACCGGACGGGGCGGGGTTGGCCGCGGCGTTGGAGACCATGGCCTCGTGCACGGCGTTGAACATGCCGTCCGGCCGCGGGTCCGCCGCGATCGGCAGGACGCCGTGTTCCAGCGTGCCGAACGTGCGGGTGACGTTGCTCGGGTTGGACGACAACGCCAGGTTGAGCATCGCGGCCATTTTTTCCTGCTTGGCCGTCGGGTCGATGCCCATGTGCCCGTGCCCCTCGACCGGGGCGGAGACCGCGGTGCTGAGGGTGTTCTTGTCCTGGATGCCGAGCTTCTTCGCGTCGGCGTCCGACGGGTTCCAGCCGCCCTGTTTGCCGGTCTCCGTGTGCCTGACGAGCTGCTGGGCTTCGCGCTGCTCGTGCGGCTTGTTCTTCGGGTTCGCCCTGCCGTCCGCCTTGGGCTTCTTGTCCTGGAACTCGTCGCGGATCTTCGCACCGGACACGTCGGCCTTGGCCGCCCGGTCGGCCTGGGGGTCGACCTTGCCGGTCGCGTCCGGGACACCGGCGTACATGCGGCTCGTCACCGAGGTGAGCGCGACGTGCGACTGCGGCCACGACTTGCCCTCGCTCTTCGCGAAACCGAGCGCGAGGCGAGACAGGTCGGTGCCCACGGCGCCGTTGACGAAGTCGCTGGTGAAGTTCTCGCCGCGGTAGGGGTTGCGGTTGGTCTTCAGGTCGACGTCGATGCCGGAGTCGACGACCATCTGCTCTGCCTTGCCCGTGAACTCCGGATCGGCCGCCGCGCGGATCTCCTTGGCCTTGATCTCGGCGTCGAGCGAGGCGAGAACCCTGGCCTGGGCGGGGCTGGGCGTGCCGCCCTGAGCCCTGATGTCGGCTTCGAGCTTCTCCTTGGCCTGCTTGACGTCCTGGTTGAGCTCCGGCTTCTGCAGCTGGTTCTGGTGGATCTCGGCGATCTCGTTGCCGGCGAACTTGTTGATCGACTGGCTGAGGCCGCCGAACTCGTTGCCGTCCTTGCTGAACTTCACGTCGGGGTCGACGACCGTGACGTTCGCGTCCATGAAGAGGTTGGGCTCCGGCGAGTACGGCAGCAGCGGAGCCGAGTCCTTCTGGCGGTTGCGCGCGTCCATGTCGTCGCTCATCGCCTGCTGGAACTTCTGCACGAACTCGGCGGGGTTCTGGAGCTGCTGCTCCGCGACGCGCAGTTCTTCGAGTTTCTCCGCCTTCTTCTCGGGCGAGAGCTTCGTGTCGCTGTTGACCTTGTTGCGTTCGCTGTCGATCCGGGCCCGGGTGTCGTTGACGAGCGCGTTCGGGTCGCCGACGCGGTACCCGCCGGAGTACAGCAGCGGGCGGATCGGGCCGGCGCCCGGCGGGTTCAGCGAGTCCTTGAAGTGGTTGAAGATGTCCTTCTGGTCGCCGGTCACCTTGCGCGAGCCGGTGTCGAAGTCCTGGAACGAGATGTACGGGTGCGTGCCCTTGCCGTTCAGCGCGCCGATGGCGAACGTCGTGGCAGGGCTGTGCATCGTCTCGTTGCGCATCGTGCCGTAGGGGAAGCCGTCCTTCGGGTCGAAGGTCGGTAGCGGCACGAGTGCGATCGGCTCGGGCCTGCCGGAGACGGCGGTGTTCGCCTGGGTGATGCTGGAGGCGATGCTGGCGCCGGAACCGTTGGGGCCGTTGACACCGACCACGAACACCATGTCCTTGCCGGTGGGCCCGGCGTCGGCGGTGATCGAGTTGATGACGTCGTTGATCCTGCCCAGATCGTTGTGGCTGACGATCATGTTGACCACGAAGGACGGGCGCTTGTCCGCCTCGACGCTCTCCTTGAGCTTGGCGAGGTAGTTGTCCTTGGTGGGCAGGTCGAAGCCGTCGTTCGCGAGGTCCCCGAACGCCTTGTTGTACTGGACGTTGCCCAGGGACAGGTCGTTGAGCGCGTCGGTGAGGGCGTCGACCTGGCTGTCGGTCTGGGCGTCGTGCATGTCGACGTCGGCCTGGGTGTTCTGGTCGGCGTCCACAGTGGACGGTCCGGCGTTGCTGGGGCCGGGCTCGCCGTACGACGGGCCGTCGTACTTCTTCTTGGTGGGACGCTCGTCGAGCGGGGGTGCGTCGGTGTCCGAGTCGCTGTCGCTGTCCCAGCCGGCGGCGCGTTTCGGCATGCCGCGGGTCTCGGTGTCCTGGCTGGTGCTCGGCGCGGTGTCGGTGTTGGTCGTGGTGTCGGGCGCCGGGTTCGTGCTGCTCGGCGGGGTCCAGCCGGGCGGGGGTGGCACGGTGGCGGGGCCGGCCGGGTTGATCGTGGTGTCGGGCACCATGACCTGGCTGTTGGCGGTGCGTTCGATCAGCCACAGGTGGCGCGGCCGGATGCCGGGGTCTGGCAGGTGGACGTCGGCGCCCATCAGCCCGCCGTCGTTCTGGTGGACGCCGGAGTTGGTGTCGTGCTGCTGGAAGACCCGGCTGGAGTCCTTGTACTCGTCGGGAATGCCGAGGTAGTGCAGCGTCTCGTGAGCCAGGACCTCCTGGCTGGTGTCCGGGTTCCAGTGCGTCTGGTCGACGTTGGGGTTGTTCGGGTCGACCTTGATGCTGGTGTGGGCGTCGGCCTTGTTGTCGGTGAACTCGAGGTTGAGGTGGAACTGGTCACCGCTCGGGAGCCGGAAACCCTGGTTCAGCAGGTTGTTCACGCCGGCGGTGGCGTTGTCCTTGACCTGCTGCACGACGTCCGGGTCGACGTCCGCGGCAGGGTCGACGTGCACCTTGACGGTGTACTCCTGCACGAAGCTGCCGGGGGTCGTCTCGATGCGGCGCAGGTCGTAGTTGATGAGTCCCTGGTAGGACTTGATGTTCGACGGCGTGCTGTCGGTGCGGACGTCGTGGACGACCACGTCGACGGTGCGGACGTCGGTGTCGTTGCGGCGGTCGGCCCAGGTGCTGCGGTCGGCCGGGTTGTTCGGCTGGGACCAGTCGGCGGTCTTGGCCGGGTCGTGCCGCCACGACTCGTCGGTGAGGACGTCCTTGCCCCGGTGGGATTCCGGGGTCGGCGGGGTCATCGCCGGTGGGGCGCCGCCGCTGCGGACCTGCTTCGGTGCGTCGGTCTTGGTGTCGGCGTTCGTGTTCGGGCTGGTGTTCGTGTTCGGCGCGGGGTGTGCCGGCGGGGTGTCCCTGGTCGGTGCCGGACGGTTGTCGCCGGTGTTGTTCTGCGCGGAGGCGTTGTTGTCCACGGCCGTGTTGGTGTCGGTGTCGGGGCTGCCCTCGCGGACGGCGTCGCCCAGCACCTCGTAGCCGGTCGTGGTGCCGGGCGGGGTGTTGTGCTCCCGGTGGGGGCGGTCCTGCTCGAACGTGGCCGGGTTCTGGTCGAGGATCTTGTACGACCCGTACTCGGCGAGGTCGTCGAAGACCTCCTTGCGGAACGCGTCGCCGAGCGGGTTGTCCTTGGTGATCGGGAACGCCTCGAAGCGGCTGGCCCACTGCTGCCGGTCCGCGGCGCGGCCGGTGTCCCAGACCGTCTCCCAGACGGCCTCCTTGAACGACCCCGGCTTCGCGGCGGCGTCGACCGTCTTGCCGAGGTTGGCGGTGTCGATGTCCTGGTGCATCGCGAACGCGTGCACGTTCGCGTCCGATCCCTTGTGGTCGCTCAGGTACTGCTGCAGCTGGTGCTGCGCCGACACCAGCGACAGACCGCCCTGCGTGTAGTCGATCAGCACCACGTTGCGGTCCGGGGGCAGATTCCCCAGGAACTCGTCGAAGTGGGCGTTCAGCATCTCCTGCTGCTGGGGCGTCAACGGATCGACCTTGCCGCCGTGTGCCGCGTACGACGGGGCGAGGATCGAGTTCGGGTCCGAGGGCGGCGGCCGGAAGTTCGACAGCGGGATGGACACCGCGTCGTGACCTTGGTTCTGCAGCGCGGCGACCACGGCGGCCGGACTGCGACCCAGGCCGACATAGGCGAAGTCGCTCGGCGGGTACCGGTTGGTGATGTGGTTGGCCACGTCGTTCACCGCGTCGACCAGGTGCTGCTGGCCCTGGATGTGCTTCTCGCGGGCCAGGCCCATCAGCTCGTTGTGGAAGTCTGCGGCGTTGTTGATGCCGTACGACTCGGGCTTGCGGTTGCCGCCGCCCACCTCGGGGTCGTAGAGCAGCGGCATGATCGACTCGTTGACACCGCTGTTCGCCGGCACGTCGATCCCGCTGTCCGCCAGCCACTGCTTGGCCATGTACGGCGTCAGGCCGATCGTGGTGTCAGCGTCGACGTGGATGCCGACGAACTCCGACGGCTGGTTCGGCAGGTACTTGAACCCGTCCGGCGTCACCTGCCAGCGCGAGTCCTGCCTCGGGTCATCGGCCTTGTAGCTCTCGATCCGCTGCTCGACCGTCTGGTCCGAGGCGTCCTCGTAGACGGAGTCGGTGTCCGAGTCGCTGTCGGACTGCGCCTGGTTCGAACGCGACGGCGCGTTCGGGCCGGGGCTCGGTACCGGCGCCACGACGACGTCGGGTGCGGCGGTGGTGTTCGCCGTGGTGTTGGTGCTGGGCGACGTCGAGGGAACGTTCGCCGCGGGGGCCGGACGCGTCTTCACGCCCGAGTCGCCGGGGTTGGGCGTGGTGGTGGGCGGCACGTTCGGCGCCGGGTTCGGCGACGGTGTGTTGACCGGCGGGCTGCTGGGGGTCGGCGCCGGGTTCGCCGGCGGCACGTTGGTCGCAGGTGCGTTGACCGGCGGTGTGTTCGGGTTGGGCGCCGGGGACGGCGTTGTGGCCGGTGGGACGTTGGTCGCCGGGTTCGGCGATGGCGTGTTGACGTTCGGCGCGGGTGCCGGCGGCGCGGCCGGTGGCACGTTGGCCGCCGCGTTGGGCGCGGGCGTGTTCGCCGGTGGCGTGTTCGGGCTCGGCGATGGCGTATTGGCGTTGGGCGCGGATGGGGGCGAGACGTTCGGCGTGGGTGTGGCCGGTGCGGGCCGCGTCTGCACGGGTGGCGTGTCGGCCTTGGGTGGCTGGGCGTTGGGTGCCGTGTCGGGCCTGGGGGAGGGCGTGTTCGCCGGTGGGACGTTCGGCGGCGGCGTGTTGGCGTTCGGCGCGGGTGCCGGCGTTGCGGGCGGTGGCACGTTGGTCGCCGGGTTCGGCGCGGGCGAGACGTTCGGCGTCGGCGTGGCCGGTGCGGGCCGCGTCGGCGCGGGTGCGGTGTCGGCCTTTGGCGGCTGCGTGGACGGCGTCGTGTCCGGCCTGGGGGACGGCGTGTTCGCGGGCGGAACGTTGGCCGTGGGTGCGCTCGTCGGAGGCGTGTTCAGCGGCGGCGCGGCTGGGGCCGGGCGCGACTGGGTGGGTGGTGCGGTGTTCGTGTTGGGGCCCGGAGTGTTCGGGGTGGGCGTGTTCGGGGTGGGCGCGTTCGGGCTGGGCGTCGACGCCGGCGGCACCGTCGACGCCGGCGGCGGTGAGAGTGGGGTCGGCTTCGGGGCCGGGGGTGGGGTCGACGGCGAGGTGCCTGGGGCCCTGGAGATCGTGTTGTCGGGGGTGCCGGGCTTGGGCGCGTCGAACACGCCCTTGCCCGTGTTCGTGGGCGGGGGCGTGAACTTGCTGCCGCCGCGTTCGGACGTGCCTGCGCCGGGGTTCGCTCCGCCCGGTGCCATTGGCGGGGTGGCGGCGGCTGCGGCTGCTGCGGGAGGTGTGGCCCCTGGGGTGATGCCGCCGCGTGGCGGGCTGTTCTGAGGCTGTGTGGTCACCGCGCTCTGCGAGCCGGGGGTTGCGGGGGGCGGAGTGCCTGGGGTTGCCGGAGGCGGGGTGGCGGGGACGCCTGGCTTCGGCGAACCCGGAGTTGCCGGCGAGCCCGGAGTGCCCGCGGCCGGCGATCCGGGGGTGCCTGGCTTGGGCGCGGGCGGGGGAGTCGTGGTCGAGCCGGGTGGGGGCTTGGAGATGGTGCTGTCGGGGGTGCCGGGCTTGGGCGCGTCGAACACGCCCTTGCTGCTGCCAGGGCCACCGAACTTGTTGCCGCCCCTCTCGCCTCCGGTCTGAGCACCGGGGGTGCCGGGAGCCATGGGCGGGGCCATGCCAGGGGCGCCGGTGGGAGGTGGGGTGCTGCCGCGCGGGCCGCTGGTCGACGGGGACGTCACGGCGTTCTGCGGGCCGGGTGGGGTCACGCCGGGCTTGGAGCCAGGGGTGGTCGAGCCGGGTGTGGTTCCGCCTGGCACAGAAGGGATTCCGGGGCCCTTGCCACCTGGCGTGCTGCCGGGCCTCGAGGACGCGGGGGAGCCGGGGGTGGCGCCGCCGATGACCGGGGGCGCCACCACACCCGGGCCGCCTGGGCCCTTGGCGCCGCCACCGGAAAGTGGAGCGGTGCCGCTCTTGATGTTCGGCGTGGCGCCGACGGCAGGACCGCCGGGAGTCTTGGTGCCACCGGTCGAGACGGGGCCCGCGCCGCCCGCGATGGTCGGCACGGCACCGACTGAGGGACCACCGGGACCCTTGGCGCCACCGGTCGTGACCGGGCCGGTGCCGCCCTTGATGTTGGGCACGGCGCCGACAGCGGGGCCGCCGGGCGTGTTCACGCCGCCACCGGAGACGGGACCGCTGCCGCCCTTGATGTTGGGCACGGAACCGACGGCAGGACCGCCGGGAGGCTTGGCCCCGCCACCGGTGAGACCGCCGCCGCCCTTGATCGAGCCCGGTCCGGTCACGTGCGGGCCGCCCTGGACGTTGTTGCCCTTGGTGTTGATGCCGCCGCCGGCGATGGAGCCGGGGCCGGACACCTTGGGGCCGCCTTGGGCGTTGTTGCCCTTGGTGTTGACGCTGCCGCCGCCGGCGATGGAGCCGGGGCCGGACACCTTGGGGCCGCCTTGGGCGTTGTTGCCCAGCGTCGTGTTGGCCGCGCCGGGTGGTGGCTTGGCGTTGGTGGAGGTGTCGAACGAGCCGAAGGTCTTCTGCTGGTTCGCGTCGGTCTGGACGAACGTCTGGTGGGTGGCCTTGAGGTTCGCCTGGACGTCGGTGAACGCCTTGGCGCCCTTGTCGGCCTGGGAGACCGCGTTGTCGTTGGACGCGTTGAGCGCCGGTACCGCGAACAGGCCGATCGGGCCCAGCGCGTTGCCGCTGAAGTTCAGGCCGCGCAGGCCGCTCGAGATGCTCGCCAGCCGGGACCCCAGGTCCCCTGCCTTGCTCTGCAACCCCTGCATCGAGGAGTCGTTCATGGAGAAGCCGCTGTTGCCGGTGGGGAGGTTGCCCCCACCGGTACCCGTGGGCGAGGGGGTGGGCGTCGGGTTCGGCGCCGGGTTCGTGTTCGGCGACGGCGACGGTGCGGGATTGGCGTTCCCCTTGGCCATGAGCGGCTTTTCTCCAGTGCTGCGTCAGAACAAAGCAGGGTTGGCAGGGTCCCGGCTGGGGACTACTCCGACGGCCTGGTGGACCGCTCGTGGATCACGGCCGGGCGGAGCGGCTGGACCGGGGCGCCGCCGGACTGGGCGGTCGTCTCGTAGGCCGCGGCGCGCTGGAGCGGTTCGGAGGCCTCGGCCGGGGCCGAGTAGGCCGTGTGCGCCTGGAGCGGGTTGTAGTTCTCCCTCGTCGGCTCGAGAGCCTCGAAGGTGTGCGACATCTGGGTCCGCGCGAGAGGCTCGAACGCCGCCGCCTGCTGCAGCGGCTCGGCCGGGGTGGCCTCGACGCTGCTGTACATCTCCCGCGCCTGCATCGACTGGACCGGCGTTCCTGCCGTCATCGAGACACCGGACGCCACGGTCGAGTCCGAAGCCGCCGCCATGCGATGTGCCGCCTGGAACGGCTCGGCCTGGACGGCCTCTACGCGGTGCGCCGTCCGGAACGGCTGCAACGGCTCGGCCGCGACCACACGCTCCGTGGCCTGCATCGGCCGCAACGCCTGCATCGGCTCGGCGACGTGCATCGGCTCGGACGCGGCCATACGCCTCACCGCGTGCATGGGCTCAGCCTCAACCGTGTTCATCTGAGCCCGGGAGAGGGCCTGCATGGTGGGCGCTTCCGCCTGGACCGTGCCAACACGGGCGTTGGCGACCGCGTTGGGCGCGTAAGCCGTAGCGGTACCACCACCGGACTGGTTGTTCGCCACCGCCTCGTCGATCTTCTTGTCGACACCGTTCGAAGCCTTCCAGCCCTCGTAGCCGATCTCGGCGACGTCGGCGGAGTTCTCGAAGCGCTCCCAGCCCTTGCTGATCTTCGCCATGATGTCGTCGAGGTCGCCGATCCGCTTCATCTGCCGGCCGAGGGCGGCGACGACGCGGGCCACGCGGGCCGCGATGTTCGTGCCCAGCGCGACCGCCTTGCCGACCGCGAAGCCGATGAAGGCGGGGATCGAGGCACCGAACGTCGGGATCATCGTGGCCGCCGCGATCAGCGCACCGCCGATCAGCGAACCGATCAGCTGGGCGATCAGGTCGCGGACGATGTCGCGCAGGACGGTGACCAGCATGCCCATGATCGCGACGATCTTGGCCTTGGTCTCGACGGCGCTGGCGAGCTCGTCCAGCTCCTGCGACATGCCGTCCATCGACGCCTTGAAGCGCTCGGACGACGTACCGGTCCAGCCGTCGAACGTCGCCAGCCCGTTCTTGTGGTCCTCGGCCAGCACCCGCAGCTCGGCCGCGCGCGCCTTGGTGGCCTCGACGTTGGCCTGGATCTCCTCCGGGTTGCCCATCAGCTGGTTCAGGGCGTCGCGGAGGAACGACACGTGTTCGATCAGCCAGCCGACACCGGCGCCGATGATGCTGCCCAGCGGGTCGATCGCCAGCATCACCGTGGCCGAGGCCGCGCCGATCGCGTTGAACGTGATGTCGAGTGCCTTCTCGGCCTCGGACTCCGCGTCCTTGCTGATGCCGTCGATCAGGCTGCCGTAGGCCTCGATGAACAACGAGCCCTTGAGCTTGTTCTCCTCGGTGATGTTCATCCCGGGAGGAGACGGGAGTGGGGTTTGGGGAGCGGTCATCGCTGTGTCCTCACCAGGGCTGGTTGTCGTCGTCTTCGTCGTCGTCCGCGCGGCGTCGTCCGCGGACGGGCTGCGGCTGCGGGGCTGCCGCCGGCCTGCTCACCGGGGGAGCCGGAGCGGGTTCCGGCTCGTCGTAGGAGTCGATCTCCTCGTAGGGCTCGGTCTCGTCGACCTCCTCGTCGGACGGGATCGAGTCGGACACCATCTGGTACGCCTCGGTGCCCTCACCGAGCGGCTTGAAGATCTCGAGGACCTTCTCCGCCGCCTGCTTCTGGGCGTGCCGCGCGGTCTCCAGGATCACGGCGGTGAGCCGGGCGGAGCCCAGCTCGACCGCGCGGTGCCCGAGAACGAGGTTCTGCAGGCCGCCGTTGGGGCCCACGGTCACCGTCACCGAACCGTCCTTCGACGTGACGGTCGCGGTGGACGCGGCGAAGTTCTCCTGCAGGTCCTCCGACTTCTTCTTCAGGTCGGCCAGCTTGGCCTCGTACTCTTCGACCCACTGGGTGGGGTTCGCGGGATTCACACGTTCCTCCGGCGGCGGCGGTTCAACTGCGACCAACGCGTTTTCACGCGAGCACAGCGTCGATTCGGGTGGCGATGCGGTCGTTGTCGGTCGGCGAGAGGCTCAGCCAGCCGTCCGAGTTGACCATCAGGTAGCGGCCCTGGTGGGTGTCGAACCAGTTGATCACGACACCGGAGCGCGCCCGGCCGCGGGTGACGCCGAACTGGCCGCCCGCGACGCGGTTCGCCGCGAGCTCACCGAACTGCTTCGCGTCCTGAGTGGACAGACCGGCCCGCTGCAACGCGGCCCGGTCGTCCATCTCGTCATCGGCCGCTCCCCACGGGTCTTCGGAGTCGTCCTCCTCCGACTCCTGGAGTGCGACGGCCTCCTGCAACGTCTCGACCCGCACGTTCACCGCGGTGCCGGGGCCGGGCTCACCGTCGGGCAGCACCCGCACGATCTCGCGGGCGAGGCCGGTCTCCCGGATCGCCAGCAGCCCCACCCGGTCGTTGTCGATGATCGCCAGCACGGCCCGCTCGCCGTTGGAGACGGCGAGCGCCCGCACGGTCCGGTCCAGCCCGGCGACCGCGTCCACGGACACGTCGTGGTCGTCGAGCAGCCGCAGGTACTCCTCCAGCCGGTGGTTGTCGGCCAGGCCGCGGTGCCGAAGCTCGTCGAGCGTCTTCTCGCGCAGCACGCGGCGGTCCTGCTCGGTGTCGCCCTCGCTCGGCACGTCCAGCGGGTAGGGCATCCGGCCGAGCCGCAGCTCGTGCCACAGGACGTCGAACTCGCGGGGCGACAACAGGAACTCGGGGGTGATCACGAGGCGTCGGTGCCCTTCTTCTTGGGCTTCGCGCCGCCGATCACCGACGGGGGCAGGTTCTCGCCGGGGACCTCGAACAGGTCGCCGCCCATGATGTAGCTGGCGGACCGGTGTTCCTTGTCCTCCTCGCCCCTGCCACCGGCAGCGGGAGCGCCGCCCATCGGCGCGCCGGCCATGCCGGCACCGGCCGCGGCGGCCGCGCCGGGACCCGCCATGCCCATCGGCATGCCGGGACGGGCCTGGCCCTGCACACCGGCCGTGCCACCCGGCTGCATCGCGCCACCGGCGCCACCGGCACCGGCCGCGCCGCCACCGAAGCCGCCGCCACCACCCGCGGCGCCGAAGTTCGGAATCGCGCCGGGCTTCATGCCCGACGAGGCACCGCCGCCACCACCGCCGCCGCCCGGACCACCGGGCATACCGGGTCCCGTCGTCATTCCCTTGGGCGAGTTCGGGTTCTGCGGCGTGTAGTTCGGGTTCGGGATGTCCCTGCCCACCACGGGAACCTTCGGGATGTTCGTGTTCGGCCGCTGCGTGCCGGACGGGCCCGTGCCGGTGTACGGCGTGCCGCCCGTCGGGAACTGCGGCGTGTAGTTGCTGCCGCCGCCGCTGGTGTACGTGGTGCCGGGGTTGGGCGGTGGTGTGTAGCCGGGAGCCGTCGGCGTGTACGTCGCGGCTGCCGCGCTCGTGTTGCCGGGGTTGTAGTTCGGCATCTGCGGCGTGTAGCTGCCGCCTCCTCCGCCACCACCCGCGCTGGGCGGTGGGGTGTAGCCGGGCGCGGACGGCGTGTAGGCCGCGGCGGCGGGCGTGTTGACGCCGGTGCCCTGCGGCGAGCCTCCGGTCGGCGCACCGGCGGGAGCGGGCGCGGTGGCCGTCGCGGCACCACTCGCGGCGGCGTGCGTGGACATGAGGCCCTCGGCACCGTTGAGCGTGGGCGCTCCGGCCGCGCGAGGCAGCGCCAGCACCGGCTCCTCGATCCGGCCGGTGGTCGGGTTGAACGGCGGCTTGAAGACCGGCACCGACGTGTCGATCTGCCGGGAGCTGTTCTCCATGTTGGTCATCACGGAGACCGCCTGGTCGTGCGCGGCGCGCGACGCGTTGTTGGCCGCCGCGATGTCGGCGGAGGCCAGCACGAACGCGGGTGTGCCCGGCTGGGACAGCGCGGCGGCGGCCTTGTTCCAGTCGAACTGGATCGGCGCCGGCATCTGCGCTCGCGCGTTCTCCATCACGCGGCCCTGCTCGGCGACCTTGTTGCCGACCTCGACGGCGGTGCGGGCGGTCTCGTCGACCCACGTCCCGAGCTTCTTCATCGCCTCACGGGCGGCTTCGGCGGCGGCACCCGTCCACTTGGACTCCGACGCGGTGATGACCGCGTTGATCGTGCGGGCGGCCTCGGTCAGCTCGGAGCCGTACTTGCCCCACTCGGAGCTGATCTGGCCTGCCTGACCGGGATCGTTGTTGTTGTGCACAGCGGCGTAGAGCTCTTGGTGCGAGCGTGACGCCCAGTTCTGGGGGTCCGTCAGGACCGGCTTGTTCTCGAACTCGCTCGGGTCGGTCTCGGGGGGCATGACCGGCTCGCCTCTCGCGTCGATGGAGTCAGCTGGATCCGAGCCGGGATCAGCTGTTCATGATCTTCTTCAGTTCGGTCTGCTGGTCCTCATCGAGGCGGGTGAAGTTCTCGATCGCCTCGACGATCGAGTTCTTCGTCTGTTCCAGCACCGTGCGGTACGCGGTCATGACGCTGACGAACGAGTACTGCTCACCCTCGGCCCGGTGGGTGAACTTGTCGCGCATGGCGTCGCCGACCGGGTTGGCGCCCAGCGGTGCGGGACGGGCGATGCTGGTGTTGGCGTGTTCGATCCACGCGTCGACCTGGTCGATCTGAGCCTGGAACTGCTTGCGGAGCTCTTCGCCCGCGGCCGGGTCGAGTTGCACCTGACCCGAGCTGACGGTGTCGCGCAATGCGACAGCGTCGTTGTCACCGACGATGTACATGCGTGCAGTATCAAGTAGCTTCATGTACATCGCTTACTTTCCACGCCGCGGGTAACCAATTGAGACTCGCGTTCACAATCTGTTGCGGCGCAGTGAAACGGGCCACCGCCGGGTTGACGACCGGTGATCGTAAAGATCGTTTCCCCAGGTTGTGAGAGCGCTCTCGATCCAGTGCCCGAACGGGCATCCGACCTCTGTTCACATCACCGGATCGGGCCTTGACCGGGGTCCTGTGTGGCCTAAATCACACGCGTCTCGGATCGGTTCTTAGGCTTGTCTTGATCTCGATTCCGCAACGGCGAGTGTCGCCGATCCGAGTGATTTCAACCGATGAGACGAATTCGGGCGCACACCGGAGTGCGCGCCCGAATGATCAATGACAAATATTGTCCGGTTCCGGGAATGTCAGGCGAGAACGGTGTCGATTCGGGTGGCGATGCGGTCGTTGTCCGCGGGGGAGAGGCTCAGCCAGCCGCCAGAGTTGACGACGAGATAGCGGCCCTGACGGGTGTCGAACCAGTTGATGACGGCGTCCGCGCGCTGACGTCCGTGCGTCACGCCGAACTGGCCACCCGCGACCCGGTTGGAGGCGAGCTCACCGAGCTGGCGTGCGTCCTGTGCGGACAGACCGGCGCGTTGCAGCGCCCGGGTGTCGTCGAGCTCGTCGTCGGCCGCGCCCCACGGGTCGTTCGACTCCTCCTCAGGCTCGGCTTCCTGCAACGCGGCGGCCTGCTGCAACGTGTCCGCTCGCACGGACATCGCGCTGCCGGGACCGGGTTCGCCCTCGGGCAGCACGCGCACGATCTCGCGGGCGAGACCGGTCGGCCTGATCTCGGTGAGGCCGACGCGGTCGCCGTCGATGATCGCCAGCACGGCCCGGTCACCGCTGGAGGCCGCGAGCGCCCGCACGGTGCGGTCCAGCCCCAGCACGGCGTCCACGGACACCTCGTGGTCGTCGAGCAGCCGCAGCAGGTCCTCGAGCCGCTCGTCGTCGGCCAGTCCGCGTTCGCGCAGCCGGGCGAGCGTCTGGTGCTGCAGGGTCCTGACCTCCTGCTCGGTCGCTCCCTCGCTGGGCACGTCCAGCGGGTAGGGCATCCGTCCGAGCCGAAGCGTCCGCCACAGCACCTCGAACTCACGCGGCGACAGGAGATATTCGGGCGTGATCACGACAGCAGTATCGGGGAGGGCACGGGGAACTGGCCGCAACCGGCCCGGATCTGCACCCGGACGAGCCTGACATCGGTGTGTACGTGACCGGCGGGTGAACTTCGGGCGGGTGCGGCGGCCGTTGCCCGTGACCAAGGCCTTGGACGACGTGCTGGTCGCCTGCGAGATGAACGGTGCCGAGCTGCCGGTGGACCACGGTTATCCGGCGCGGCTGGTGGTGCCGGGGTGGGTCGGGATCGCGAGCATCAGGTGGCTGGGGTCGGTGGAGGTGTCGGAGACTTCGCTGCATTCGCCGTGGGACACGGAGTTCTACCGGGTGCTCGGACCCTCCTGTCCGGCTGCGGGCACGTTGGTGACCACGCAGGTGGCCAAGAGCGCGTTCGAGCTGCCGTGGGACGCGACGTTGCCTGCCGGGCGGCGGTTGCTGACCGGACGGGCCCGCGCGCCGGGCGGGGTGCGGCGGGTCGGTGTCCACGGACGGGCGGACGTGGCGGCCGGTCACTCCGGTGTCGCGCGGCGCCCTGGACCCGGTGGCAGGCGACGCCGGGGTCCCACGTGCTGCGGGTGCGGGCCGGCGACCAGCCGGACGAGTCGCCGTACAACACGAAGGGCTACCTCTTCGGCGCGGTCGTGAAGCATCCGGTGACGGTGGTCTGAGTCAGGCGCTTTCGCGCACGACGAGGGTGGACGGGAAGCACGTGACGCGGTCGGTGCCACCGCGGTCGAGCACGGCTCGTGCCGCCGCCGCGGCGATGTCCTCCACCGGGTGCGTGGACGTGGTGAGCGCCGGACGGCTGAGAGAGGCGAACGCGATGTCGTCGAACCCGGCGACCGCCACGTCCCCCGGCACATCGACGCCGAGCGCGTGCAGTCCGTCGAGGACACCCAGCGCGGTGAGGTCGCTGAGCGCGAACACCGCGTCGGTGTCCGGCCAGTGCGCCATGATCTCGGCGGCGGCCGCGGCACCGCGAGCGGCCGTGAAGTCACCGGGAACGACCCTGGTCTCGCCGCCGATGTCCCGCATCACCCTGGTGTAGGCCTCGACGGCACGATCGCCGCACGGCAGCCATGACGGCCCGGTGACCATCGCGATCCGGCGCCGGCCGGTGCTCACCAGGTGGCGCACGACTCCGTCGGTGCCGGTGCGGTTGTCCACGTCGAACGACGGCACGTGACGCGTGCCCACCCCGATCGCGGCGACCCGGCCGCGCAGGTCCCGCGGCACCGTCTCCAGCGCCGGTCGCGTCGGGTTGACCACCAGCAACCCGCCGAGCCCGCGCCTGCCGGCCAGCGCGGCGAGTGTGACCGGCTCGTTCAGGGGTAGCCAGTGCAGGGAGACGCCGACCTCGCGCTCGGCGGCGATGTGCGCGGCCGTGGTCAGGACGCGCCCCACGTAGGGGTCGTCGAGCACGGCGGCGGTGTGGCCGATGACGGCGATGGCGAGACGGGTACCGCTGCGGGAGGCCAGTGCGCGGGCGGCGGCGTCCGGCACGTAACCCAGCCGGGTCACGGCGGCGGTGACCCGGTCGCGTGCCTTCGCGGACGCCGGGCCCTGACCGGTGACCACACGTGAGGCCGTCGCTCGTGACACGCCTGCGGCCCGTGCCACGTCATCCAGTGTCGCGCTGCGTTCTCCCGTCATCTCCACAGTATTGCGGTGGAAGCGCTTCCATGTGTGGGGTATGTATTCCGTATCGAGAAAGGGGGGCCTGGATGACGGTCACGTCGCCACGCCGCGAGGTCCGGGCCGCCGCAGCGGGGGTGGCGGTCACGTTCGGACTGAACGGCGTCGCCGTGGCGACCTGGTTCGCCCGCGTACCCGCCGCCCGCGACGCGCTCGGCCTGTCCGCGGGCGCGCTGGGCTTGCTGCTGTTGTCGATTTCCGCGGGCGCCTTCCTGGCGATGCTCACCGCGGGCGAGGTCACCCACCGGCTCGGAGCCCGGCGCACGGTGTGCGTGTCGGCGGTGGTGGTCTCGGCAGGTCTCGGGGTGGCGGGTGCCGGCATCGGAGCCTTCCCGTCGGTCGCGCTGACGGCGATCGGCATCTTCGTGCTGGGCTACGGCTCCGGCACCTGTGACGTGGCGATGAACGTCGAGGCAGCGGAGGTGGAGCGCGCTCTCGGTAAAACTGTGATGCCGCGCTTCCACGCCATGTGGAGCCTCGGCACCGTGGCCGCCGCGGGCCTCACCTCCCTGGTGGCGTGGGCGGTCCTGCCGGTGACCACGCACCTGGTGCTCGTGGCGGTGGTGGTCGCGGTCGGCTCGTTGCTGGCGGCGCGGACGTACCGGTTCGGCGGCGACGCGGAGCACGGTCGCGGCAGCGGGGTCATGGCGGCGTGGCGGGAACCTCGCACGCTGCTGGTCGGCATGCTGGTGCTGGTGCTCGCGTTCACCGAGGGCACCGCGAACGACTGGGTGGCGCTGGCGTTCATCGACGGCCACTCGTTCGACCCGGCGATGGGCGCGGCGGTGTTCGGCGTGTTCGTCACGACCATGACGTTCGGCCGGATCTTCGGCACGATCGCGCTGGACCGGTGGGGGCGGGTGCCGGTGCTCGTCATCACGATGCTGCTGGCCGCTGCCGGTGTGGGGCTGGCGGTGTTCGGCGGGTCGCCGGTGGTGGCGGTCGCTGGTGTCGCCGTGTGGGGGCTTGGTACCGCGCTCGGGTTCCCGGTCGGGATGAGTGCCGCTGCGGACGATCCTGCTCGCGCGGCTGCTCGGGTGAGTGTTGTCGCGGTGATCGGTTACACGGCGTTTCTCGCCGGGCCACCGGTGGTCGGGTTTCTCGGTGACGAGGTCGGGGTGTTGAGGGCTTTGCTCGTGGTTCCGTTGCTGTTGCTGCCGGCGCTGGCGTTGGTGCCTGCTTTGCGGCCGCCTGAGTCTCGTTAGGTGCGATGTGCGCGCACCACACACACGGCGTCGGCCGGGTTCCCCCAGTTTCAATCCTAGAACTCGGGACCGACAGTTCGGCGAGGCGCGGGCAGGGGTGTGAAGATCGAGCGGTGACTGTCTCCGCGTGGGCACCCCTGCGCCGCAGTGCCTTCCGGGCGCTGTGGCTCGCCCAGTTCGCCTCCAACATCGGCACCTGGGCGCAGACCGTCGGCGCTCAGTGGCTCATGGGTGACCTCGGCGGCTCGGCCCTGCAGGTCGCGCTCGTCCAGACGGCCACCACGCTGCCGGTGTTCCTGCTGGTCGTGCCGTCCGGCGCGCTCGGCGACATCCTCGACCGCCGCCACGTCCTCATGTCCGGCCAGGCACTGATGCTGGCGGGCGCGGCGGGGCTGATGCTGCTCGCGGGCACCGACAGGGCGACGCCGTCGACCCTGCTCGGGCTGCTCGCGTTGATGGCGATCGGTCAGGCGCTGTCGATGCCGTCCTTCCAGGCCATCCAGCCGGAACTGGTGGGGCGCGAGGAGATCCCGCAGGCCGCGCTGCTCAACGGCGTCAACATGAACGTCGGCCGCGCCATCGGGCCGGCGCTCGGCGGGCTGCTCATCGCGCTGGCGGGGCCGGAGGCGGCGTTCGCGTTCAACACCGTGTCGTTCCTCGGCGTGCTGATCGTGCTGGGGCGGTGGCGGAGGCCGTCGGACAACCGTCCACTCGGGACGGAGCACATCGCCACCGCGATGAGGACCGGGGCGCGGTACGTGGCGAGCTCGCCGTTGTTCCGGCGGGTGCTGACGAGGCTTTCGCTGTTCATCGTGTTCGGCAGCGGGTTGTGGGCGCTGCTGCCGGCCATCGCGCGCGGGCCGCTCCGGCTCGACGCCAGCGGGTACGGCGTGTTGCTCGGCAGTGTGGGCGCCGGGGCGATCGGTGGCGCGTTCGTGGTGCCGAAGTTGTTGCAGCGCATGAGCAAGAACCGGATGGTGCTGTTCGCGACGTGGCTCTACGCGGCGGCCACCAGTACCGCGGTGCTGACGGAGAACTTCGTGCTGGTGATCGTGGCGATGTTGCTGACGGGTGCGTGCTGGATCGCGACGCTCTCGACGTTCAACGCCACCGCGCAGGTGTTGCTGCCGTCGTGGACGAGGGCTCGGGCGCTCGCCTACTACCAGCTGATCCTCATGGGCGGGCAGGCGCTGGGCGCGGTGGTGTGGGGTGTCATCGCGGACGCGTACGACCTCAGAGTCGCCATGATCGTGCCCGCGGTGGCGATGGCGGTGGCGGTGCTCGTGGCGACGAAGTGGTTGCCGCTGCTGGACCGCCCGCTCGACGTCAGCCCGGCGACGTACTGGGAGGCTCCACCCGAGATCGACGACACGGACGCCGGACCGGTGCTGGTCACCGTGGAGTGGCCGGTGGCGAGGGAGAACGAGGACGAGTTCGTCGCCGCCATGCAACGGGTCGGGCGGGCGCGCAGGCGCACCGGCGCCACGATGTGGGGGTTGTTCCGCGACACGGAGAAGCCCGAGACGTTCCTGGAGACGTTCACGGTGGCGACGTGGCAGGAGCATCTGCGGCAGCACCTCGAGCGCGGCACGGTCGTGGACCGGCAGAACCAGGAAGCCGCACGTGCGCTGGCCAAGGACGACCCGCACGTGCGGCACCTGATCTTCGCCGAGCCGAAGAAGCCCGGCTAGGCGTTGTACGCCTCGACGGTCACGCGAGGTTGTTCCGACGTGAGATCGCGCTTGTGCCACGACAGCGTCACCGAGCGGGTCTCGCCGGGCAGCAGCCACAGGTAGTTGTCGCTGTAGAAGGTCGGCAGCACCCGCCCGCCGGAACGCCTGTCGCGCAGCCCGAGACGGGTCATCGCCGCGACGACCGTGCCCGTGTTGCGCACCTTCACGGTCAACCGCCGCCGGTCACCGTCACGACGCGTGCTGCCGACGTCGACGGAAAGCCTGGTGCGACCGGAGGAGTTCAGGGCCTGCAGGTCCGACGGCGTCCGGTAGCGCCAGTAGGTGTTCTCGGACAGCAGGCGGTCACCGTCCAGCAGCCGCAGCCGCACGAGGTGCAGCGGCGACGCGTGCGGGGTCACCTCGAAGAGCTGAGCCCGCCCGGACGCGCCGACCTCCACGTCCGCCTTCTGCGCGCTCAACACTGCGCCGGACAACGAGTGGACGGTCGCCTCGACGCGGCCGCGCAGGACACCGGTGGTGTGGTTGAGGACCGAGACCCGCCAGGTGTCCAAAGAGGCCTGGACGTGCAACGGTTCGCACGCCTTCTTCGCACCGAAGTACGTGCCGTTGACGTCCATGTCGTAGTCGTAGGTCTGCCACACCGTGGAATGCCAGGCCGGGTGCGACATCCACAGCAGCAGAGCCGAGGCGTCGTCCCACAGGTTGGCGTTCCAGGCCTCGAACATCGCGCGCATGTTCTCGTAGTTCACGAACTGCGCCTTGCGGCAGAACTCGTCCAGGCCGGTGGAAGCGCCGAGGCGGGCGTCGATCGCGGCCTGGTAGAGCTGCGGGCGCTGGTTGCCGTTCGTGCACCAGTCGTGGGCGTACCAGACGTCGCCGATCGGCCAGGCGACCTCGGAGCCGACGAGGTTGCGCATCGTCTCGGCGACCGGGACCGTCGGCATGCCGATCTCGGTGTGGAAGCCGAAGTTGAACGTGTCGTAGGTGTTGGGGTCGAAGTACTTCTGAGGTTCGACCCAGTAGTACGGGCCGTGGCCGGAGACGCTGCCGTCGGCGGAGTGGCTCTGGTAGTGGACGTCGCCGTGCTGCTCGGCGACGATCTTGCGCAGGCCCGCGTCGGTGTTCGGGGGCGGGGAGGCCTCGTTGGCGCCGCACCACACCACGATGCTCGGGCGGTGGCGGTACCTCATCACCGTGTCGCGGGCAGTGTCGAGGTAACCCGGGATGTCGTCGGGGAAATAGCCGACCACCCAGAAGTCGTTCCACACCAGGATGCCGTGCCGGTCGCAGGCTGCGTAGAACTCGTCGCGGTTGCTGGCGCCGATCCAGTTGCGGATCATCGTGAAGTTCATGTCGCGGTGAAGCGCGATGACGTTGTCCATGCGCTCGGCCGGCATGCGGCGCAGGAGCTCGTCGAAGCCCCAGTTGCCGCCGCGGCAGAAGATCGGCACGCCGTTCACCCGGATCTTCAACGGCTTCGGGGCGTTGCTGACCTGCTCGACCTCGCGCCAGGTCTGGCCGTCGTCGGAGACCTGCACCTGGTAGAGCGACGCGTAGGCGCGTTCCCACGAGATCACGACCTTGCTGAACGACACCTTGGTGCCGAGGTCGACCTGGACCCACTCGTCGTCGCGGTATTCCGACGACCAGCGGGTTCCGGGGTCGCCGTCGACGACGTTCGGCGCCTTGTTCCACTCGTTGTCGAATGAGGACGCGGTGGCCACCTTGCCGCGCGCGAGGTCCGTCTCACCGTCCATGATGGACAGCGACCACATCGACACGCCCCAGCCGGTGGCCCTGCGCAACGCCGTGACCCGCACGTGCTGTGCGGTCTGCGGACCGAGGTCGACGGTCTGGGTGACGGCGTTCTGACCGGGCGGGAACTCGATCGGCAGCTCGTGCTCGTAGGAGAACTCGCGGATGCCGAAGTGCGTGGTGCGCTTGTCGCTCTCAGCACCGTTCGCGGTCACGGTCAGGACCGTCTCGTGCAGGTACGGGTCGCCGTAACCGTTCGGCCACCACAGCTTCGGGTCGGCCATGGTGTGCGTGCCGAGAGCGACTTCCGACGTCCCGGGCGGCAGCGTGACGGCCTTCGCGAGCTTCACGCCGGAGAACGCCGCCTGCACCGTCACCGGCAGGGGAGACGTGCCGGTGTTGCGCACGGGCACGCTGATCGCGATGTCGGCGGATTTGTGGTCGGACGACAACGTTGTCACGATGTGCGGATCGCCGATGACCGCGTCACCGGTGGCGCGCAGCCGGATGTGGTCCCAGATCCCGGTGCCGCGGTCGCGCACGGCGGGCATCCAGTCCCAGCCCGAGATGCACAGGTAGGTGGGGGAGTCGAGGTAGAGCTTGCCCGAGTTCGGGAACGCGCCGCCGTCGCTGCCCTTGTCCGTCGGGCTGCCGGGGTGCGCCATCGGGTTGAGCCGCAGCGCGAGCACCTGCTCGCCGGAGGCGTTCAACGCCGGCGTGATGTCGAACGCGCCGCGGACGAACGGGTTGGTGACGTCGCCGATCCTGGTGCCGTTGAGCCAGATCTCGGCGTGCTGCATCACGCCGTCGAACTCCAGCCACACCCTGCGGCCGGCGAAGCTCCTGGGCAGCGGGAACGCGCGGCGGTACCACCAGGAGTGCCGCGACAGGGCCTCCGGGATCTTCATGTTGTGCATGGCGGCCACCGGGTCCGGGAAGTGGCCCTGGTCGACCAGCGACGTCAGCACCGTGCCGGGCACCGTCGCGTCGAGCCACCTCGACGTGTCCACACCGGACCTGGCCAGCGCTGCGCCGTCGGCGGTGCCCGCGAAGTCGTCCATCGTGAGGTGCCAGCCGGAGTTCAGCTCCACCGTGTGGTCCGGGCCCGGCTCCAGCGCGGGCACGGTGCCCTTGCTGCGCCAGCCGGTCCAGCCCCGCACCGCCGGCCGTTGCTCGCGGGTCGTGCCGTAGACCTGGAAACCGTTGAGTCCCAACGGGTTGTCGTTCGACCGGCGGGTGGCGACCAGTCGGACGTAGCGCGCGTCGACCGGCTTCCCCAGCTGGATCCGGGTTTCCGCGCCCTGTCCGTCGTCGGTGCGGTGGACCTCGCGCCACGTCCGGTTGTCGGTGCTGACGTCGAGGCGGAACGACAGCGCGGCCGCGGACAGGATCTCCGCGCCGGTCGTGTCGGTGCGCGGCTGGTAGCTGGGTGACGGGACGAACGTCGGATCGCCCAGCTTCGCCTCGAAGACCAGCACGAACGAAGAGACCTGGCAGACCGCCTGCAGGTCGACGACCACCCACTGCGGGTCACCGCCGGCCGCGCGCCAGCCGGAGCCGCGCACGCCGACCTGCTGCAGACCGTCGGTCACGAAAGGCGGGGGAGTGGCGGCGTAGGCGGTGGAGGAGGCGGAAACAGGCCGGTTGAGGGCGAGATCGGTCACCTGCGGGGCCGCCTTCTCCTCGCTCGCGAGTGCTTTGGGGGACAACGCGACGCTGGCCAGCAGACCGGCGTTCGCGGCGAGGAAGACACGACGAGAAAGCTCGTGCGACCTCAACTCTCCATGCGATCGGGCGCCCACGGACAGCTTTGGTGGCTGATCCTTTCGGGGTCAAGAGGACAAGCGAGACAAGATGACAAGGTTGTCCAACGCCTGTCCCATAGTGGCGCCCTATGAGCGGAAGGAATGTTCGGGGCTCCGCGAGCGGTGTGACGCTCCTCAGCACCTCACATCCCCTGCGGAGGACACCGATGCGATTAGCCGTACTCGTCCTGACACTTCTGGCCGGACTCCTGGTCCCTGCGGCAGCGCAGGCGGCACCCGTCCAGGGCGCGCCGAACAGCCCCCTGCTGCCGCCCGAGGTCGCCAGGAACCTCCACCACGCGGCACCCGAGTCGACGATCTACGCGGCCGTCACCGACTACCCGGCCGAGCTGCGCGCGTTGACCCACGTGCTGGACAACTACACCAAGGCCGACGACGCCACCGTGCACGCGGGCATGATCATGCTCTACTACGGCCACAGCCACGCGGACTTCGTGGCCGCGGTGAAGGCCGAGCCGGAGATCCTGCGGGCGCTGCGCCGGTTCGTGGTGCGGCATCTCGGTTTCTTCGGCACCGACCGCGCCTACCTGGTCCACAACGCGACCCGCGAGCTCGGCCGGTTCCTGCAGCACCGCGACATCGCCCCGCGCGTGCGGCCGCTGCTCGCCGGCCTGGCCAGGCGCGGCGACGTCGTCGGCCGCCTCGCGCCGATGTGGGTCGGCGTGGCCGAGATGGCCGACTGGTACGACAAGGCGAACTGCCGCACGTACCGCACCTGCGACTTCCGCGAGCGCATCAACCGCAGGGTGCTCGGCGTCCGGCACACCTGCAGCGCCACCCTGCGCATCCGGGCCCAGCAGCTGACCTCGGACGAGCTCAGCCGGACGTGCACGAGCCTGGCAGGCCAGGACGCGGTCTTCCACCAGATCGCGCGGGATCCCGGCCCGGTCGCCGACGACCTCAACACGACGCTCGAGGTCGTCGTGTTCGACTCCAGCACCGACTACCGCACGTACGCCGGGGTGCTGTTCGGCATCGACACCAACAACGGCGGCATGTACCTCGAAGGCGATCCGGCGAAGGCGGGCAACCAGCCGAGGTTCATCGCGTACGAGGCCGAGTGGCTGCGCCCCGACTTCCAGATCTGGAACCTCAACCACGAGTACACCCACTACCTCGACGGCCGGTTCGACATGTACGGCGACTTCGAGGAGAACATGAAGACCCCCACGGTGTGGTGGGTCGAGGGCTTCGCGGAGTACGTCTCGTACCACTACCGGGGCGTGGTCTACGACAGGGCGATCGCTGAGGCGAAACTGCGCACCTACGCGTTGAGCGCGCTCTTCGACACGACCTACGACCACGACGCGAAGCGGGTCTACCAATGGGGTTACCTCGCGGTCCGGTACCTGATCGAGAAGCATCCGGAGGACGTGGCGGCTGTGCTGGCGAAGTACCGCGTGGGTGACTGGGCCGGTGCGCGGGACCACGTGTCGCGGGTGATCGGCACGCAGTACGACACCGATTGGCAGGGGTGGCTCGGCACCCTGTCGTGACGACGGCGGGGCGGCTCAGTCCGCTGCGGCGAGCGCCGCCCCGCGCTCCTCCCACCACGACCGGAACACCGGACTCGCGAGCGCCTGCTCCGAGTAGGCACCCAGCACCTCGGCGAACACGCGGCTGGCCTGACGGAAGGTCAGCCGCTCCCGCCGCCAGCAGAACACCAGCCGCATCCGCATCGGCGCCCCCGCCAGCGGCCGCACCGCCACCCCCGGCCCGCCCTGCGAGGTCGGCTCGACCAGCTGCACCGCCTTGCCCGCCGCGATCAGCTGCCGCCCGGCCCCGCTCGGCACCTCGAACCGGATGCGCGGCACGAACCCCGCCGCCCGGCACGCCGCGCGCAGCGTCGTCAGCGACCCGTCCTCGGCGCCGGGCGGCCCCACCCACGCCTCGCCGGCCAGGTCCGCCAGCTCCACCTCTGGTGCCGAGGCCAGCGGATGAGCAGCGGGAAGAGCGATGTGCACCGGCACCCACGGCACCACGATCCGCTGCGCCACCCCGCGCGGCAGCCCCAGGTCACCCTCCTCGTCGACCGCGATCACCGCCGCGTCGAGGTGACCGTTCGCCAACGCCAGCGCGAGTCCGGTCGACGACGGGTCGACCACCAGCGTGACGTCGTCCAGCGCGTCCTCGAGCCGCGTGTACAACGCCGCCACGCACTCCATGTGCACCGACCCGAACCGGATAGGCCCGTCCCGCCCGGCCATGTCCGAGCCGAACGCCTCCAGCTCCACCAGCAACAACCTGGCCCGCTGCAGCATCTGCGCGCCCAGTGCGGTGGGAACGGCTCCTGACCGGCCGCGTTCGAACAGCCTCCCGCCGACGAGACGCTCGACCCGCTGCAGCAGGGTGGTGAGCGACGGCTGGGAGATCCCGAGCTGCGTCGCCGCGCGCGAGAGGCTGCCCGCGTCGCCGATGGCGCAGATCGCGCGCAGGTGCCGGATCTCCAGTTCCATAGCCTGAGGCTATCCCCGATCTGGATTGGCGGGCTCCCTCCGTTGGGAGGGAGGCTGGCGGGGAAGGACGTTCCCCGAAAGGACCGGAATTGGCTCGGACACGCCGCGACATGGCGAAACTGGTGGACGCGGACGGCTTCCGCACGTACATCCGCGACGGCTGGGGTGAGTGGGACAGCCACATCGACCTGCCGAAGGGCACCGCCGAGGCCGCCGCGGCGCACCGCGCCAAGCTCGTCGCCGCTCTGCCGGGCAAGCGGATCGCCCTGGCAGCGGGCCGCGCGCACGTCCGGTCCAACGACACGTTCCACGAGTTCCGCGCGGACAGTGACTTCGTGTGGCTGACCGGCTGCCAGGTCGAGGGCGCGGTGCTCGTTCTGTCCGCGGAGGACGCCACGCTGTTCGTGCCGGTGCCGTCGGAGGCCCACAGCGTCGACTTCTTCGGCGACGCCGACCGCAGCCCGTTCTGGATCGGCGCCGCCGCCGGGCCGAAGGAGTGGGGCGAGGCGCTCGGCATCACGGCCCGCCCGCTGGAGGATCTCGCGCACGCGCTGCGCGGCCGTCACCCGGAGACGCTGACCGCCAAGGGCGTCGACCCGCTGCTCGACGCGCTGACCGGTTCCCACAGCGACGAGCTGCGCACCACGCTCGCCGAGCTGCGCCGCATCAAGGACGACTGGGAGATCGACCAGCTGCGCCAGGCCGTCGACGCCAGCGTCAAGGGCTTCGCGGACGTCGCCATGGAGCTCGGCCAGGCCGTGCGCGGCGGGGGAGAGCGCTGGTTGCAGGGCACGTTCGACCGCCGCGCCCGCACCGAGGGCAACGGTCCCGGCTACACCTCGATCGTCGCCGCCGGCCCGCACGCCCCGGTGCTGCACTGGACGCGCTGCGACGGCCGCGTGAACGAGACCGACCTGCTGCTGCTCGACGCCGGCGTCGAGATGAACTCCCTCTACACCGCGGACGTCACGCGCACGTTCCCGGTCAGCGGCGAGTTCAGCGAGCCCCAGCGTCAGGTGTACGACCTCGTGCACGCCTCGCACGTCGCGGCGCTCGCGGAAGTCAGGCCCGGCAACGACTACAGCGCCTTCCACCACACCGCGATGCGCGTGCTGGCCGAGGGCCTGCACGACTGGGGCCTGCTGCCGGTCAGCGTCGACAAGGCGCTCGACCCGAGCGGCCAGCACCACCGGCGCTACATCGTCTGCGGCACCGGGCACTTCCTCGGCCTGGACGTGCACGACTGCGCCGACGCGCGCCAGGAGACCTACCAGCAGGGCATCCTGGAGCGCGGCATGGCGCTGACCGTCGAGCCCGGCCTCTACTTCCACCCTAACGACGAGACGCTGCCGCCCGAGCTGCGTGGCATCGGCGTGCGCATCGAAGACGACCTCGTCGTCACCTCGACGGGCGCGGACGTCCTGTCGGACGCGTTGCCCATCGAGGCGGACGACGTGGCCGCCTGGGTGCGGAAGCAGCGTTCCTAGTCCTGTAAGGCGATCAGCGCTGGAGCGTCAGCAAGGCCGGCCGCCAGGGCAGGGAGTTGTACGGGAGGCCGTCCGAGCTGGGGCTGCGCCCCTGGTAGAGCAACTGCAGGTTGCACGGGTCGATGGTCTTGGTCTGGTCGGGGTTGGTGCGCACGAGATCGCCGTGACTGATGTCGTTGCTCCAGGTCGCGCCGCTGTTGGCCTTGCCGGCGAACGGGTTGCTCTCGGTGGCGGCCTGCGGCGTCCAGGAACCGCCGAGGCTGGTGGCGGTGAACGAGCGGAAGTAGCGCCCGTTCACCCCCATCGCCTCGACGAGCATCAGGTACTGGTTCTGGTCCTTGACCTTGTAGACCTCGACGCCCTCGAACAGGTTCTCCCTCGTATCGGTCATGATCGTCGTGTACGACGTGCCGAAGCTGCCTGGGAAGTTCCCGATGGGCATGATGGACCGGTAGATGTTGCCGTTGTCACCGGCGAAGAACATGTACACGTTCTGGCCGTCGGCGATCAACGTCTGGTCGAGGGCGCCCCCGCCGGGGATGTTGCCGCGGAAGAGCTCCTGCGGCGCCGACCACCCGTTGGCGTTGGTGGGGTCGCTGGTGGTGCGGTAGCTGAAGGTCGTCGGCCCCCACTGGTAGGCGAGCACCCAGATGTTCTTCGGGGCGAAGTAGAACAACGTGGGCGCGACGGTGCCGATGTTCATCGTGTTCTGCGGGGCAGAGGCCATGTCCGACCAGCTGGTGAACGGCCCGAAGTTCATCGACCCGTAGTTCTGCCCCGCCGAGTCGACCGTCGACCCGTAGACCAGGTGCTTGCCGTTGTGGACGACGGTGGAGAAGTCCTTGAGCGAGACCCAGCCCGCCTTCGGGTTCGCCAGCGGGCCCGTCGACGACCAGCGGTAACTCGACGGGAGCTGGCACGACCCTCCCGTGTCGCCCGCGCGGACGAGCTGCCACTGCTGGTTGGACCCGTTCCAGTCGCCGTACTGCACGACCGCCGCTCCGTCCGCGGTCGACAGACCGGTTACCTCAACGGCCTTACCGCTGTTGCGGTTGATCAGCCTGACGTGGCCGCCGTCGGAGTCCGCGAGCCGGAACTGCTGGTTGGTGCCGTTGAGATCCGTCCACTGCTGGATCTTCCCGCCGTCCGCGGTCGACCAGTTGTCCACGTCGAGGACCTTGCCCGAGTTCCTCGACTTCAAGCGGTAGTAGCCGTTCCCGGAGTCCACGAACTGCCACTGCTGGTTGGCCCTGTCGTGACGGGACCACTGATGGATGCCCGCCCCGTCGGCGGTGGAAGCACCCGCGACGTCCATCGCCTTGCCACTGTTGCGGTTGACCAACACATACCACGCGTTGGTGTCGACGGTCGCCGCCGACGCCGCACCGGTGTCGTGCGCGACCGCCGCGGCAACCGCGAAGACGGTGGCGAACACGGTGCTCAGCGCGCGCCGGAAGCGGGCCGCACGGCGCGGCCGGTTCGGTGAAACTTGGCCCATCGAATCCACGGTGATTCTCCGCTCTACTGCTTCGACGCAGTGTTAGCGCTAACATTCGCCCGTGGAGTTGAAGCTGCCAGATTCTTTCCGAACGTTCAAGAGGTAAACCGCTGGCCGCACGGGCGTGCGACCTGCGGCGTTGTCGAACGGCATTCGACATGGGAATCGTCGAACAACGGTCGTTTCGACTTGTTTTCGAAACTTCAGAATGGCTGGCGCGCTCGCGTGCGGAAATTGCGACCCGTGCCCACCTGACGTGAGGAAGGCTCCATTTTGCTCGGGTCGCCGTTCTAAGTGGACGGACTGGAGCGGGCCCACGCGAACGTGAGCTCGATGGCCCGCTTCCAGTTCGCGTACTCGTCCTCGCGGTGCCGGGCGTCCATCACAGGGTTCCACCGCGCGGCCAGATGCCAGTTGCGGCGCAGGCCCTCGAGATCCGGCCAGTATCCGGCGGCGAGGCCCGCGGCGTAGGCGGCACCCAGTGACACGGTCTCCGCGACCAGCGGCCGCATCACCGGGATGTCCAGCACGTCCGCGATGAACTGCATCAGCAGGTGGTCGGCGGTCATCCCGCCGTCCACCTTCAGAACCGGCGTCGGCGCCCCGAGATCGGCGTTCATCGCGTCGACGACCTCACGCGTCTGCCACCCGGTCGCCTCCAGCACGGCCCGTGCCAGGTGCCCCTTGTTGATGTACGAGGTCAGCCCGACGACGAGCCCGCGTGCCTGCGCGAGCCAGTGCGGCGCGAAGAGCCCCGAGAACGCCGGCACGATGTAGCAGCCGCCGTTGTCCTTCACCGTGCGCGCCAAGGTCTCGATCTCCGGCGCGCTGTGGATCAGCCCGAGGTTGTCGCGGAACCACTGCACCAGCGACCCCGCGACGGCGATCGAGCCTTCCAGTGCGTACGCGGGCTCGCCGCCGATCTGGTAGCCGATCGTCGTCAGCAGCCCGTGCTTGGACCGCACCAGCTCGGTGCCGGTGTTCATCAACAGGAAGCCGCCGGTGCCGTAGGTGCCCTTGATCGACCCCTTCTCGAAGCACGTCTGCCCGAACAGCGCCGCGTGCTGGTCGCCCAGCGCCGCCGTGATCGAGATGCCCGGTACGACGCGCGTGGTCGTGCCGCGGATCTCGGTCGACGGCCTGATCTCTGGCAGCATCGCCGCGGGCACGCCGAAGAAATCCAGCAGCATCGGATCCCATTGCCGCGAACCGAGGTTCATCAGCATGGTCCGCGACGCGTTGGTCACGTCCGTGACGTGCAGGCCGCCGTTCACGCCGCCGGTGAGGTTCCAGATCAGCCAGGTGTCCATGGTGCCGAACAGGACGTCGCCGCGTTCCGCCTTCGCCCGCAGCCCTGCCACGTTGTCCAGCATCCAGCGCAACGACGGCGCCGAGAAGTAGGTCGCGAGCGGCAGGCCGCAGCGCTCGCGGACCTCCTCGATGCCCGGCTGTTTCCCCAGCTGGGCAACGAGTTCCTCGGTGCGGATGTCCTCCCACACGATCGCCCGGCCGATGGGGACGCCGGTGTGGCGGTCCCACAGCACGAACGTCTCGCGCTGGTTCGTGATGCCCAGCGCGACGACCTGGTCGGCCGTGATTCCCGCCTGCCGCAACGCCTGCGGCATGATCCGGTCGACGTTGCGCCAGATCTCGACGGCGTCCTGCTCGACCCAGCCCGGCCGCGGGTGGTACTGGCGGTGTTCGCGCTGGGCGACCGCGACCAGCCGGGCGTTCTGGTCGAACACGATGCAGCGCGTCGACGTCGTCCCCTGGTCGATCGCCATCACAAACCGTTGCACGGCTCGCCTTTCAGTTCTCGTCGACCAGAGACGTGGTGACCGCTTCCGCGGCCTGGGACACCTGGCGCACCAGCGTCGCGCGCGGCCGTCCAGCGGAGTCGCACAGCCGGTCGACGGGGCCGGAGATGCCGATCGCGCCGACCACGAGGCCGCCGGGGATCCGGATCGGCGCGGCGATGCTGGCCTCGCCCGGCATGTACTCCTCGGCCTCGCCCGCCCAGCCCTGCGCGCGCACCTCGGTCAGCACCCGTTCCAGCGCCTGGGCGCGCGTGATCGTCCTGCGCGTCAACGACGTCAGCTCGCGCCGGCGTGCGGTCGCCGACAGGTCGGGGTCGTAGGCGAGGAGCACCTTGCCCAGCGCGGTCGCGTGCAACGGCAGCATCGCGCCGATGCCGAGGGTCTGCACCGAGTCGTCCGGCCGGAACACGTGATGCACGACGAGCACGGCACCGTCGTGGTGCATGCCGATCCTGACCTCCTGGCCCGAGCGTGCGGCCAGCGTGTCCGCCCAGTTGATCGACCGCGAGCGCAGCTCGTTCGCGTCGAGGTAGGAGGTGCCGAGGTGCAGCAGCGCAGCACCGAGCCGGTAGCGGCCGGTGGCCTGGTCCTGCTCGACGAACTCGACCCGTTGCAGCGTGCGGAGAATCCCGTGCGCGGTGCCGCGCGCGAGGCCGAGCGAGTCGGCGATCTCCGTGAGACCGTGATGGCCGGAGCCACGCGCGAGCAGCCGCAGCACGGCTGCGGCGCGTTCGATCGACTGGATTGGTCCCGGCACGGCGAGAAACGTAATTGAGACGACCCGTGTCGGCAATGTCGAACCGCTACCGCGACCATCGCCCCAGGAAAACGGCCTGAAACGCCTTGTCTGAGCGCAGCGTGACCGAGTGGTCACAGCTTTGCACCCGGTAGGTGTCGACATTGTCGAAACGTCCCCGTTGAGCAGGCGTGACGTGGGTCATTACGTTCCGCCTCAATCACCACCGGGTGATCAGCCGTTCAAGGACGAATGGGAGGCCAGCGTGGGTCTCGGGTCAGTGTTCCTCAGCGAGGTGCTCGGTACGGGCATCCTGCTGTTGCTGGGTGCGGGCGTGGTGGCCAACGTGCTGCTCGCCAAGTCGAAGGGGTTCGACGGCGGGTGGCTGTTGATCAACTTCGGCTGGGGCCTCGCGGTCTTCGCCGGCGTGTACGTCGCCTACAAGTCGGGCGCGCACCTCAACCCGGCCGTGACCGTCGGCATTCTGACCAGCGGTGCGGCGGAGTACGCCCCTGGTGTTCCGGTCAGCGCGGGCTCGACGATCGTGTACTTCGCGGGTGAGATGCTCGGCGCGTTCCTCGGCGCCGTCCTTGCGTGGCTCGCGTACAAGCCGCACTTCGACGAGACGCCCGACGAGGGTCTCAAGCTCGCCGTCTTCTCCACCGGCCCGGCGATCCGCAGCTACACCTGGAACCTGGTGTGCGAGATCATCGGCACGTTCGTCCTGGTCTTCGTGATCCTCGCGTTCGGCAAGACCCCGACCCAGATCGGCCCGCTGGCCGCGGCGCTGCTGGTCGTCGGTATCGGTGCCTCGCTCGGTGGTCCCACCGGCTACGCGATCAACCCGGCCCGCGACCTCGGCCCGCGCATCGCGCACGCCCTGCTGCCGCTGTCGTACAAGGGCACCGACGGTGAGGCCATCGGCAAGAAGGACTCCGACTGGGGTTACGCCTGGGTGCCGGTCGTCGGACCGATCGTCGGCGGTGCCATCGCCGGTGTCGTCGCCTCGCTCGTGTTCTGACCATCCTGAAAGGACTTTTCGATGACGCAGTACGTTCTCGCCGTCGACCAGGGCACGACCAGCACCAGGGCGATCATCTTCGACCACAGCGGCTCCATCGTCGCCGTGGGCCAGAAGGAGCACGAGCAGATCTTCCCGCGGGCCGGCTGGGTCGAGCACAACCCGCTCGAGATCTCCGAGAACACGCGGTTCGTGATCGGCCAGGCGCTCGCCGCCGCCGACCTCAACACCGGTGACCTCGCCGCCGTCGGCATCACCAACCAGCGCGAGACCGCGGTGGTGTGGGACAAGAACACCGGCGAGCCCGTCTACAACGCGATCGTCTGGCAGGACACCCGCACGCAGGCGATCGTCGAGGAGCTCGGCGCGCTCGGCGGCGGTGCCGAGCGGTACCGCGCCAAGGTCGGCCTGCCGCTCGCGACCTACTTCTCCGGCCCGAAGATCCGCTGGATCCTCGACAACGTCGAGGGCGCCCGTGAGCGGGCGGAAGCAGGCGACCTGCTGTTCGGCAACACCGACACGTGGACGCTGTGGAACCTCACCGGCGGCCCCAACGGCGGTGTGCACGCGACCGACGTGACCAACGCGTCGCGGACCATGCTGATGGACCTCGACACCCTGCAGTGGGACGCGGAGATCGCCGCCGAGATGGGCGTGCCGCTGTCGATGCTGCCGGAGATCCGTTCCTCGTCGGAGGTCTACGGCACCGGCTCCGGCGGCGTGCTCAAGGGCGTGCCGATCGCGGGCATCCTCGGCGACCAGCAGGCCGCGACGTTCGGCCAGGCCTGCTACGAGCCCGGCACCGCGAAGAACACCTACGGCACCGGCAACTTCATGCTGCTGAACACCGGCACCGAGAAGGTCGCGTCGAAGAACGGCCTGCTGACGACGGTCTGCTACAAGATCGGCGACGAGGCTCCCGTCTACGCGCTGGAAGGGTCGATCGCGGTCACCGGCTCGCTGGTGCAGTGGCTGCGCGACAACCTCGGCATCATCGGCTCCGCCCCGGAGATCGAGACGCTGGCGCGGTCGGTGGAGGACAACGGTGGCGCGTACTTCGTGCCCGCGTTCTCCGGCCTCTTCGCCCCGTACTGGCGGGCGGACGCGCGTGGCGCGGTCGTCGGCCTGACCCGGTTCGTCAACAAGGGCCACCTGGCGCGTGCCGTGCTGGAGGCGACGGCGTTCCAGACCCGCGAGGTTCTGGACGCGATGAACGCCGACTCCGGTGTGCCGCTGACCGAGCTGAAGGTCGACGGCGGCATGGTCGCGAACGAGCTGCTGATGCAGTTCCAGGCCGACGTTCTCGACGTGCCGGTGGTGCGTCCGGTCGTCGCGGAGACGACCGCTCTGGGCGCCGCGTACGCCGCCGGTCTCGCTGTCGGCTACTGGTCGTCGCTGGACGAGCTGCGCGCGAACTGGGCTGAGGACAAGCGCTGGACGCCCGAGCTCGCCGCCGACGAGCGCGAGCGCGAGTACCGCAACTGGAAGAAGGCCGTCACCAAGTCGTTCGACTGGGTCGACGCGGATGTTCGATAAGACAGGCGTTCGCTGACTCTCTTCTAAGGAGCCGAAGTTGTTCGCAAGGCTGGATCCGGCTCGGCGTGCTGACTCGGTGCGGTCGTTGGGCTCGACGGAGTTCGACGTGCTCGTGGTCGGAGGTGGTGTGGTCGGTGCGGGCGCCGCTCTGGACGCGGCGTCGCGCGGGCTCTCCGTCGCGCTGGTCGAGGCACACGACTGGGCGGCGGGCACGTCGAGCCGGTCCAGCAAGCTCGTCCACGGCGGGCTGCGGTACCTGGAGCAGCTGGAGTTCAAGCTGGTCCGGGAAGCTCTGAAGGAACGCGGCCTGCTGCTGCGCCGGCTCGCACCGCACCTGGTGCGGCCGGTGCCGTTCCTCTTCCCGCTGGAAAAGCAGTGGGAACGCGCTTATGTCGGCGCAGGTGTGCTGCTTTACGACACGATGGGTGGCGCCGGGGCGGTACCGATGCACCGGCATCTGTCTCGCGGCCGGATGGCTCAGGTCGGGCCGTCGCTCGATGTTTCGAAGTTCGCCGGGGCGATCCGGTACTACGACGCGCAGATGGACGACGCCCGGCTGGTCCTGACCCTGGTGCGCACGGCCGCCCAGCACGGCGCCACGGTCCTGTCGCGGGCTCGGGTCACGTCGCTGCTGAGGTCCGGCGGCCGCGTGTCGGGCGCGCGTGTTTCGGTGGACGGGTCTCTGATCGACGTCCGGGCGCGGCGGGTGATCAGTGCGACCGGTGTGTGGACCGACTCGCTGAACGCGATGAGCCCCGGCAGGCCGCCGTTCCACGTGCGGATGTCCAAAGGCGTGCACGTCCTGGTGGACCGCTCGAAGATCCAGCTGGACGGCGGGCTGATCACGCGGACCGAGAAGTCGGTGTTGTTCGTGATCCCGTGGGGGCGTCACTGGATCATCGGCACCACGGACACGCCGTACTCCGGCGATCCCGCCGCCGTCACCGCGACGTCCGAGGACGTCTCCTACATCCTCGACCACGTCAACGCGGTGCTGCGCTCGCCGCTCTCGGTCGACGACGTCGTTGGTACTTATGCGGGTCTGCGGCCGCTGCTGGACGGCGCGTCCGGCGACACGGCCAAGCTGTCGCGCGAACACGCTGTGGCACAACCGGAGCCGGGCTTCTTCGTGATCGCCGGTGGCAAGTACACGACCTACCGCGTGATGGCGGCGGACGTCGTGAACTCCGCGGTGTCCGGTCTCGGCCGCGCCGTCGCACCGTCGCTGACCGCCCGGCTGCCGTTGTGCGGCGCGGTCGGCTACCACGAGCTGTGGGCGGACCGGGCTCGAGTCGCCGCCGAGTCCGGCCTGCCCACGTCCACTGTGGAGCGTCTGCTGCGACGCCACGGCTCCGCGGTGTCCGACGTGCTCGCCCTGATCACCCAGGACCCGTCGCTCTCGGCCGACGTGGCCGGGTACCTGGCGGCGGAGATCGTGTACGCGGTGACGCACGAGGGTGCGCTCGACCTCGAGGACGTGCTGGCGCGGCGCACCCGGATCGCGGTCGAGCACCTCGACCAGGGCGCGTCGGTGGCCGATCAGGTGGCTGATCTGATCGCCGGTCCGCTGGGGTGGTCCGGTGCCGAGCGCGACGCGGCGGTGCTGGCCTACCGCGAGTACGCGGAGATGGCGGCGAGATGAGATGGACGGCGCGGAGCTGATCGAGCGGTTGCGGCGCGAAGGTGGGTTCCGGCTGTTACCGCTGCTGGGCAACACCGGGCAGGTCGCGGGAGTGCACCTGACCCGGTTCCTGCCCGGCGGGCATCTCGACGTGATCCAGGCCTGGGACGAGAGGTGGGCGGTCTGGGCCCGGTTGCCCGACACACCGGACCTGGGCTCGCCGTTCGCCGGGCCGGTCGGCGGGGCGTTCCGCAGCGGGCCGCTCGCCAGGGTGGTGGCACCGCTGCTGCCGATCCAGTCCGGGATCGTCAGTGGTGCCGAGTAGGTTGAGCTGCGAGGGGACCCCTGCGCCGGCCTGGCGATTCAACCCCGGCTTACCGCCTCTTAAGCGGCCCGCGCGAGTGTGCGAGCCATGATGAGAGCACTCGCGCTGGCCCTGCTGGCCGTCGTGGCGACCGCCCCGGCCGCCCACGCCGCCAGTCCCGTCAGCCTCACCGACGGCTTCTACGTCGACCCGGACTCCAACCCCGCCGTGTGGGTGCGCAACAACCCGAGTGACGGCCGGAACGCCGCGATCAAGAACAACATCTCCTCCAAGCCGATCGCCCGCTGGTTCGGCAGCTGGAGCGGTGACATCAAGACGGCGGTCGGCGGTTACGTGAACAAGACCGGCACCAAGCTGCCGGTGCTGGTGGCGTACAACATCCCCGGCCGCGACGCCTGCGGTGGCCACTCGGGCGGCGGTGCCGGCACCCCCGAGGCCTACCGCGCCTGGATCTCCGCGTTCGCGTCGGCCATCGGCTCCCGTCCCGCGGTCGTGGTGATCGAGCCGGACTCCCTGGCGGACTTCAACTGCATGACCGACGCCAAGATCGCCGAGCGCACCGCGATGATCAAGTACGCCACCGAGCAGTTCAAGGCCAAGGCGCCCAACACCTGGGCCTACCTCGACGCGGGCAACGCGCAGTGGGTGCCCGCCGGCACCATGGCCACTCGGCTCAACAACGCCGGAGTGCGCAACGTGCGCGGCTTCTCGATCAACGTGTCGAACTACCACACCACCGCGGCGTCGACGACGTACGGCAACGCGGTCAACACCGCGCTCGGCATCACCAAGCCGTACGTGATCGACACCAGCCGCAACGGCAACGGCCACAACGGCGAGTGGTGCAACCCCGGCGGACGCAAGCTCGGCCCGCCCGCCCGCACCGGCGGTGGCGCGGAGATGCTGTTGTGGGTCAAGGTGCCCGGTGACTCGGACGGCAAGTGCGGCAAGGCGCCGAACGTCGAGGCCGGCAAGTTCGATCCGCAGCTCGCGTACGACCTGGTCTACGGGTACTGACGGACGAGGCCGCCCACGACCGTGGGCGGCCTCCGAGCTCTCAGGCCTGAGCCGGGGCGGGAACGCGTGACCCCAGCGCCGGGCGGCCGAGTTCTGCCGTGGGACGCCGGAACGTCTCGCGTCCCGTGGCGATCGCGGCCGCACTCAGCACGCACACCGCCGCCGTGAAGATCGCGACACCGACCCAGTCGTCGCGGCCGGAGCCGATCGTCGACACCACGCTCGGCGCGAGACCCGCGATCGCGAAGCCGACCTGCGTGCCGATCGCCATGCCGGACAGCCTGACCTCGGTGCTGAACATCTCGTCGTACAGCGACGGCCGGATGCCGTTGATCGCGGAGTAGGCCACCCCGAACAGCTGCCAGCCGATCGCATCAGCGCACTGCGGGAGCACTCCGTGCTCTACGACCGCGACGAGCACGGCGAGTTCCTGCACTTCTACACCGAACTGGCGGGTGCGAGGGTGTTCTTCGAGGTGGTCGAGCGGATCGGTGACTACCGCGGCTTCGGCGTGGCCAACGCGGCCGTCCGGATGGCGGCCCACCACGAGGCGAGGCAGTGCGCGGGCAGAGCTTGATCACGGCGCTATCGTGAGAGCCGGGCCGCCGCCTGACGAAGGGACATTCGTGATGAGGCGGCCCTGGTTCCCCGCTCTCCTCGCGGCCGTGCTGGCCCTGTGCGCCCTGACCGCACTCGGCTCCGCACCCGCCGCGGCGCAGCAGTCACCGCGATCGGCGATCTTCGGCGGTGGCCCGTTCTACTCGGACGGGCAAGCCGTGATGAACACCCTGCGCGCCTCCGGGTTCACGACCGTGATCCTCTGGAGCATCCACGTCCACCCCAGCGGCGACCTGTACTACAACGACGTCCTGATCGTGCGGGACGGCCGGTACGTCGGCGATGCCGGCTGGCCCGCGCGGTTGCGGACGCTCAAGCAGGCACCGACGAGCGTCAACCGGATCGAGGTGTCGGTCGGTGCCTGGGCGGTGCCGGACTGGGAGAACATCGCCAAGCTGATCAGCTCCCAGGGCACCGGGCCGTCGAGCATCCTGCACCGCAACTTCCAGGCGCTGAAGACCGCCACCGGTGCGGACGCGATCAACAACGACGACGAGTCGTACTACCAGGTCGGCCCGACGGCGGCGTTCGCGCGGATGGCCGCGGGGCTCGGGTACTCGAAGTTCACGTTCGCGCCGTACACGAACCAGTCGTTCTGGGCGAGCCTGAAGAACAACCTCGGCACGATGGTCGACCGCGTGTACCTGCAGGGCTATGCGGGCGGCGCCGGCAACAACCCGGCCACCTGGAACCGGGCGCTCGGCATGACGGTGGATCCCGGACTCTGGAGCAAGCACGGTTCCGGGTGCTCGGCCGGTGACTCGCCCGCGACCGTGGAGAGCAAGATGCGGTCGTGGCGCGGTTCGGCCGGGATCACCGGTGGCTTCATGTGGCTCTACGACGACATGAAGAAGTGCTCCGCGCAGGGGACCGCGGCGGCCTACGCGCGCGCGATCCGCAACGGCGTCAGCTAGATGGTTGATTCCGTGAAGTTGGTGTCAGTGATCGAACGCGGTCAGTGAGCGTTTGCTGGTCACGCCCGCCTCCCAGTTGTGCCAGATGCCGGCGGCCATGGCCAGCAGGCGCTGAGCGACACG